>NZ_CP150207.1:345000-690000 GCF_037969765.1 Paenibacillus sp. FSL W8-0186 | reverse complement strand
AGCGGTACAACGATCAATTGGCTTTAGCGGTTCAAGCATGGCTGCATTATTAATCAGGCAAAATATTTTAGAGTTATTTATATTTACCTCATTAACAATCCCTTCGATCAGGGATTCAATTGCTGTAATATCGTTCAAATCAAACGTGCGATGGACGTAATTCCCATAGCTTTGCAACCGTTCCGAAGCCCCCCGGGCAATGCCGTATACCCGGTGTCCAAGATCAAGCAGCAGGGCCGCCAACTGCTCGCCAATTCCTTTGGATGTTCCTGTAATAACAAAATGCCCTCTTTCCATCAGAACACCTCCATCCTATTAGGGCTAGTTGCTGTACATATTTAACTTAATTTGAAAATATCACCGCACGCTCCATTCGTCAAACCTCGTCCTCTTTCATCCGTTTTCATACAATTTCTTAGACTTTCATCCCTCTTCTAGAAGCTCCGCAAATGCAAAAAGCCGATTTAGCCCTGTTAGAAGGGTAAATCGACTTGAACACTGTTGAGGCATGTGGCGATCGACCACCGTCATGCAATGGAACACCGCGCGCTGGGAGCTTCACGTTAGGAGCTGCGCTCGGGAGATGTGCGCCCGGAGCCCCATTTGAAACTGCACTCGAGAACTGCGCGCCCGGAGTTCCATTTAGAGCTGCACTCGAGAGTTGTGCGCCGGGAGCTGTGCTCGGAACTGCGCCCCCGAAGCTGCACTCGGGAACTGCGTGCCCGGAGCTGCGCGCGGTGCGAAATGGAGTTAACGCAGTAGAAGCCAACCCTACAGACGATGGATGATCTGCTGTCCTTCATTCAGCAACACAAGCCTATACTGAGGTCTTATTCGACATCTGGCTGTCCTGTTGCTTTGTTGACCACTTTTTTGAGTACAGCATTTGGAGAGCTGCATTCCCCCTTTATAATATCTTCCTCTGTAAAACGCGCCATCAAAATTTCCCGCTGTGTCACACGTTCCCAATCATAAGTCACATAGATATACCCATCCGCAGCCTCGACGGCATCCGGATAAGATACCTCGTTGCGCTCATCAAGCAATAAGGTATACGGCCATGTCTTCCCGTCATCCTCACTCAATAAAGCAGTCAAGTGACTTCGGCCCTTCCACTTTTTCACATCTCCCTGATTAAATATATCCTCCAGGTCAATTCTTTCATTAAAGTTATAATGATTAATCATTAACAGTCTTCCTGATTTCAATCTGCGAATATGGAAGCGTGAGCACGGTCCATCGATATGGCTCTTCCTGCCTGGAGACCAGGTATACCCTCCATTCTCGGAAATGCTCTCCCCGACTCCATCAAAGGTTCTGACAAGCATCCATAAGGCTCCATCCTGTTTCTCTACGATCATATGCTCATCGAAGCTCCGATTAGGTACATCCGCATGACCTCGTAGCTGAAAGGTTTTCCCGTTATCGGTTGATACATAAACATTGGAAAACTGTTCGTGCTGCAACCCATGATCTTCACTTGGCGTACTTCCGCAGGTATTGCACCATATAGCGCATGGAAATAGCCATTCTTGCTTTGATGTAACAATGGGCTTATTCATCATGATCCCATTGGCTATTCTACGCGGCGGGGTCCAGCTAAGGGTTTCCGCGTCCGGATCCTCGCAAATGGAAACCCACACGCCCATTCTACCGTCATTAAATCCACGGGCTTGAGTCCAAGTCATCCATAATCTTTTAAAAGGATCGATCCACAAGTTCGGATCATAGATGCGACATTCCGGGTCAGGGTGCTCTACAACGGCAACGCCTGAGCGAAAGGTCTGTCCATGGTCATCGCTTACACATAAAACCATGATATTCCCGCCAACCTCTGCACCTTGTCCGGAGTAAAAATTGATAAAAATTCTTCCTTTTTCTGTGACTTCAATGGAAGGTATCCCTTGCCAACGTCTGTAATCATCCCTGAACCTTTGTTCGGAAGGCTCTACAAAAATATGAGCTGGTCTCAGTGCAGAATCCATAATATGTGATCTCCTTAAAGTGTAATGTGGATTTATACCCAAAGGCATTTATGCAAAACAATAACGAAGGTGCAATCGATATTAAGAGGTCTGAGATGCTTCAGACTTCGTGCGTGTGATGAATGCAGCTATGAAAAAGGCTAGTCCAAAGAGGAAGGTCACACTTCCCCACCAAAAATTGATGTTGTACGGAAAGAACTCTGTAGTCTTGTTGGTAAATAATCCGAAAACCACCAAGACTAGACCCAGATAACAAAAAATCACGCCTGTTAAAAATTTAAGATCAAATATTAGCCTCTTCATGATCTCACTCCTCGTGTTTTCATTACAGCCGTCTAAATTACAAGCATGGGCAAATGAAATCGCTTACCAGAAATAAATATTAATGACAGTCATAATAATGATAGAAATAAGGGCTAGATAACCTGGCCGTTTGTACCATGGAAGATCCGGGTAGGATATTTTATCACTCAAGCTCCGTACTAATCCCTTAAGCTCGCTTTCCGGCTTTGGTTTGGTAAACAAGCTTACGACTATAGTAATGACCATAGTTACGATCCAAGCCCATAATGCTCTAGAGAAGTTGCCTTCGGCCATCGTGCTGTAGAAATCGCTTGGAATTAGGAAGTACATTAAGAAGGAGCTGATAATCCCCAGCAGCAAGCCCCAGAACGCTCCCCATCCAGTTGCTCTCTTCCAGAATACGCCTAGGAAGAATGTTGCAAAGAACGGTGCGTTAAAGAACGAGAACAGCATTTGAATATAGTCCATAATGTTCGGGAACTTGGCAGCGATAAAAGCAGCAAAAACCGCAAGTATTGTACCGATGACCACCATTAAACGCCCGACCTTAATATAATGCCGCTCACTGCCATCCTTTTTCATATAAGCCTGGTAGATATCATACGTCCAAACCGTAGTAAAAGCTGTAATATTACCGGCCATCCCACTCATGAAGGCAGCCAATAGAGCGGTTATGCCTAGACCAAACAACCCTTCAGGCAGCAGCTTGGCTAATGTAAGCGGCAATGCCAGATTGTAAGGCATATCAGGGTCGGTACCCAGCTCAGGGAACAGCGGAATGGCAATAAACCCTGGCACAATAACTACGATCGGCACGATAATTCTAAAGAAGGTGGCATAGATAGGTGTATTTTGAACCGCTCTTACATCCTTAGCAGCAAATGCCCTCTGTGCGACCAGAAAGTCGGTCATCCAATATCCAAAGGATAGAACAAAGCTAAGGCCAATAATCACTCCGAACCAGCTAACTCCCATTGGATTATCAGCAGTGCTGCCTAAGCCCTGCCATAGATGCGTGAAGGACTCGGGCATGTTGGCCAAGATGCCGTGAATACCCCCAAACTTGTACATCCCGATAAAGGCAATGGGCAGCAAACCGATCCATATTAGGAAAAACTGAATAACCTCGTTGTATATGGATGAAGTCAGTCCTCCCAGCAATACGTATAATAAAACTACGATCGCGGCCAGAACGATACTGAAGACCATCGACCATCCCAGCAATACGCTAAAAATCAATCCCATAGCATATAAGCTAATGCCGGAGAACAGAATTGTTAGGACAAAAAACGTAATGGCATTCAATCCACGGGTTGCTTCATTGTATCGGAACTTTAGATACTCCGGGATCGTTCTGGCTTTTGACGCATAGAAGAATGGGTACATGTACAGGCCTACGAATAACATAGCGGGTACGGCTCCCACCCAATAGTAGTGCATAGTCAGCATGCCATATTGCGCGCCGCTGGCGGCCATCCCCAATAGTTCCAGGGCTCCTAAATTCGCTGCCAAATACGCGATACCCGTAATCCATGCCGGAAGCGACCGGCCGGATAGAAAGAAGTCACTGTCTGACTTGATCAGCTTCTGAACAATTAACCCGACTACTATTACGAACGCGAAATAACTGAAGATAATAAAATAATCAATCGACCCCACTGAAATTTTCCCCATTTAGTTCACCCGCTCTCGTTTGATTAAGCGCTTTCATTTATCGGCTTTATGAATATTTTCCAAATGCTTCGCATAGTCCGTAATCCCGGCCTCAAGATGATATTTAGCTTTGAACTGCAGCTGCTTCTCCGCTTCACTGCAATCAAATGCACCAATAAAGTCATAGCCTAAATCTCCGGGGCCAATCCGGATGTATACATTAGGGTATATTTTCTTAATTACCGCCGCCACTTCTTTTATCTTGGTATTAACTCCTGTTCCAATATTAAAGACGCTTGAACTGCAATTTTCAGCCTGCAGCGCTTTATATACGGCAAGAGCGGCATCCTTGACATAGATGAATTCCAGCTGTTGATCCCCACCAGCCGCATCATCTATGTCCTCCCCATGAACGGCCCTCTCCAGAAGGGATTTAATCGGATCCGGCATGAAGCGATTGGGACCGTAAACGAAAGCAAGACGTAATGAGATCACATTCATCCCGTAATTTCTGTTATACACCTCCCCTAGCTGCTCCCCCGTCAGTTTGGATACCGCATACGTGTTCTCTGGATTAACCTTGCTGTCTATAGTTGTTACCGCTGCGGAATTATTGCCGTACACGGCCCCCGAGCTCAAATAAACCACCTTGCTAATATTAAATATTCTTGCGGCTTCAAAAATCGTTGATGTTCCTAAAATATTCGTTCTCACCGTCTCATAGGGGGAGACTTCTCCCGCATGAGGATGCGAGATGCCTCCTGAATGAACTATCGCGTTGATGTTGTATTTTTTAATGATCGATGCCAGCCTCGGAAAATCGCACAGATCACCCGTCTCCACCGTAAACTTATCCGTGATCGGCGATTTTCTCTGATCAAAACCTACGGCAATATGGCCTTCGCTGCTTAGCAATTCCATCACGGTTGATCCTACCAACCCTGAGCTTCCTGTTACTAAAACGTTCATGCATGCGCCTCCCTTGTTTCCATGCTGTATAAAATCAATTATTTCAATGAGCCCCCAAAAGGGGGATTGCCCAATCACCGCTGAATGGGGACAAACTCTCCGTAGGTGGATTCCTCCGTGATTTTTCCATTCTCATAAACTACAGTCCCCCGTACCATCGTTGCCATCACTTTGCCTTTAAACTTGTATCCTTCATAAATCCCCTGTGAGCTTTTGGTCTTCGAAAACGAATGCTCGCCTTGATAGACCCATTCCTGGTTCAAATCAACAATCGCCAGATCGGCGTCCGATCCCACGGTAATAGTCCCTTTTTTTGGATATAGCTCAAAGGTTTTCGCTACATTCGTTGAAACCAGCTTGGCCAGCTCCACTAAGCCCAGTCCTCTGGCATTCACGCCCTCGCTAATCATAGCCGGAAGCAAGACATCGATTCCACCGAATCCAGGCCAGGCCTGCCATATGTTATCCTTGCCTGCCAGTTTCTCCTCATCCGTGTACGGAGAGTGATCCGAGCCGATGAAGTCTATATTTCCTTTAAATATCTGTTCCCACAGCCCCTCTTTATTCTCAAGCGATCTTATTGGAGGGTTGCATTTGGCAAATGGCCCCTTTTCCTTCAGGATCGATTTATCGAATAACAGGTAATGCGGACAGGTTTCATTCGAAACCCGGATGCCCTTTTCTTTCGCCTTGCGAACCATTTCTCCGCCTTCGGCTACAGTCATATGGACAATATGCAGACGGCATCCGGTATTTTCCGCGAGCAAAATGGCCCTTTCCATCGCTTCCAGCTCGGCCAAAGCCGGTCTTCCGTCCGGGTATGACTCCGGATTCAAATTACCGCTTTGCTCCATTTCCCTGCCTGCGGCTTCCACAATGTCAGCGTTTTCAGCATGGACTCCAATGAGGCCGTTGAACCTTGCAGCGTTCTTCATCGCTCTATATAAGACATCATCCGGCGTATGCGGGTAATTCTCATTCGCGTAGGACATGAAGGCCTTGTAACCGACGCAGCCCAATTTATGCATTTCACTTAAATTATCCGCAGATTTGGGGATCAAGCCGCCCCATAGGGCAAAATCAATCAAGGAGTTTCGGTCTGCGATTTCCTTCTTCAATTGGAAGGATTCACGGTCTATGACCGGCGGAACACTTAAAGGCATTTCTATCAAGGTCGTTACCCCGCCAGAGGCCGCTGCCTTGGAGCCGCAGTTATAGTCCTCCCTATAATCTTGGGGACTTGGCTCCCATAGATGGACATGGGGATCGATTGCGCCCGGCAATATAACCATCCCCTCGGCATCGATCAGCTTCCGGCTGTCAACCCTGCTATGGCTGTCTAAAATTCCTGCAATTTTCCCATCTTGGATTAACAAGGTTCCCTTCACCGCTTGGTTCTCCAGCACAATGGTTCCATTTACTATCGCGGTATCAAATACGGTACCCATTTGCTTCGCCCCTTTCCTTATTCAACTAGTCCATGTCCATAGTTAGTGGCAGCCCTTCTGCCGCCTTAATTCCCTTCAGCCTGTTCTTTGATCGCACTAATCAGCGTTTCGATATGGACGCCCATTCGTCTCTCGGCTTCAGAGGCATTTCTCTGCTTAATCGAATCAACAATCGATATATGTTGAAGGAGATACTCCTCTCCCCGTTCTCTTGTAATGAGCTGAGCGATTTGGGATTCCAGCCGAAGCTCCTCATAAATCAAAATATCCAGTGATGCGATTAAGAATCGATTGTATGAAGCCTTGGCTACCTTAATATGAAAATCCAAAGCAATATCCGTAGGATCAATCTTGCCTTTGACTACTTCCTCATGTTTTTTCAAGGAAATCTCAAGCTCTTCGATGTCCTTGGAGGAAGCCCGAAGCGCGGCTAGCCTTGCTGTTTCACACTCCAAAGCTTTTCTGGCATCAAGCAAGTCAATTAATTCATCAAAGCTTTGTGGTATTGCGGCCATCATAAGCCGGGCCTGCAGGCGTTCCCGCTCGATTCTTTCTGACTGAATTTTGGCATAATTCATTCCTTTTGAAGTGATGGCCCTCCCCTGGGCACCGGCAAGCTTCGTGAATCCCTTGGCGTCCATTTCCTTCAGCATTCTACCGATCGTTGCCGTACTGAACTCGATTCCTTTAAGCCCAAGCATCACCTTCAACACCCAGGAGCCCACCGGCTCATCCGTCTGTATTAAATACTTGAGCACCAAATACTCCGCATATTCATTTTTTGAAGAAAAGAAGCTCCCTTCATCGAATGTGTCTGCGCTTTCAACAAATTTTACGCTCACCTTACACTCATCCTTCCCTCCTCCTCATCGATGAGGAGTGTTATATATAAAAAATATTCAGCATACCTCCTATACCGAAGACAGCTAATCTCTAGTTGGCACCTCATCATTGATGAGTAGGTTGTATGTGTATTATAAATTCTCTATTTCCTGACTGTCAACATATTTAAAAAAGACTCTTTCGAGAAACCTGGAATGACGGAATTGCAAACGCCTGGATTAGGCTAAATTCGCTGTCTATTCCAGGCTTCGCAAAACTCCGCCACAGACGAATAACGGCGCTCCCGCTCCGGTTCAACAGCCTTCAAGGCTACCTCGTACAGCTCTGGGCAAGCCTCCCATTTTGCCCATGAACGGTCGAGCTCTCCGCCGAGCAGCCCA
The DNA here is from genome assembly GCF_037969765.1 of Paenibacillus sp. FSL W8-0186. NCBI lineage: Bacteria > Bacillati > Bacillota > Bacilli > Caryophanales > Paenibacillaceae > Paenibacillus > Paenibacillus sp. FSL W8-0186. The sequence goes on along the minus strand of NZ_CP150207.1, from coordinate 682,419 downwards.
AAAGCCGTGGCTCCCATATTAAACACATTGGTTATTCCATCAATTATGGCGCCTCTTTCAAACTCCTCCGGGGACATGAATCTGGAAGAGCCCCACATTCTGCCCATAGAATTGACAAATGACCCTTTCCGATACAGATCAATGTCGCAAATCCGGGTCGTTCCAGATTCGAAGTTGTACATGATGCTCCCATCGTAAAAATCAACGGCAACAAAGCCCTTCTGCTCAGCAAAAGCATGAAAGGCAAAAATTTCATCCAAAGAGGCCAGCCTCTGGTCCAAGGAAAGCTGCCTGTAGCGATAATACGGCGACGCAGGATCCGTATACTTCGCCGGAGGCGGGTAGGACCAATGCGGATGAAGATTCTCCCCTTCAAACCATTCAAAAACTGCAGCATATCCGTCCCTCGTTGAAGAGTGATTTACCAGATTCACCAAGCTTTGGTGGGCCAGTGCTTCATAAACCGGTATCGCCTGCCGCAGCCGCAAAACGGCCTCCTTTACATTGCCCTCGTAATTCACGGTTTCAGCGCCGGCATATTTCACGAACTTCTTGCTGCCATCTTCAAGCCGAACTCCGAATGAAATATTGCCGGAGTCCTGCTGCCAGAATACATCGAACACCTCTCCCATGCCCTCCAGCCAGGTTAAATCATGAGAGGCCCGTAATGGAAAGGTCTGGGCTTGTAAACGAACGGTTACCGTCATTGAATTCCCTCCTGCAATACTGCCTGCTCTCTAGAAAACCCCTTCTCCCTAAACCAGATGCAAGTTCACCATATTGCAGGGTCTCTAATCAAAGATTATAGGCGAAACTAAATAACCAGTCACCTATTGAATATCAGTAACTGGTTGCTTAGTTAAGTTATTTGCCCGATCACTATTGCTGTGAATCGACCGGAATTCCCTTTTCTTTGAGCCAGCTGACTAAGTAAGAAAAACTGTCCAAGGTTAACTTCAGACTTTGCTTCTGATCATTTAAGGCCATCACATCAATCTGAATGGTTTTATCATGTTCATTAAAGATCACTGCTGCGGCTTCTTCTGTGTGACTGCCCAGTTCCGTTCCTGATCCCAGTTCGAAGTCTGCATGCACTTTCTCAAAAAAGGACATGTATTCATCTTCTTCCTTAGAATCCTCATCTTCCTCCACCTCTTCTGCAGCTCCAGCTTCCGCAAAGGCTCGAAGAATTGCTCCAAATTGATCTGTTGATTCTTCATAATCCGGCTCGTCTTCTGACAGCAGCTCCTCAGGCTGATCCAGCTCGTAATAATTCCCCTCTGTTAGGTAGCCATGCTTCTGACCTAAGTCTGATGCCGATTCTATATCTGAATTAGACTTGGAATTTGGTTCTGGATCTAGTTCGAGCTTTAGTTCTGCATCTAGTTCTAGCCCTGACTCCAATTCATCTCCTGGCTCAGAACGCAAGTCCAAATCTGGGCTTGTCTCAGCCGGTGGATCGTTATCCCAACTGCCTCTGCTCAACAATTGACTTAAATGCTCTAGCTCCTGCTGGTTCAGCACCGGGCCTTGTCCGAGACTCTCCATCGTCTCTTTAGGATCCTCTGTGTCTTCGCTGCCCGCCCTTTTCTTCCGTTCAATCAGCGGTATAACATTCTCAATTAGCGTATTAATGGTCTCCGGGTCGAGTGGCTTGGTAACATAGTTTGCTCGCCCCTGCCTCCAATGCTCTTGAGATCAGCTCTCTTTGACTCATTGCCGAGCATATCATCACCACCGCATCGGCATCTATTTTTTTAATTTCCTTAAGGGCCTGTATTCCGTCCATTTCAGGCATTGGAAATATCCATCATAACAATGTCGGGTCTAAGCTCTTTAAATTTTTCAATGCCAATCAGCCCATTTTCCACTTGACCAACTACCTCATATCCTGAAATAGTTAATATATCCGTCAGCATCATGCGTAAAAACCTGGTATCGTCAACGATAAGAATACGAAGTGACATTGTAATTCCACCCTCACTTTTAGGTTCTTGTTGCAGCTTTTATAGCATCCCTCCCCAACTCGCTGTCGGGTTGTTCTTCTTAACGGGTTGCGGGAAATTGGCCTTTGGAAGACGATCCTCGATATCCTCAAATTGAACAGATGGCACGATCCTAGCAACGCCCTCAATGTGCCCAACCTGGTCATCGAAGAATATGGGGTTTAAATATTCGCAAGACTCTGCCTTTATCGATTCCTCCTAGAAAAAAGCCTTATCCACCCTAATATCCAAATTTCTCATTGTCGTGATCACCCTCTCATGTGCAGGGGCGTTCTTGGCCGTAGCTTTACCTCCATTTTCTATGTAATTGTCTTCAATCTTGCTCTGATCTCTAGTAATAATGCGTTTTTCTCTTCATCCGGTATCCCATCCGAAAGTCTCGCGGCAGCTACCGGCAGTATCCATGGATCTACCTCGGCATAATCTTTGTTCGCCAGCTTCATGTAATGCCTGACATATTCTTTTTTGATGCGCTTTCTAAAGAAATTGATAAGGAGACCTTTCGTTTTGGGAGTCCCTTCTGGTAATGTGCCATAAGTCAACAGAAGTACGGACCTGGCGAGGTCGCCCAGCGGGTGGCCAGCCATTCCCGTCATCCAATCAATTACGCAGCTATTATTTGGATCCGTTACTAACACATTGTCGGGATGATAATCTCCGTGGCAGAGCTTATGATCCTCGGGCAAACCTTGCAGTTGATGAATAATCTTCGACTTTTCGGCATCGGTTAGGAGCGGGGCTGATTGAATATTATGAGCGAGTATCTCTTTATGATTCCTGCTCAAATCCGCAACAGAATGGGAATGCACGTGATGATGGAGGGCGGCTAACGTCCTTGAAAACCGCCTGATCCGCAGAGGTCTCCGTGTCATCAAATGAAGCAGAGAGGTGCCTGGAACCCGTTCAAAAATAATCCCCAGCCTTCCGTCCCTCTCGATCATCTCAAAGGCCCTCGGGACATTGATACCCAGGTCATGCACATACTGGCTGACCTCATACTCCTCATGAATCGCTTCAATTGGAAAGCCCTTCTTATAAAGCTTTAGAACCTTGTTATCACCGGCAACGAATATATCTGCTGTTCTTCCCTGGCCCACCTGCTCCAACAACGATCATCTCCATATAACCAAATTAACCTTCCACTATTACAAAAACGCCCCAGCCTTAAGATCGCTCTTATCTTAGGCTGAGGCGTTGTTACGCGAGCTTCTTTCCACGATTATACATCTGATTCTCCCGTGGCGATAGCCCGGATATGCGTAGAAAATCGCTATGAACATAAGCTACTTTTCTTTGTAGCCCGTTAGTCTTTCTCTAGTATCCGTCTCGCTTCCTTCAAGTCGCTTGGTCAGTGTCTTTCTCCAGTTGTCCGAGAGTTCCTCGACTTCAAGAATCTTGGCTATTCCTTCAAGATTATTCTTTTCGCGATGCATGATCTTGTTGGCGTAAGATACCGTAATTGCTTTCGGATGTCTGTCGATCAAATGCAGCCCATCCAGCCTCGATACGAGCCCTTCCTGGAGCACGCGGAAATAAAAGCCGGTATACCCGGTTTCCTGTACTTTTAACGGCATGTCAGGGGTCCCGTATTTTACGGATAGTTTATAACAAGGCTGCCTTGGCTGGCTTACCTGCACCACCGCTTCTCCCAGCTGAAAAATATCGCCAATGCAAACCTCCGTCTCCAGCAAACCCCGCGTTGTTAAATTTTCGCCGAATGCACTGTACTCCAATGCCCGGCCCAATTCCTTCTCCCAAAAGGGATAATGCTCGTAAGGGTACACACAAACGGCCTTCTCCCTGCCTCCGTGGTGAACAAGATCGGCCTGACCATCCCCCTCGAAGTTGAGCCAGGACAGGAACAGCGGCTCATCGCTTGGCCTCTTGAAGATGCCTGTCGAAATTTCCTTATTGTTAAATTGCACCTGTATCGGCTTGCCTACATTGATGGATATAATTTCACCCTGCCCCACGAGGGATCACTTCCGTTTCCGACTTTGAATTCAAGAATTAACTGTCTCTTACCTATTATATACCACGTTCCTGCATGCGGTCTCCTGCTTCTAGCTTCGAGATTTCTAAACCTTTCATCGGGGCTCCCAGGTTTTTGGATATTTCTGCAATCAGCTTAAAATCGGTATAATTCGTCGTTGCCTCCACAATGGCCCGGGCAAATTTCTCCGGCTGCTCCGATTTGAAAATTCCCGATCCAACAAACACGCCGTCGGCCCCTAATGTCATCATTAAAGCCGCATCAGCGGGAGTAGCCACCCCTCCGGCAGCAAAGTTAACGACCGGTAATCTTCCCGTATCCCTGACCTGCAGCAATAATTCATAAGGTGCGCTGAGCTGCTTGGCCTCCACCATGAGCTCATCCTTGCTCATTCCCTGCACTTTACGTATTTGCCCAAGCATCATGCGCATATGGCGTACTGCCTCGACAATATTTCCCGTTCCCGGCTCCCCTTTGGTGCGAATCATCGATGCCCCCTCTCCGATACGGCGCAAGGCCTCTCCCAAATCCCTGGCCCCGCATACGAATGGGATCGTAAACTCATTTTTGTCGATATGAAAAATATCATCGGCGGGCGTTAACACTTCACTTTCGTCAATGTAGTCCACGCCCAGGGCTTCAAGTACTCTGGCTTCTACATAGTGACCGATGCGCGCCTTCGCCATCACGGGGATAGACACAGCCTTCATTACCTGCTCGACAACAACCGGATCGGCCATGCGTGCAACTCCGCCTGCCGCACGGATGTCTGCCGGCACTCTTTCCAGCGCCATCACGGCAGTAGCTCCAGCTGCTTCCGCAATTTTGGCCTGCTCGGCATTCATCACGTCCATGATGACGCCGCCTTTTTGCATTTCCGCCATTCCCCGTTTGACTCGGTTCGTCCCTGTTTCCATCTCTCATTCCTCCATGTTTTCAAGTTTCTAAACTTATTTTGTTCACCAGTGCACAACCATGCCACGCACCCAAATTGAAACCCCGACAATGAAGGCCGAAATTTCAGTCTAGCAGATTTATTTTCTATCCAAAGCGCTGTTGAAAGTCCACCATGAAATCTGCCAACGCTTTGCACTGTTCATACGTAACAGCATTATAGAGAGAAGCCCGCATATGCCCGGCATCCCGATGTCCCTTTAATCCCACAAAGCCGTTCTGTTCCGCTTCTTGTAAAAATTGCAGTTCCAATTCATCATTCATCACGCGAAACGTCGCATTCATCAGCGAACGACTTTCCTTATGTGCGAGCCCGCTATAAAAACCACCACTTTGGTCGATCGTGCTATACAGCAAGTCGGCTTTAAGCCGGTTGCGCTGTTCCATGCCTTTTGCTCCGCCGTTATTCCGAATCCATTTCAGCACAAGATTAACTATGTACACGGCAAATACAGGCGGTGTGTTATACAGCGAGCCGCTGTTCGCATGAGTCCGATAATTCATAATATCTGGGATATGTGCAGGAATTCTGCTCAGCAGCTCACGCTCAGCGATCACAACAGTAACCCCAGAGGGGCCTAGGTTCTTCTGAGCACCGGCATAGATAAATGCAAAGTTAGATACATTAACCGGACGAGACAAAATATCACTGGACATATCTGCAATCAGCGGAACTTCCCCTGTATCGGCGAAGCTATGGTATTGGGTTCCCGCTATCGTTTCATTGGAAGTAAGGTGAACATAGGCTGTTTCAGGATGAAGATTTATTCCATGCAAATCTGGAACCTTCGTAAAATGATCCGCCTCCGAGCTTGCCGCAATTGCCGTATCGCCCATTTTTCTCGCCTCCGCTATGGCCTTGCCCGACCACGTCCCGCTGTGGATGTAGCTTGCCACACGCCCTGCCGGCAAGAAATTTATCGGCACCATGGCAAACTGCATGCTTGCCCCTCCCTGCACAAACATCACTTCATAACCCGAGGGAATGTGAAGAAGCTCTTTTAGCAGTTGTTGAGTTTCGTCGTTAATTTGTTCATATTCCTTGCTCCTATGCGAAATTTCCAGAACAGATAGACCGGTGCCCTGCAGGTCAAGGAGTTCCTCCTGTGCTTGATGCATTACTTCCCCAGGCAATCCTGCTGGCCCAGCATTAAAGTTATAGACTTGTTTCATCTCCGTTCTCCTTTTAATATATAGATATTTCATATCGTTTATCTTAAAATAATAGTAAGAACCTATTATTATTTGTAATAGGCTTTTCAAGGAGGAAGATTCATGGAACTCAGGCAATTGGAGTATTTCATGGCCGTATGCCACGAGCTGCATTTTACCCGTGCCGCGGAGAAGCTGGGTATCGCCCAACCCTCGCTAAGTCAGCAAATTCGTTTACTGGAGCACGAAATCGGCACCCCCCTGTTCGATCGCATCGGTAAGAAAACCGTCATTACCGAAGCGGGCAAAACCTTGCTGCACCATAGCTACAATGTGTTTCATGAACTATCCCAGGCACGTGCCGCGATCAGCGAAATCCAAGGATTGAAAAGAGGTACATTGAAAATCGGCGCGCTGTTGACCGTAGTCAATTACTTGCTCCCCCCAACCGTAATCGGCTTCCACCGCAGCTATCCTAACGTCGAGCTGTCTGTGCTCGGTCTGCGAACTGGAGATATTTACAACGGACTACTGGAAAATGAACTCGATTTGGGCATTGTATATTTACCGATGGAGCATGATGATCTGGAGACTATCCCCCTCTTTAAAGAAAATCTTGCCCTTGCCGTGCCTGTAGATCATCCCATCGCTCAGAGGCCTTTCGTGACACTTGATATTCTTAAAGAGACACCAAGTGTGTTACTGCCAAACACATATTTTCTGCGCCAGCTCATTAATGAGCAATGCCGCGCCCTTGCCTTCGCGCCGCAGCCCGTTATGGAAATGACAACGATGGAGTCAATCATCAATATGGTCGTTCAAGGCCTTGGCGTCACAATTCTACCGAAAGGTTACCTCGACTACATAGGAAATCCGCATATTCAGACAATCCCGATTCAAAACCCGGTTCCTACGACACAAATCGGGGTCGTCTATCGGAAAAATAAATATTTATGCGCGGCCAGCCGGGTGTTTATGGAGCAATTGATTACTACGATCAAAAGCAAACATATGGATTAACGCCTCTCCAGAACGGTGGAGACAATGTCCACGGCCTGGTCAATTTCTTCCTTTGTAATATATAAGCTAGGCATAAAACGAATCACGTGAGTACCTGCTGCCAATACCAATAGTCCGTGCAGCAGCAGTTCCTGAATGACGGGGGCAATCGGTTCGCGGCATTCAAGGCCGATCAACAGACCGAGGCCCCTTACGGATTGAACGATAGAATAGGACTGAAGCTGCTCCTGCAGCCTTTGCAAAGCATATGCGCCCATCTGTTCCGCTCGTTCACATAAACGTTCCTCGAGTATCGTCTCTAGCGTAGCCAGGCCAGCCGCCGCCGCAAGCGGGGCGCCTCCAAATGTCGACGCATGGCTTCCTGGGGAGAAGGCGTCGCGAAGCTTCTTCTTCCCCATCATTGCTCCGATAGGAAATCCGCTGGCCAGCCCTTTGGCAAGCGTGATGATATCCGGCTCGATGCCATAATGCTCGTAAGCAAACAGCTTCCCCGTTCGCCCCATCCCCGTCTGCACCTCATCGATCATAAGCAGCAGCCCTCGCTCCTTGCATAGAACGGAGAGCCGGGTCACAAACTCGGGATCCGCGGCATAGACGCCACCTTCTCCCTGTACGAGTTCAAGCATGATCGCTGCGGTCCGCTCCGTGATCCTATCTTCTACCGATTGAATATCGTTATATCGTGCATAGGCAAATCCCTCCGGCAGCGGAAAAAATCCATCCTTGACCTTATCCTGCCCCGTCGCGGTCAATGTGGCCATCGTGCGCCCGTGAAAGGATTTTTCGAACGTGATGATTTCGTATCTGCCATTGCCAAGCACCCGCTGGTGATATCTTCTGGCACATTTGATTGCAGCCTCATTGGCTTCTGCCCCGCTATTGCAAAAGAAGACGAGATCCGCACAGCTGTGAGCGGTAAGCATTTGCGCCAGCTTCTGCTGGTTCGGAATATGGAACAGGTTGGATACATGCCACACTTGTTCAAGCTGTTCCTGTATTCTTCGTTTTATTTTTAAGGGCACATGTCCCAAATTACATACCGCAATTCCTGACATAAAGTCCAAATATTCTTTGCCTTGGTCATCCCAGAGCCGGCTTCCATTCCCTTTGATCAGCGAGACGGGATATTTCGTGTAGGCCGGAAACAGAACGCCGTTGTCAATAGGCTCAGCCATATTCAAACCACATCACTCCTTGATCGCTTTTACTGCCTCGAAATGGGCTTTGATCGTAGCCTCGATATCCTCATCCGAATGCGCAGCCGATACGAACATGACTTCATAGGGGGTTGGTGCTGTTAAAATGCCACGATCCAGCATCGCTGCATAGTATTGTTTAAACAGCCGCATATTCGAACGTTGAGCTGTCTCATAATCCACGACATCATGTTCCGTAAAAAAAGCAGACAGCATCGAGCCTACCCTGTTGATCTTGAGGGGAATCCCTGCCATTTTGGCATTTCGTATAAAACCTTCCGCCAGCCGAGCCGCTTTTCTTTCCAATTTGTCATAGATTCCAGGCTGTGCAAGCAATTGCAAAGTCGTATATCCAGCCGTCATGGCGAGCGGATTGCCCGATAGCGTTCCGGCTTGATAGACGGGCCCGGCAGGAGCAATCTGCTGCATAATTTCATGCTTGCCGCCATAAGCGCCTACCGGGAGACCTCCGCCAATCACTTTTCCAAAGCAGGTAAGATCCGGCTTGATTCCGTACAGCCCTTGGGCCCCCTGATAGCCTACGCGGAATCCCGTCATGACCTCATCGAAGATCAGCAGGCTGCCGTACTGTGCGGTAATCTCCCTTAACCCTTGAAGAAAACCGGGTAAAGGCGGCACAACCCCCATATTCCCGGCCACTGGCTCAACGATGACCGCAGCGATTTGTTCGCCACATTGCTCGAATACATGACGAATGCTAGCGATACTGTTATAAGGCACCGTAATTGTATTTGCAGCGACACTTTCAGGAATTCCCGGGCTATCCGGCAAGCCCAAGGTCGCCACCCCTGAGCCGGATTTAATGAGCAAAGCATCGGCATGCCCGTGATAGCCTCCTTGGAATTTCACAATTTTGTGCCGCTTCGTATATCCTCTGGCCAGACGCAGCGCACTCATTGAGGCTTCCGTGCCGGAATTCACCATGCGTACCATATCTATAGACGGAACGCTTTCGATGATCAGCCTGGCCATTTTTGTTTCAATTTCTGTAGGCAAGCCAAAGCTTGTTCCTTGAGCCGCCGCCTTTCCTACCGCCTCGACAACCTCCGGATGAGCATGCCCCAGGATCAACGGCCCCCATGAGCCGATATAATCTATGAACTCATTTCCATCGATATCGAACACGTGCGAGCCTTGTCCGCCTGCAATGAACACAGGGGATAAGCCGACCGATGAAAAGGCGCGAACCGGGCTGTTTACCCCTCCGGGGATCACGCTCCTGGCCTCAGCGAAGGCTGCTCTGGAGTATGAATCCTTTCTACTGGTGCTGGATGTCATGGCTTCTCCTCCTTCAGCTCATTGTTGTCTCATATAAAGAGAACCGCGAGGTAATTTCCTGTACCTTGCCCTTCAATTGCTCGCGAACCGCCGAATGACGCGGATGCTTCAAAGCAGTCGCAATGATACCGGCAATCTCCTTCATTTCCTCCGGACCCATGCCTCTTGTTGTAGCCGCAGGGGTTCCGAGCCGAATCCCGCTCGTGACAAGCGGGCTTGTAGGATCAAAAGGAATAGTGTTCTTATTGACGGTAATTCCAATTTCATCTAAAAGCTGCTGGGCCTCTTTGCCGGTCAGCTCAATATTCCGAAGATCCAGAAGAATGAGATGATTGTCTGTTCCTCCGGAAACGGCGTGCAGGCCTTCTGCCATTAAAGCCTCCGCCAATATTTTGGCGTTCTGCAGGACGCGTTCCATATATATTCTGAATTCAGCTCCGGCATTTTCCTCGAAAGCGACAGCCTTAGCGGCAATCATATGCATCAGCGGGCCGCCCTGCGTCGTTGGAAAGACTGCTTTATCAATGGCTTGCGCCCACGATTCCTTGCATAAAATCACCCCGCCTCTCGGCCCGCGCAGCGTCTTATGGGTGGTCGTTGTCACAAAATGGGCGTGGGGCACGGGATTCGGATGCAAGCCTGCTGCAACGATCCCCGCAATGTGAGCCATGTCTACAAGGAACAGCGCGCCTACTTCTTCAGCAATCTGGGCAAAAGGCTCGAAATCAATTGTACGCGGATAGGCGCTTGCCCCTACAACGATCATGCGCGGCTTGTGTTTATGCGCCAGCTTTCGCACCTCATCAAAATCAATGCGAGAGGTCTGAGCATTAACTCCATATGGAATGAAATTGTATAATTTACCAGAAGCATTTACGGGACTTCCATGCGTCAAGTGGCCGCCATGCGACAGATTCATGCCAAGAATCGTATCCCCGGCGTTTACAGCGGCAAAATAAACGGCCATATTGGCCTGTGCTCCCGAATGGGGCTGCACGTTGGCATGCTCTGCCCCGAACAGCTCCTTCACTCTTTGCCTGGCCAAATCCTCTACCCTGTCCACGTACTGACATCCGCCGTAAAATCTTTTTCCAGGGTAGCCTTCCGCGTATTTATTGGTTAAAACAGTGCCCATCGCCTCCATAACCGCTTCACTGACAAAATTCTCCGAAGCAATCAGTTCAATTTTGTCACGCTGTCGTTCCAGTTCTTGCTGAATCGCTTTGGCTATAGCCGGATCTTGTTTCAGTAATTGCTCCATCTCAATTCCTCCCTCTAAAAAATCGCTTTCGCTTCAATAACAACCTTCACGTTTTGAACCGTTAAATCTTCAGGGCCTTTTACAGGAAGGCCGACCTCCAAGTGCTCCAGAATGTAGCGGATATGCTGCTGTGCAATCACTTCCCCAGGCAGCAAAATCGGAATGCCCGGAGGATAAACATAGATGGCTTCGGCAATGATCCGTCCGGCCGACTGCCCCACGGGAACAAACTCGGCATTCCCGTAAAAAGCATCCCTCGGCGTTAAGGCCAGCTGTGGAATCTCGGGTAATTTTACATCCATAGCTTGAGGATCCGCTTGTTGCTTGTGCTGCACGTTGGCAAGCTCGGCTAAAGCATCCAGTAGGCAATCTATGCTCTCTTTCGAGTCGCCCGGCGTGATTAAGCACAGGATATTGTATAAATCGCTCAGCTCCACTTCAATGTTGTAATGATCTCGCAGCCAATGCTCCGCATCATATCCGGTCATTCCAAGCTCCCGAACATGCACCGTAAGCTTGGTAGGATCGAAATCAAACGCCGCATCCGTCCACAAAATCTCTCTCCCGAAGGAAGACAGGCCGGGAATTTCATTGATTCGGCTTCTGGCGTACTCCGCCAAACGAATCGCTTTGTCCGACATTTCGCGGCCTTGCAGGGCGAGCTGCTTGCGCGCCGCATCCAAGGAAGCCAACAGAATATACGAAGTGGAGGTCGTTGTCAGCATACTGAACATCGCCTGCACTTTTTCCAGTTGAACAATGCCCTTCTTGATATGGAGAAGCGAGCTCTGGGTCAATGAACCACCGAGCTTGTGCATGCTTGTCGCCGCCAGATCTGCGCCGGCCTGCATCGCTGATAGCGGAAACTTGTCGTGAAAATGCAGCAGCGCTCCATGCGCCTCGTCGACGAGTACGGGTATGCCATAATGATGGGCCAGATCAACGATCGCCTTTAAATTCGTGCATACCCCGAAATACGTCGGATTGATTACCAATACGGCCTTGGCATCCGGATGCCATTCGATCGCCTTCTTGACCGAGCGAACGGAAATACCGTGATCGATGCCTAAGTCCGCATCCCGCTCCGGGATAACAAAGATCGGCTTGGCTCCCGCAAAAATAATCGCCGATAAAATCGACTTATGCAGGTTGCGCGGCACGATAATTTTATCGCCCGGGCCGCAAACCGACATGATCATCGTCATAATCGCGGTACTTGTACCCTGCACGGAAAACAAAGAGTAATCCGCACCAAAAGCATACGCAGCCAAGCGCTGTGCTTCATCAATTACACCGGTGGGCTGGTGCAAGTCATCCAAAGGCGCAATATTAATCAAATCGATGGACAAGGCATTCTCACCCAGAAAGGTTTTAAACCCGTTTTCCATACCTTCGCCTTTTTTGTGGCCGGGTATATGGAACGGAATTGGATTGCGCTTGGCATGCTCGGTTAAAGCAGTAAATAAGGGGGTACGATGATGAACCATAATTCTCGTTCAATTCCTTTCAGGAGACGGTATCCGTATTTCGCTCTAGTATAGGGCGCAGGAATCGATTGTTCAATTCAATAATTTATATCGTTTCGATAGGGTATTCCTATGATTAAGAGGGAGTGAAGTCCCGTAAAAGGCAGGAGGAAAGCGAAGCTCGGCCTATTTCTTTTAGACTTCGATAGAAGGAGTATGTTCGGGGCATTCTTGGAGAGAGGCTTCGTGGGTAAGATATTTTTGGATAAGCCCGCAATAATGAGGTGCTGCGGCATCGCCGACATTCGGATGAAAATGTACACAGCCCAAGCAGGGTTCAGCAACCACAAGCTGGCCGCGTTGTTGCATGGCTGAAATGATAGCGCCGAGTCCTAGCTCGAAATCCGCCAAAGCTTCATCTGATATAGAACCGACCGCTTCTTCCAGGGAGTGCCCCCAATGGTTCAGCTGCGAAATGATGACCTTGCCTTCTGCAGTCAAAAGGAGCAAGGTCACTCGGCGATCCTCGGGCTTTTGTGCTTTGGTCACCAGCCCTTTTCTGAGCAATCCATTGATGATCTTCACCGCAGTTACATGGGTCGTACCGATGGCATCTGCAAAGTTGCCCACGGTAGCTACATCGTTTCGGGTATATGCTGCAAACAGCAGCGCTTGAATCTGTACGGGCGACAATCCCAGCGCGTCACTCTCTGCCTGCGTCACCTTTTTGATGGCCTGCGACATCCGGAAAAGAGCCATGCTAACGCGGGCTGAACGATTGTCTTTGCGGTGCTGGGGATCAAATATCATAGCTATTCGTACCTTCCATGTTCATTCTCGTATCCATTTTACATGCAAACACGGTTAGATAAAAGCTGATATGTAAAAGGAAAAGGCGCCTAAGCAGGCACCTCCTTTTTTTGCACATTAACCTTTTTTGACATCCTCCAGGCTCTCGCCATAGTTGATGTGATACACATTTCCGTCAATCACCAAAGCAGGAACGGATTGAACCCCGGCACTCTCCGCTTCTTCAATGCGATTCCGAACCGTACCCAAATGTACGATCTCCGTAGTGATTTTAGATTCGTCAAGATACCTGAGCACAACCTGCTCCGCATCCACGCAAACCGGACAACCCGCATGATAAAAAACCGCTTTTGACATTACGATCATCTCCTCTGAAATTATGTAGCTTTGCTACTTAGTTACAGTATAGGAGCGGACGTAATCTATGATCAATTACAGATTTCTTATGGTTATGATAGGTAATTGTGATGGTTTCAACCGACACCCGGAATTCATTTAACTGTGTCATACTCCAAGGTGTCTTTCAAAGCTGATTGTCTGCTATCCATTAATGCAGCGCTCAGCTAGTCATTTTCCCCTTAAAAAAGCGATGTAATCCGTCATTATTCCACTATGCCCTAAGTATCTTAGAATTGTAGTAATATTCCCCCTGTGATAGGTTCCGTGGTTTACGACATGTTGAATGATCTCTGATATCGAATTTTGGAACTCTTGGCCCATGGTGTTTCTATAAATCACCCTCTTCTCGAAATCGCTGATCGAGGTCAAATGTTGGCGAATCCGCGACTGCAGACCGGTTATGTGATTGCTGGCTTGCTCAATGCTGCTGAATGATTTTGCCGCTAGGGATGGAGGTTCTTCTTCCTTGATCCGGGCAAACCAGACTTCGTCGGCCGAAGCAAGGTGCCCTAAGACTTCTGCCATCGATTTGAAGCCCAGATTCACTTCTGTTAGGAATAATTCCTCCGGCAGCGTGCGAAGATGCTGAATCACTCTCTCGTTTGCCCAAATGTTGTAATCGTACCCCTGAACAATTTGTCCGTTCATCGTGATCTCTCCTAACTTATTTTCCAGCTCGAATTGTCCGTGCCAACAAAAATTATCTAACTGTGTCGTACAAGTCTGTCACAATCTCATTTATCCCTTCCTGACCCCACTCCACCGTGATCTCCAGATGCCATGATCTAGGGAGCCTTTCAAGCTGATTGTCCGCTATCCATTGATGCAGCTTCTTATATGAATTTCTTATTTCCGTATGAGGTCCCGTATGCCTCAGCACCGCATATTTCTGTCCGGGAACTACGATGGAGACCATGCCGGCAGGAACTTCCTTCACTTCATCAACCTCAACACAGACCCAGTAGCCATCCTCTTCCTCAGAAAAATCCCCAGCTACGAAAGCGCCGATCAGTCTAGCGGGATTAACTACTTCCTTGATCTCGCCTAGTCTTTCTTTGAGATGTACCGCAGCTCTGGGAATCTCGCTGACATACTGATCACCTGGGCATACTACGCGTATTCCTACCAGCTTCTTTGCATCCAGTTCGACTATCTTCAATGCGGATCTCCCCTCCTCAATCCCATAATTATACATTTAATTAATGAAAGATACAGCTATCGTTCCAACAAAATATTTTGTGACGTTGGTAACCCATTTGGGTTGACGGGTCTTTTCTTGCTAGATTTAATAGAATTCAACGATCCTCATATATGGGGGTAATGGAACTTTCTCACATCTGGTTTAATCATTCCCTAATATCGGTTTGATGCTTCATCACACGAAACATTTTGTTTACAAAATTCAAAATATGTAACTTTTTGTTTCTATACTTAGTAGCAACAAAAAGTTGCGTTATAATTACCTTTGAGGTGATAGGGTGTTACGAACTGATCGTTTAAAAAATAAACGTCTCGAAAAGAAACTTACCCAGGAAGATATGGCTAATAAATTAGATATCACTCGGCAAGCTTATGGAAACTATGAGTCCGGTAAAAGAGATGTAGATTCAACCACTCTTGTGAAGCTTGTTGAAATACTTGATATCGATTCAGATTACTTACTTGGGATTACAGACACACCTCGAAGCCTTGCTACAAATATGTCATTTTACGGTGGTTCAAAAAATTATACGCCTGACGAAATTGCGGTTATGGAAGCCACCTTGAAGGCATACCGTCAACAACTCACAAAAATGAAAGAAGACAAGAAGAAGTGAGCAAATACTCCAGCCGATGGGGACTTTGAAAGAGAATGAACAAACATGAAGAATTTAAAACTAGCAGCAGTTATTTTTGTAATCGCGATAGTAGTCTCAGCTTGTGGAACCAATGAGGGAAAGATTAGTGACCAAACTAATAGCTCTAGTGACACCAAACAGCAAGAGATTGAAGCAGAGAATGAAAAACTAAAAGCTGAAGCAGAGCGATTGAAAAAGGAGCTTGCAGATAAAGAAGCGGAAGAAAAAGCTAAGCTAGACGAGGAAATCTCTGTAGCTGCTCAAGAGCAAGACATTTCAAGCGGTGATTGGAATATTACTGATGAAAACCCAACAACAAGCGGAAATATCTTGGTAGGGTTAGAATATATGGAAAAATCCGGTCCATTAAAAAACGGAAGTAAAGTTGATATCTCAAAAGTTTTTAAAGCACCTTGGGATTATTATGGCGAACCTATTGCAATTAAAGGGTACGCTCAGATTGTCCAGGACTATCCCCCAAATCCTGATAATTTCTTACGTTCCGAGATTGTTATGTTAACCGATAATGAAACGATTATTGATGTACTATCTACTGTTCCAAGTGGCGATATCCAAGAAAATGATCTTGTCTCACTAACCGGGCTGGTCATAGGTAGAATGGAAGTGCCTAATGCGATAGGTGGAACTTTTACTCATCTTATTGTTTTAACTAATAATTTCGAATAATTTATCTTCAAATTCTTTAAGCCGGAAACGGCTTTTATTTTTACTACAAAACCGAACATATATTCTAGCGAGAGGTAATAATACATTCATTTCAGCGCCAACATCTCACTAATTATGATTATAATTCTGATTACGGATGTTTTCGTCAACAAAGTATGATATCATGACAATATATTACAGATTGGAGGGTCACGTGTGCTAATTTATGCCCGATTGAGAAAGCAATGCAAATAATTGCAACCGCTGTTTCTGCTCTGTCTCATGCAGAGTAATCGGGATAAGTCTGCCTTTTTTACGTGAGTCCGCCTTCCGTAATAGTTACTCTTTATGGAGTGCTTCTTTTTGCGTACCCAATCACGTCATTGCTTCTGCGCGGGCGCTGAAGCGTTAAGGCATATCTATATTCGATTACGGCTGCACGGACATCAGAATGTCTGTGTTTTTTTATTTTCTGCCAAAAAAGGAGAATGCCTTTATGACGAAACAATATTCAAGCGATCAGCAACATATTATCCATGAGCTCTTAAGCCAGGCGGAGCGAAACGGCTTGCGCTTAAACTCCGATCATGTCGAGATGAATGAGTCCGGGTTGGACTTTCTCGTTGTTTTTGCCAAGGATCTGCAAGGAGAGAAGTGGGTGCTTCGAAAGCCTAGACGCAAAGACGTGTGGGAGCGAGCGGAAAATGAGCAGAAGGTGCTGCAGGTCGTTGGTCAGCATCTGCCCGTTGAGGTGCCGGACTGGCGCATTTTTACGCCCGGGCTTATCGCATATCCGTTGCTGAGCGGGCATCCCATTGCTACGGTTGACCCTGCTGGCGGCGGTTATGCCTGGAGGTTCCCTCAGGATTCATTAACCGATGAATTCTTTGATTCTCTGGCAAGGGCAATAGCGGCCTTGCACAGCATCGAACACAGCGAAGCGATCCAGGGCGGCGTTCGTTACAAAACTCCACAGGAAACGCGGGAATCTTTTGCCGCAAACATCGAAGAAGTAAAACAATCCTTCACCATCCCTGCCAAGCTGTACGACCGTTGGACGGAATGGCTCTCTACCGATTCCTACTGGCCTGATCATTCCGTGCTTCACCACGGCGATTTGCATCCGCCTCATATCATTGTGGACGATCACCAGCGGGTTACGGGCTTAATTGATTGGACGGAAGCTGAGATTGCCGATCCCGGCAAAGATTTTGTTATTCTTTATGCCCTATTTGGCCGGGAGGGATTGCGGGATCTGCTGACCCGCTATGAAACAGCAGGGGGCAAAACCTGGCCCCGCATGCATGAACACATCGCGGAGCAATGGGCCGCTTATCCGGCCCTGGTTGCCAAATTCGCGCTGACCACAGGAAAAGAATCCGATATGGAAATGGCTAGGAGCATGATCGCTAACTGGAATGTGGATTAATTCACTCTAACGCCCCTTTTCATTGAGATAAATATCCAATGCCTTGATCCCTCTGCGAGCAAGCTTAATAAATAGGATTAAGCCATAGACACTCAACCCTACAAACGACACATAAATTAAAAAAACCAAAAAAGCAAAAACTCCGCCACCTATAGAGGCAAGTTCCATTTGTATTCTCCTCCATTCATTTTTGGAATTGCGCATGCCTCTCCAGCAAACAGCCCCAGCCATAAGATTGCTCTAATCTTAGGCTGGGGCTGTTTCTGTTGGAGCATATTCCATTGTTTTATACATACGCTGCTCTAAAAATGCTAGAACCATATCATGACCTGTAAACAGCGATCACTCCAAGACGGTAAGAAAGCTACTCCCAGTAAGACGGACCCCAGCCCTTCAGCCGAGCCAAGCCTTCCACAAAAAAGAAGTCGCCGTAAATTAACGGAACGTCAATATTGGTTCCCTGCGGATAGTTGCTGGTGCCATGCAGCAGCAATCCTTCCTCTGCAGGAACATCCCAAGCGCCGTAGTTTTCGTACAGTGACTTCAAGATGCGCTCACCGCCTGCACGGTAAACATCTGCGTCCCCTCCCTCGCTCTTATCCGCGAGCAGCAGAAGACCGCTTGCCGCACAGGAGCCGGCTGAACTATCGCGCAAATTGCGCAGCTCGTCCGGGGCCCGGAAATCCCAAACCGGCACACTGTCCTCCGGCAGTCTGCTGAGGAAGAAGTTCGCCACACGCTTGGCAGCCTGATAATAATCGTCCTTGCCGGTATGATGATACGCCAGAGTCAGGCCATAAATAGCCCACGCGGCCCCCCGCGACCAGGCGGATTCCGGGGCATATCCCTGGCCGCCCAGCCCTTCCAGCATTCCTCCCGTATGCGGATCAAAATTGACGATATGATACACTGAGCCGTCCGCCCGAATGAAATGCTTCAGCACAGTGTCCGTATGCGCCTCGGCAACATGGGCATAGCGAGGGTCGCCGCTGACATGGGAAGCCCAGAACAGGAGCGGCATATTCATGCAGCAGTCGATGATCGCGACCCCCTCGTTGCGCTCTCCTTCTGTCCAGGGATTCCATGCCCGAATATATTGCCCCCTCAAATTAAAGCGGGCGGCAAGATAGTTCGCAGCCTTCAGGGCCCTGACCCGTGAAGCTTCATTCCCATGGAGCTTGTAGTTGGCCACGCTGGTCAAAGTCCACATAAAACCTAAATCATGATCCAGCCTCTCGAACCCATCCAGCACTTCATCCAACTTGACCTCGCATTCCTCAGCCAGCGCCTTCAGCTGTTCCTGTCCGCTCTCCTGATAAAGAAGCCAAAGCATTCCAGGCCAGAAGCCGGCCGTCCACCAATTTGGCGCCTCCAATTGATAGACCCCATTTTGGCTTGCATGCGGGAACCCGGAGCCGATTCTGGCGGTGTTATGCAGCGTTTTTTCAAGCGACTTGTCCCAAGCCTCATTCACCCAGCTTAGTTCAGTGTTCATTGGAATGTCTCCTCTCCTAATAAGATTAAATATTCATGATATGAATCGAAAGATGAAGCGAAGCTCAAGCTGCTCCTGCGGCTGCAATACGTGAAAATCCAGCGTATACCAGACTTGATCCTTCCCGAAATGGTCCCGGTAAGTTCGCTCCGTTACCTCTGACTGCAGCTGCCTGTCGTCATAGACCAGCTCTAGAGCAAAATTGCCCCGAACTAGCAGCAGGCGGCCCTGCCCTGAAGGCTTCTCAGGCTGAATCAGTGTGACAAAGCGTTCTACTAGCGTATCCGGTATTTTCGAAAAAGAGAACTTATCCCGCAGCTCCAGACTCGGCAGCTCTTCTTTGCGCCACAGCCAGGAGCGCGTAAAAGACTGCAGCTCCTGACTGTCGTAGGCTCTCGACAGCTCTACGGTCATCCGGCTTTCCGACGCGCCGTTCGCCTGCTCCAGTACGGATGCCCCTCTATCGCTTCCCTCTGCCTGCAGGCAGCCGTTGATGATGGGAACAGAATGACCCTGTGAGCCATTGCAATCATACGTATAGCGGGCCGAGCCAAAGTAGTCTTTCGTGTATTCCCCGCAGCCAAGGTCGGATAAGAAAAACTCTCCGTCTCCCGCCAGCATGAACTGGCCAAGATCGTTATGGTTATGCGGCTCATCATTATGCCCTCCCTTAGCGGCAAAGCCGAAGACACCCTTCGGCGACACAGTACGCGAGATCAGCCAGCCTGCATCCTCTAACAGGAAATCGCCAGGCTCCCAGTCCGGTGCATTCCCCGCCATTTCACGCCAGAGCAGATTCCGCAGCGCAGGGGCCCATCTGCTGCAATGGTCCTCGCGGTAATCCGCCCGCAGGCGGGAAGGTGGCGATGGAACGCTATCATATATGCTGGAAATATAGCGCGAGAGCCCAATATGCACGCTTGCGTAAGGTAATGTGTCGGAAAAGTTGACTACTGCATCGCCGCCCAGGAAGCATTTCTGCTGGAAGCCGGCAATCGCCTCAACTTTCTCCTGCGCAAACCAATTCAGCTCGCCACCGCTCCGCTTATATAGCAGATCAGCGTAGTATACAAAGTAGCCAAAACCATAATTCCAATAACCAAGTCCTTCCAGGCAGGCGCCGTCTTCTCCAAAGCCTTTCAGATAACAGGTCATGCTATGCTGCGTCTTCTCCAAAATCCGTCCCAGCAGTTCACGATCCTGATCTTTATCCAGCAGCAGAAGAGCGGCCGAGCCGATCGACCCGGCGCATACCGCCGACCAATTATGCTCTGCCTCCTCCCATTCATAGGGGCCCTTCTTGAGGAAGGGCTCAAAGAGCCGCGCGTGTACCATTCCGGCGATGTGCGTCTTCAGCAGCTCCGGCAGCCTGTCGTCTAGCAGCAGCCGCAGTTCTGTCAGCGTAAAGCCCGTTTCGGCCGCGAACAAATCAATCGTCTCCCCAAGCGGCCGCTCCGGGCTGACATGCGCCGGCAGGCACCAGGCCACTTCACCGCATATGGCCCAGATCGCCTCCAGCAGCTCCGTATAGTGCTCCTCGCACTCCGGTTCCAGCAGAGATAGAAGGGCAAATGTATTCAGCCGTCTTCTACGCTCAAAATAAGCCCGCTCATATTCCAGCCTGGAGCCTGTCTCGGCAAACTGGGAGAAGAGTGAAAAGGTTAGGCCTGTCGGTGCCTGCCCCCGCAGCCTTTCCCCTTCCGCCTTGATCTCGGCTAGATCGGCAGCATACTCCCCGCTGCTTCGTACATTTCGCCAAAATAGCGAGGCGTCGCCGTCCGGGTAGTGCAAATGCGGACCAATTGGGGACATCCTGCTAACGATTTCTGTCATCTTTAGAGCCTTTGTAATTCCAAAAGCCTCTGAGTTATCTACAGCCCTTGGATCCTTTGCCTTTTGTAAGAGGTTAGGGTTTTTAGGGGCTTTGGCGGCTTGAGTGTTTTGGGCATAGTTAGGGTTCTTCACAGTCTTCTGAATCTTCTGATTCTTCTGATTCTTCTGGCTCATCGAGTTCTTCGCGGTCTCCTTGTTTTTCGAGTTCTTCGCGGTCTTCTGACTCTTCTGGTTCTTTGCGGTCCTCGTAATCTCTGCGTTCCCTAGGTCTTCTCCCTCTCCCGGCAATGGTTTGGTTACTTTCACATCCGCTTCCTTCATCTTGTTTCCTTTCCGTCATACGGATTTTAGAGCTATATAAAGTTGCGTGCACTAAACTGTCGTACTAAGATGACTATGTCATACACTACGATGCTTATACTAAGCTGCTTACACTAAGATGTTTATACTAAGATGTTTATACTAAGATGGTTCGTATACCAAGATGCCTAACACTGAGATGTGCCGTCCACCAAAATGCCTTATACTAGGATGTTCCGTCTACCAAAATGCCTTATATGAAAACGACGGCGCCATCGATTCATACTAAGCTGCTGTGACGAACGAACATTAAAGGGATTTCATGTATCTAATTATGCTCTAAACGAATGTTTCGGGGGATTAGATGGATTGTATGCATCTAAAATCAAGTATCCAGCCCGTAATGACCCATCTCCCTACTTCTAATGACATGAAATCCATTTAAAGCTTCTTTCGATTCCTTTACGCGGAAACTAACTGCTAAAAATCCATTTAAATTTTGCTCCCAGATCTGGATGTATAGATCACAAGAGGTAGGAACCCGCTCATCAAGGGCGACCTTAGCAGACTTCAAACTCATGCTCCCGAGCAGCTTTTCTATAGAAAGCTATCCGTTCCCTCGGATTCATTTTCTCACTTGCCTGGCCCCGATCCTTTCGTTCATCCTTTATAGCGCCATAGAATCCTTTTCACCCAAACATTGCAGTCTAGACGCTGCGATATCCTCAAGTACGAGGGATTATGATCTCCGCCCCTCGGCAGCTCTGGATGGCTATAGCCTCTTTTTCCATCGTGACGTTTAGCCCGATATCCGGAAGGTCATCCAAGCTTACATACGTCGAATCACTAGAGTCGCCCGCCGGACCCGGCTCCCGTGCAGCCCCCGTCTGCCCCGGCTCGCCATACACCGCTGACACGAGCCAATGCACCCCCGGCGCCAGCGAAGCGGTCAGCGTCGGGATCACCGTGCGCGGACGCAGCACATTCGTGTTGGCGTTGGGCCACACCAGCCCCGCCGACTCATAACCAAGCAGGCCGCGCACACCGCTAACGCCCCAAGGGCTGGCGGCAACGGCCTCATTTGCCCCCACGCGCTGCATCGGCTTCGCTTCGATGCCGAGGGCATACCCGCCCTCGGCCGCATCCAGGCTGCGCGATGTCTCGATCCGGTGAATCCGGATATGCCAAGGAAGTCCAGCTACGAGCCAGGTGCTGACCTCTACATCGGCCCAAGGCCTCCACACGGCATGGAGCACGTTGTCCTGGATCATTGTCTCCGTATTGCGGCGTCTGACCCGGTACAGGTTGTCCTTGGCTTCACTCAAGGCCAGCATGGAATCAAATGCTCCTTGGGACAATCCCCACTCCGAACGCGGAACGCTGAACCCAAACCAGGTGGAATACACGAACTTCTCGTATTTGGCCGAGGTATGGGTATGTTCGTTCGTGCCCCGGTGGCCGCTGTTAAAAGCAGCCACATGCCCAGCACCCTCGTCCCGAACCAGCACAAGGTGCGCCGGCTTCTGAACAGACAACGCATCCGCCTCCGGCAGCGGCAGCTCCTCAGCCGCCCAGAAAGGATGGTCGGCAGGCAGAGCCAGCGGCAGAAAAGCCTTAAACGCCCAATACGGCGAACCCGGTGAATTGTAGTTCTCCGCCATCACGAGGTTTGGATAAGCGTAGCCGATCGTCAGGATACCGCCCGCATCCACTATCCTCTGGCTAAACCACCAGCGCAAATTCCGCAGCAGGAGCCCCTTCAGCACACCCATCGGCAGGCCATCCGCCCCGGCAAATGCCATCGCTCCCCAGAAGGCCGATTGCGAGAAACGATAGGTCAGGCTCCGCCCATATGGAATCGCCGAACCGTCCGTGGAGAACCAGGCCAGGAAGTTCGCAGCAAACTCATTCGCACGCTGCTTGAACCTATGAGAGCGCTCGGGGTCTTCCTGCTCCATCAGCTTGGCGTAAAGCAGACCATAGTAATGAAAGGCAAACGGCACATAATAATCGCAATGCCCCTCCTCCCCGTCGCTATACCAGCCATCCTCCAAATAGAAGGCGTCCAGCCGATCCAAGTTCTTCTCCAACTGCCCGGCGTCATACGGCAGTCCCGCTTTGCGGAAGCCGATGTTTACAAGCACGTTAAAGAACAGCCAGTTGCAGTCGTGACAAGGATGCGAGTTCATTTGATTCAGCCAGGCATAGAGATTATTTCTTGCCTCCACATCAAGTGGCTCCCAAATTCTGTCCGGGATTAGGGCCAGCGCGTAGCCAAACGCAGCCATCTCGACCAGCCGCTGATCATAATCGTCAACCTTGCCCCAGTACTCTTCATGTTCCGGGTTCGTCCCGTTCCTAATGCCTTCAAGGACGGTATCCCATAATTCGTACGAACCCCCGCCGACGAGCAGCGGGACCAGCCCCCATAACACCCGGGAGAAGCCCTCCATCCCGGCCACCGCAGCCGGATAGCTCGCCCCGGTTGCACCGATCTCCAGCCTGGACATTCCCTTGCTATAGTAAGGCTGAAGCGGCGCAAGCAGCTGCTGCAGGGCGGCGGCCAGATCACCGTGCGTCTTCAGCGGATTATCCGCCAGCTTTTCATATCCATGAGAGACGTTCCCCATCACAATCTTCCCCTTCGTTCCGCTGGTAGTTGCTTATATTTCGCATGTATCCGCCTGAATCCCACTTATATTCGCATATAATTCGCTTGTATTCGTTCGTGTTCACCATATAATTCTCATGTGTTCACTTGGCGACGCTTGAATCTGCTTACAATCACATCATCCTTTTATGCCCGAAGAGGCGACCCCCTGCACAAAATATTTCTGCAGCCCCAGGAACACCACCAGCACCGGAATGATGGACACGACGCTCGCGGCCATAATCAGGCCGTACTCCGCCGAATACTGGGAGATGAACATCCGCAGACCGATCTGAATTGTCTTCAGCTCAGTTTTAGTCAAATAAATCATCGGCCCCAGGAAGTCATTCCATGTCGATACGAAGGTGAAAATGGTCAATGTTGACAAGGCCGGCTTCGACAGCGGCAGCATGATCCGCGCCCAGATGCCATATTCGCTAAGGCCATCAATCCGGGCCGCTTCGCACAGCTCATCCGGGATGCTCTGGTAGAACTGCCGCATCAGAAAGACGCCGAAGGCGGAGAATGCCTGAAGCAGGATGATCGCAAGATGGGTATTGTTCAGCCCCATCGAGCGCATCATGATGAACTGCGGCACCATGTAAGCCTGCCAAGGGATCGCGATCGTAGCGATGTACCCGAGGAACAGCGTTTTTTTGCCGGTAAAATTCAGCTTCGAGAAGGCATAGGCTGCAAAGCTTGAAGTCAGGATCTGCAGCGCCGTGACGATAATGGACAGCTTGGCGGTATTGTAAATAAACGTCCCTAGCGGAATGCGCGTCCAGATTTCCTTATAGTTGCTCCAGCGCGGCAGCTCTGGAATCCACTGCATCGGGAAGGTAAACACATCCTTGTTCAGCTTGAGCGAGGATGAGAGCATCCACAAGTACGGCACAAGCATGCACAGCACGACGACGATCAGCACGGCATAGGCCAACGCTTTGGCAGCGATTTGAATTCCTTTATTTGCTCCTACCATATCCGTAAGTCCCCCTATTGTCCGTACTTCTTCTCGCCCTGGAACTGAACCAGCGTAATGCCGAGGACGAGCAGGAATAATACGATCGCCATCGCGCTGGCATAGCCATAATCCAAGGAGCGGAAGGCCGTGTTGTAAATTTGATAGACGAGCACCCTGGTTGAGTCGTTCAACTGATTATCCGCGCCGGCAAACAGGTTGATGAAAATATCGTAGACCTTAAACGAGTTAATGATCAGGATCATCAGCACAAAGAAAGTCGTAGGCGCAAGCTGCGGAATCGTAACGTTGCGGAATCTTTGCCAGGCGTTCGCGCCGTCGAGCTCGGCGGCTTCGTACAATTCGGGATTCACACCCTGAAGCCCGGCCAAATATATCACCATGTAATACCCCATGTTCTTCCACACGGTGAACAGCACGACCGTGAACATGGCCCAATCTTTATCCGCGGCCCACCGCGGGAGATCCTCGATCGGAACGCCGGTCAGCGCATGGAGAATGTTATTAACAGGCCCCATCGTCGGGCTGAAAATAAAGTTCCATACGGCAGCCACCGCCACAAGCGAAGCCACATACGGGAAAAAGAACACCGTCCGCATGAAGTTGCGCCCAAATATTTTCTGATTGAGCAAAATGGCGAGACCCAGCGCGCACACCATCGTCAGCGGCACGACGCCCACCGTATAAATCACCGTATTCCATAACGATTTATGAAAGGTCGGATCCTTCCAGAGACGAATGAAGTTGTTCATCCCAACGTATTCCATCGGGTTAGCCCCATCCCACTTCACGAAGGCAAGAATGAGAGCAAAGACCATCGGCACCAGCGTAAAGACGGCAAAACCGATAAAATTGGGGGCGATAAAGCTGTAGGCCACCAGATGATCCTTCGCTCTTTTTTTGAGACCGCTTTTTTTCGCCGTATGGTTTCGTATCACGGTTTCGTTCTGCATAACATCGCTCCTCCTCCTAACCTGCTAGCAGTCTAATGATTTGGCAAAGGGCAGGCCATTAGCCCGCCCCCTGGTATTCATGTGTCTATTCTGCAAATTCTTAATTATCCAAAATAAGCTGTACGCGTGTGTTCATATCGGCCAGGCCTTTGTCGATCGTCGCATTTTTGGTCATGATGCTGTCATGCGCCTCGTTCAGAATAACCTCAATGTCCGCGCTCTTCTCATGCAGCGGCATTTCCAAATATGTCTTCGCCGTCGTCAGCGCTACCTTGCTCGCCTCATCCGCAGGGAATCCCTCGACAGAAGCGATGGAATTGACGACTTCATCGTTTTTGATCGCTGGAATGGTGCCTGTAGCGGCAATCACCGCTGCGCCTTCTTCGCCCGTGACGAATTTCATGAAGTCCAGCGCGGCTTCCTTATTAGCTGACTTCTTGTTCACCGCCAGCGAAGTAATCGTACCCAGCGTAGTGCCTGGTTCCACTCCTTCGGGATGCGGATATTTCACGATGCCCCAGTTCGTCGCCTGCGACTCACCGCTCTTGACCTTCTCGATCTGCGTCGCAATAAACCAGCTGCCCATATTCATCATGGCAACAGAGTTGTTGTAGAATACGCCGGAGTAGTGTGTGCTGGAGGTCTTCAGGGTCGCGTAATCCATAACGATTCCGTCCTCCTGCTGCTTGAGAATGCGCTCATAGGTCGGCTTCAGAAAGTCATATTCGCCGTCAACGACGGTGTGCTGGCCATCCAGAATGCCGAACAGCTGCACTGCGCTGCGCCATGTATGATAATGGGCGCCGTATACTTTATTAGAGCCGCTGCCTGACGTCATTTTTCGCGCCAGCTCGTCGTACTGCTCCAGGGTCATATCATTAGTCGGATATGGAACACCCGCCTGATCAAAAAGATCCTTGTTGTAATAAATCAGCCAGAAGTCGCTGCGGAAAGGAAGCGCATATACTTCATCATTCATTTGAATTTGCTCCACTGTTCCGCCATACAGGGATACGTCGATGCCTTGCTCGCTCATGTATTTTTTTAGCGGCTCCAAATGGTTCTGCTTCACGAGGTTGGCATATCCCGGGATATCCTTCACCGTAAGAATATCGAGATCCGCTCCGCCGGAGAGCTGCGTGCTGAGCATGGTCATGTAGTCGGTCGAACCCAGATCGACGTACTCGATGGTCACGTTCGGATTTTTTGCCTTGTAAGCATCAATCAACGGCTGGTAATAAGCGGTTGCTTCCCAATCCCACAAGGCCCATTTCAGTGTGACGGGATTTGCGGACGACTCATTGGCAGCGTTTCCATTATTGTTTGTAGCTGGCGGCTCGGTCTCGTTGGCGTTTTTGCCTCCGTTATTCCCGGAGCAGCCGGCAAGCATGCTGAGCAATAGTACAGCAGCCAGAGTGATCCCTAACCATTTTCGCATTCTCATGTTTTAGTCCCCTTTTCCTCTGGTTTAAGATGCCGGATTCGGCATTTCGAAGCTCTATATTTATCCTAGTGGATTTTAAAATGAAAGGGCATACATTTTTTATCACAGTTCATTCACTTTTCTGTTCACTTCTTTTCATGAAGCGCAGAAAGCTGTAAAATTCTCATAAAAACCTGTAAAAATCGTTGTTCCTGTCCGGCCTGCTCTGTCTGCAAACTTGTGTTCATGTTATGGTAATGTTACCAACTCGATTTGAAAGCGCTTTATATTTGTACAGAAAAGAGGTGGCTTCTACGAAACGAAAGGCAACCATCAAAAGCCGGATCATCCTGATCATGACGGTATTCGCCCTGCTGATCGCGACTCTGCTGTCTTTTTTCAGCTATGAGCTTATTTCCTATTTTCAGAGAAAAACGACAATCCAGGCCACCGAATTCAATTTGCAGCTCGTATCCCATATCATTGAGCAGGATCTGATGAACCTGTCGGTTCTGGCAATGACCTGCAGCACCAATTCTTCGACAAATCGCATGTTAAATGATTATTTCAATGCGGACCAGCCGAGCTCCATGGAGGCGATTCATGTCTTTACCTCACTGCAGGATGATTTCCGGATGAACCGCTCCAACGGGTATGTGCGCCGGCTGATTGTGACGGATAATCAGGATAAATTTTTTCAAGTGGACAACTCGGTCAGCACTTCGGTTCCTTTAACCATTCATAACATTAATCAGCTGCCCGGCCTGACTGCGGATGCGACTGAGGAGTGGGCGCGGGTCATTCAGGATCCGCTGTCCCTGACCAAGACGATCCCCTTCGTGATGCCGATCTACGGGGACAATGCCAACCGAATCGGAACCGTATACCTGC
The DNA here is from genome assembly GCF_037969765.1 of Paenibacillus sp. FSL W8-0186. Classification (NCBI taxonomy): domain Bacteria; kingdom Bacillati; phylum Bacillota; class Bacilli; order Caryophanales; family Paenibacillaceae; genus Paenibacillus; species Paenibacillus sp. FSL W8-0186. Next base: position 654,406 of record NZ_CP150207.1, on the reverse strand, counting down.
TGGCCAACACCTCCGTCATTACCGACAAGCTGAAGGGCTATGGCCTGCCTGCGGAATCCAAGCTGCTGTTAACGCTGGGTTCACAGCAATATGAAATTCAAGGGGATCAGATTCTGCCCCTTTCGGCGGAATATAAGGCAACCCCCTATGAGGAGGAGACGTCCAGCGGCAGCGTTACGTCCTTGTCCTGGCTGGAGATGAGCGAAGGCGAGAAGCTGATTTCCGTGTCATATCCGGTGCGCAAAGGGGTCACGCTCTCCCAGACGCTGTCGGAGAAGCAGTTTGCTCCACAGTTCAATCTTTGGCTGCTGCTTATGCTCGGCGTCTGCGTGCTCGTGATTGCCTCGAGCGGTGTCATTACGATCTATTTGACCAAGACGATCAGCCTGCCTGTCGAGAAGCTCAAGAAGCGTATCGACAAAATCGCCCAGGGCAACTTCCTCATCGACCGGAATATGGAATGGAATAGCGAGCTCGGCGATGTGGGACGCGGGATCAACCGCTTGTCCCAGGACATTCTTACTCTGATGGAGACACGGGTTGCAGACGAGAAGCAGCGGCAGGAGCTGGAGTACCGGATGCTGCAGAGCCAGATTAACCCGCATTTCCTGTACAACACGCTGAATTCGATCAAATGGATGGCGACGATCCAGAATGCAACGGGCATTGCGGAGATGACTACCTCGCTGTCGCGCCTGCTGCGAAGCATTGCCAAGGATGGGCGCAAGCTGGTACCGCTGCAGGAGGAGTTAAGTCTGCTGGAGGATTATTTTCTCATCCAAAAATACCGCTATGGCAGCAACATTACGATGGAAACGGCTGTCCATGACGAACAGCTGCTGTCGGGGCTCATTCCGAGGTTCACCCTGCAGCCTCTGGCGGAGAACGCAATATTTCACGGTATTGAGCCGAGGGGCCATGGGTACCTTCGGCTGAGTATTGAACGCAGCGGATGGAACGATATTCGGATTACCCTGGAGGATAACGGAATCGGGATCAGCGAAGAGCAAATTGCGGAGATTCTGGCTCCGGGGGAGCAGGGGCCGCATCAGGAACCCGCCGCGAAGGGGCTGCTGGAGGGGATGGGGCTGCGCAATGTCAATGACCGGCTGAAGCTCACCTTCGGGGAGCAATACGGATTGTCGATCGAGAGCGTGCAGGATCAATATACGAAGATGTTTATTCTGCTGCCTTACCGAACCACGGAATGATTGCACGAGTATTGGAGCAGAACAATGGGTCTGTAAATGGAGCGATAAAGTGTTAAAGTCCCAACCCTTCTGGAAGCATCTTTGAAAGCATCTTTGAAAGCAAACTTGTAAGGAAGTGATTGCATTGATCAAATTGCTGATTGCCGATGATGAAGCCTTGGTATGCATTGGCCTGCAGTCCATGCTGAAATGGGAGCAGTACGGGATCGAAGTGATTGGGGTCGCCTATAATGGGGGACAGGCCGAGGAAATGATTGAATCCTGCCGGCCGGATATCGTGATTACCGATATTAAAATGCCGGTCAAAACCGGACTGCAGGTCGCCGAGTCGGTTCGCCGCAAATACGGGCGCGTTCCGCTCTTCATTATTCTGACCAGCTATGAAGAGTTTGAGTATGCGCGCACAGCCATCGAGATGCAGGCGGTGGATTATCTGGTGAAGCTGGAGCTGACGCCCGAGGCGCTGGAGACCGCAATCAGGAAGGCAATGAAGCTGCTGGAGGAGCATAATACGGTGGAGAGCTATCCAGAGCTGATTCACCGCAGCAACTTGCATGAGCTGCGCGAGAAGTTCTTCGTCCGGCTGTTTAACAATCTGTTCGAGAACAAGAACCAGTACCTGCTGCAAAAAGAAGATCTGGAACTGGAGCTGTCCGCCCCCGCCTACGTTGTATGTACCTGCCGCATTATGGCGCCGGATACCGTTCCGCCGAGCGGCGACAAGCTGGTCACTCTATGCACCAGCACGGTAAAGATGGCGAGAGACCGCCTGACTCCGGTCAGGCCCTGTTATGTAACCAGCCTCGATTTGCGCAACTTTGCCATCATTCTGCCGGTTGATGACGCTCATTCGCTGGATTGGATGCCTGACATAGAGCGGCTGCTCTCGGATATGGCACAGGCGCTGCATAATTATTTCAACGTGAGGATTATGGGCGGCATCGGCCATGCGGTGGATGATCCATACTTGATCCATGAGAGTTATCTGGCCGCCCGCCGTGCTTTACCTGCGGCGTTGGCGCAGCAGGCCTTTATTTTTTATGCAGATGCAGATCATAAACAAAGCCCTGACCTGAAGCAGCCTCTCTTCGATTATTCGGCTTCCCGCTCGGAAATCCGCCGGGCGTTCGAGGAGATGGATACCGATGCGCTCCACAGCATGATTACTAGTATGATCGAAGCCTTCGAAGGGCGGCCTGATCTCCTCGTCGCGGCGACCGATGCTGCCTGCAGCGTGCTCTATATGGCCACCTCCCTGCTGGCCGATGGGGAGAATCTGGTGGAGCAGATCTTCGAGCACGAGCCGGAAGGATACCGGACCATCTATCAGCAGAGCTCCATCGACGGCGTGATGGGCTGGCTCGTGCAATTCCGGGACGGATGCTGCGAGCTTCTCTCCTCCAGGAAGCAGAACTATAAGGAGCAGGTTATCCGGCATGTCCAGGATTACATCAAGCGCAACCTTGACAGCAAGCTGTCCTTGAACCAGGTCGCGGATATTTTCAACTTCAGCCCCAATTATTTGAGCCATCTGTTCTCCAGGACGGCTAAAGTCAATTTCGTCAAATACGTCACCGACACCAAAATCGCGGCGGCCAAAGAAATGATGCTGCGCGGCGAAGGGCGGATCAATGAAATTTCCCACAAGCTTGGCTACGACAGCGCCTTCTATTTCAGCAAAGTGTTCAAGAAGGTCGAGGGCATCTCCCCCCGCGAATTTATACAACGGGTAGAGTCGAGGTGATGGGATACATTGAATGGTTACAATGGGTGTAGTGTAAGTATTTAAATGCTTACCTGCATCCCATTCTTTAGCTCATTTATTTAAGCTGCGTCTAGGCTAGGCTGTCGTACCCTAAATGGAGTTCATGTATCTAATTACTGCCTAAACAAATGATTTCGGGGACTAGATGGATTTTACGCAACTAATATCAACTATCCCCGCTCATATTGTCCATTTCTCTTCTTATAACAACATGAAATACATTTAATTCTCCTTTCCCCTCTTTGCCGCTGAAACTTACTGCTATAAATCCAGTTAATTCAGGTTGAACGGTTGGATCAATCGATGGGTGGGCGGCGTAGAATTTGGCAATATTCCAACTGGATTGATGTTAATCTTGTTTTTGCACAGTCATATAACTCTTCTTCGGAAATCGGCGAAATTAAGATACTGGACCGTTCCTTAAATCTAGAATAAATAGAACCCACCGTTGGCGCTAACCATAGGGCGGGTTCTTATTTATTGTTACCTTACAAACACAAATCGCCAGTTGTGGTCTGCCGTGCCGTTATCGTCCCATTGCACAATGTTCGCGCCTGATGTCGTGGACATGCCATTCACGCCGAGCACCTTGCCGCTGTGGCGGTTGACGATTTTGTAGCTGCCATTGCCCACAGGGACGAATTGCCAATCATGGTCTGCCGTGCCGTTATCGTTCCATTGTACGGCCTTGGCCCCGTTTGCGGTGGACATGTTCTCAATCCCGAGCACCTTGCCGCTGCGCATATTCGTCAGCTTATAATAGCCATTATTCAAACTGTCCACCCGCCATTCGTGATCCGTCGCACCAAAATTGTTCGATTGCAGGGCCTGTGCGCCGTCGGCTGTAGATGCGCCTGCTATGCCGATCATCAGACCGCTATGTTCGTTCTTCAGCGTGTACACGCGGCCGCTCTCAATATCAGATGGCTGCCCCCCGCCCGTAGAAGTGCCGAACTGCCAATAATCCAAGTTGAACAGACGCTGATTATTTGCACCTTTAAACATAAAATACACATGATGAACGCCAGTCACACGGTTTACCGTAGTTTCTCTGAGGCTCCAAGTTTGATTGCCCCCTGTCGGATTAACCTGAAGCGTCCCGATGACCTGGCCTGTCGGACTGTCAAGCCGAATTTCGATTTGCCCTCCTACCGTCGAGGCCACATTTGCTTTGAAGCTCGTCGCGCCATTCGATCCAAAGTCGGCGTTGGCGACGGCGATCCAGTCGCCGTTATGAATATCGGTTACGTTCATGTTTACGCTTGGTACCATGCCGCCAGGCGCCTGAGCAGCCTCTGTCAAAATGCCGCCCTGCCAGGCGATCGTCTCGGCTTCCGTCCGCACATACGGATTTAGATTTTTAATCTGCGAAACGCCTTTCATCGTTCCCTGAATCGGGTTGATTTCTCCATTGCCCGCATACGTTAGCTCATTGATATGAGGGGAACGATACCCCAATCCATCGCCAAGGATGGCTTTGCTCACAGTCTGGGCATGGTAGGCTATATACCACTTATTGTTGAATGAAAAGATGGAATGGTGGTTGTTGCCCCCGACGCCGAAAAACTCATACGGATTTTTTAAGATCGATTTTACATAAGTAAACGGCCCCATCGGGTTGTCGCTCACCATGTAGGCAATTTCTCCAGGAGGAGGGGTTCCCGGCGGATGATTTCCGCCAAAGTTGGAGCAGTAGGAATAATAGTATTTGCCGTTATATTTGTGGATTCCCGAGTCTTCAAAAAAGAACGGAGCATCAATGACCTGCGCGCTGCCTTCCGTATGAATCATATCATCGCTTAGTTTGATGACGCGGGCAGTCTTGGGACTCGCCCATTGCTGCTGGGTCGGATTGTTGCCGCCAGGAATTCCCCCGCCGAAATACAGATAGCCGGTGCCATTATCATCGACTAATACGGCCGGATCAAACAGCCATACCACGCCCGCAACGCCAGGTGTGTTCAATGTCACCAGCGCTCGTCCAAGCGGATCTGTCCACGGCCCTATCGGGCTGTCCGCCGTGAGCACGCCAAGCCCTCCTGCACTATTGGAGAAGTAGAGAAAGAATTTATCCTGCCCGTTGATCTTCTTATGAGCTGCTGCCGGCGCCCAGGAACCGCTGGCCCACTTGGCAATCCCGTTTGGTCCCGCGACGGGAATAGCGCCGTGATCCGTCCAGTTCACCATATCGTCTGAAGAAATGACATGGACTTTGTTCAAATTGCTGAATGAATTCGTTTTGATTTTGCCGCTGCTATCGTATTCATAAGCATCGCTGGACATGTATAGATAGACCCTGCCGTTATAGGTCATCGCAAACGGATCAGCCCCAAGCTTATGATCCATCAGCGGATTGCCGTTGCCAGGGGTTTTGGCGATCGCCGGCGTTTCTGCGTGCGCGGCCTGGCCTTGGAACATCCCTATTCCCAGCAGCATAAAGGTTAATAGTACAGCCATGATTCTTTGGTTTGTTTTCATTCCCATTTCCTCCCCATTGTTCAAAATAAAATGTGTGTACATCTGCACTTCATAGATTCGTTATCGAACGAACGAGAATGTCCAGTTGTGATCCGCCGTGCCGTTATCGTCCCACTGCACGATTTTTGCGCCTGCCGTCTTGGACATGCCGTCCACGCCGAGCACCTTGCCGCTATGACGGTTCACCAATTTATAGCTGCCGTCCCCTACGGGAACGAGCTGCCATTCATGATCCGCCGTGCCATTGTCATCCCATTGTATGGCGGAAGCGCCGTTCGCCGTGGACATGTTCTCAACCCCCAGCACCTTGCCGCTATGGATATTTGTCAGCTTGTAGTAGCCGCTGCTTAAGCGGTCAAACCGCCACTGATGATCCGCACTGCCATTATCGTTCCATTGGACGGCCTGTCCTCCATTTGCTGTGGACATGCCGGAAATACCGATAACCATGCTGCTGTGCGCATTCCTCAGCTTGTACACCGATCCGCTTTGTACGGGTGACTGCGGAGACTCTCCTGATCCCCCTGTCCCTGTCATCCGGTTCTCGATTCTAAAATAATCGAAATCCACATACCCGCCAGCCGATTGTGTTGCGTAGTTAAATAAGGCAAACCGGTATCCCATAAAATGCGGCAGAGTGTAGCTCATCTGCAGCGTGTTGCCAATGACTGTCCACCGGTTGCCGTCCAGGCTGTAATAGAAGTAGGCTTTGTCGGTATTATTTTTAAAATCCATTTCCACTTTGAAGTAGACATTGTTCTGTGCAAGAGGCACACTCGCGACTTCTACCGGAGCTGTCCCGCTTCCGTTGACCATGATGATGGATTTGGAATTCCCGGACATTTTTACGCCGACGAATCCGTAGTTTTTCTGCAACGCGGCAAGACCTGCATAGTCCCCGCTTTTCATCCGGCTTACATCGAGGGCAATCCGTCCAGAGCTTTCCGGCCCGATGCTTCTTTGCGTGAGTGAATTGCGCGCATCCAAAATGCCCGTGCTCGTCCGTCCGGTCTTCAGCCGCATAAATCCCGGGCGCTCGGTTAGAGACCAAAGATTGTTGTCTGGATTATGATTCCACTGCCATACGAGCGGAAGCCGGGTTTGATCGAATTCATCGGAGGCCACGATTTTATGATTGGAATTCGCGCCGGGGACGGGCTTTGGCATTTGCGCGGGAATCTGGCCATTCACGCCGAATACCGGCCAAGCATCTTGCCACGCAACGGGAACAAGGAAGGGAGTACGCCCTACTGATCCATGATCCTGAAAAAGCATGCCGTACCATTTGCCATCCGGCGTATCCACGATTCCGCCTTGAGCGACGCCAGCAAAATCCAGAGCAACCCGTCCTTCATAAGGCCCGGTAATGCGATCCGCTCTAAAAACCAATTGCGTACGGCCTTTTCCCTGCGGCCAGGTGATCAGGAAGATGTAATACTTGCCGTTTATTTTTTGAATATGCGCTCCCTCGGCCGGGAGTCCGACATTAGGACCTGCCACCAGGCTGGCATTGGGAATAATGACCTGGTTTAACCCGCCTGGCTTTACAGCGCTGGCATCCGCAGTGAGCTCAGTAAGGCGAATATCGCCACCGCCGTGAACAAGGTACACCCTCCCGTCATCATCGAACAGCAAAGACATGTCATGGTAAAAGCCGATCGTGGAGCGAGTCCATGGCCCTTTTTCAATATCCCGCGTCTTGTAGATGAATGTATTGCCCGCTGTGCTGGAGGAAAAAACCACATAGTAGGTGCCGTTGTGATATCTTAAGCTGCTGGCCCAGGAGCCTTTGCCATACTCATTCTGACCATTCCTCAGCGTCTGTGCGTCGGAATCCCCTAGCGTATCGTATACATAATTGACGATTTCCCAATGGATAAGATCATAGGATTTCATGATCGGCACGCCGGGGTTCATATGCATCGTTGTACTTGTCATATAGAAGGCATTCCCCACTCTAATGACATCCGGGTCCGGCACATCGGCCCACAGGATAGGATTCTCAAACGAATTCTGATCCTCTGTAGCATGCAAGCCGGGAGATATGAATACCGCCATCAATGTAAGCGTTGCCAAAACTAAGCAAAATTTTTGCCTCATCTCTGATCATCTCCTTTCTTGTGACACTTAACTGGACATTCGCCGAATCTTAATCCCCCTTTCGACAAAAGTTTGCGCGATCTGCCTCCCTCCAGATCAAATCTAGAAATTAATTACATTTTTTCAAGTTCATTTTATGATCATTCCATCGAAATCTAAATGGAATTTTTTGTTTGTTTATTGCACTTTCTTTTTTGCAGTAACCCGATAGACTCCTGTATCTTACTATTAGAGAAATAACTAATATTTCTGGGGAAAGCGCTTTAATTTACTCAACTCCTGCTGTGCTATGATATAGCCAAATGATGATTAAACGGAGGTTGACGTTATGTCTGCAAACCAATTAGGTGCTTTTTATACGAAAGAATACAGGAACCTGTTCAAGGAGCTCGGCTATTCCGAAACGGAAATTGAAGCCAATCTGGAGCAGGTATGGAACGATCTGTTCTATGGAGAGCCGGATGTGCGGATCTATCACCCGATGGGTGACGATAAAGGCTATATTCTCGATACCGGCAATTTGGACGTGCGGACAGAGGGCATGTCATACGGGATGATGATGGCTGTGCAAATGAATAAGAAAGAAGAGTTTGACCGGCTGTGGAATTTCTCGAAGACATTTATGCAGCATAAGGAAGGGCCCTACGCCAATTATTTTGCCTGGCATTGCAAGCCGGACGGAACCCGCATCTCCCAGGGTCCTGCACCGGACGGAGAGGAATTTTTCGCGATGGCCCTGTTCTTCGCGGCCAGCCGCTGGGGAGACGGGCCGGAGCCCTATAACTATTCCGAGCAGGCACGAACGATTCTAAGAGCATGCTTGCATCAGGGGGAAAACGGCGAAGGCGATCCGATGTGGGACCCGGAAACGAAGCTGATCAAGTTCATACCGGAATCTAAGTTTAGCGATCCGTCATATCATCTCCCCCATTTCTACGAGTTGTTTGCCCTGCTGGCCGACGAGCGGGATATGAAGTTTTGGCGGGAGGCCGCCAAGGCCAGCCGGGCTTACCTGCATACGGCATGCCATCCGGAAACTGGCCTCGCTCCAGAATATGCGAATTATGACGGTACGCCGGCAGAGCCGCAGCCCCATGGCGACTTCCGTCATTTCTACAGCGATTCCTACCGGGTGGCCGCCAATATCGCCCTGGATTGGGTATGGTTCCGCCAGGATCCCTGGCAGGTCGAGCAGTCCAACCGGATTCAGGCATTTTTCCGGGACATCGAGGTTTCCGATTATCGCCGCTACACCATTGACGGGAAGCCGTTCGATGAGCCAGCGCTTCATCCAATCGGCCTTCTGGCGACCAATGCGGCGGCTTCCCTCGCCGCCGACGGCCCGGACGCGGAGCATTTTGTCCGCCTGCTCTGGAACACGCCGCTTCGTACCGGAGACCGCCGCTATTACGACAACTGCCTGTACTTCTTCAGCCTGCTGGCGTTGAGCGGGAATTACCGGATTTACTAATTGCGATGACTGGCAGCAATCCAAGATACAAAGGCAGGACAACTAAGCGTTGTCCTGCCTTTTATCCTTCTTGATTAACTCCAAAATCCATGCCTCTCCTTATCATCCACCCTATTTTCTTGTTTCCGGTATTTGATATAATCTACTACAAGCTTTATAAGATATATGATCAGCAGCACCGAAATCCCGTACGTTGGTAAAATGTGCACCTCATACTGCTCTAGGGTTGTAAAGATTTTTAAACGATATATATTGAATTCTACATCTGTGATTACAGCTTCTGTGAATCTTATCATCCCTAATACCGCATACAAATGAACAGCCAGCTTAATACATGCTCCAAAAAGAATAATGAAGCTTCCTATTTCCGCCGACTGATTGAATCTAAATTTTCTCATGCGAACCCCCTTTAGAATCAATTAAGTTCTCTAGACCTCCACTCTTAGGGCCGTGAATTCCTGCCTTAGCAGGGACATTACAATCAGAGATTCGTACTGATCGCCATTCCTAATGCATTCTCTTAATACGCCCTCCTGCTTGAACCCTAGAGCTAAATAAAGCTGCATCGCTCTCTCGTTATACTCCTTCACATCCAGCCATACTCGATGAGCACTTACCCCTTCAAATACATATTGTAAAACCGCCTTGATGGCTTCTCTTCCATATCCTTTATTTTTCTCTGCAATGACAATCCGGACCAGCTCAATGCTATGGTGCGGGCTGTCGAGACCTGCCAAAATCATATACCCCACCGGGTTCGCAGCCTCATCCTCAATAACTATATGCCTCTTATCCGAGTCGCGCAACGCGGCCATATGCTGGTCCCTGGGCCAAGGTATAATATAGGATCTGTTCTCATGATCGTTTTCAATCGCTAACACCATCTCTAAATCAGAAGCCATAGTTGGCCTGTAGGTCAGCCTTTCAGATTTCAATAACATACTAGAATTCATTCTTTCTTACCTCACAATTCGCTGCTTCTTACATGATTATACATCCTTTGCTGTCAAAAGCGCGATTACGGCTTCTCCATGAGATCATAGACCCTTAAAAACATCATGATACACGAAACGAAACATGATCTAACCGATCAGCTACAAGGATTTGCAGAATTATGCTTGAAGTGCCTTATTTCAATATGTCGTCAAACGCGCGCTCCATTTGATCTGCTTCTTTCGAAACCGCGAACAGAACAAACCTGCCTTTGGCCTTCAAAATATGCTTATCCAGCAAATAGTACTCCTCCGGGCGATAATCTTTAAATTTGACGGTTTGGACCTGGATTCGCTCCTGTACTTTGTCAAGGACATGACCGACTTTGTCCGCATCCTTGACCCGGATGACGGCCAGTTCATCCGCCTTTACATTGGAGGAAGCTGTATACAGTATGAAATCCTCCACTATGTCCGGTTCGATGTGATACAATTTTTGGAGTTTCTCCTGGTCCCCCGGCTTCATGCCGGGAAGACCTGCCGCTAGCCGAATGCTTTCCCCTACTTCTGCAGCCGTCAGCTGTGCCGAGGCTCCTCCGTCTCCGGTGCATCCCGCCAATATTCCCGCTGCATTAGAAAGCACGAGCAGTATGATCCATAGTCGCTTCATTTCGTTACCTCCGATAGATTGAGAATAGATATGTCTTCAAAAAAAGTGTGGACATTGTAAAGAATGATCATGTCTTGAAACTGCCGATCTTCTACGAGCTTCAGCAGTGATTCGTCGTAGTAGCGAAGATCAACCACATCGATCTCGGCGAAGTGCTCCAGAAGGAACGGGACCAAACTATTGGCGTACGAATCCTTGATTACCAGCAGCTTCTTCCCGTTGGGATTCGCCATCGTGATTCGAATCAGCGGATGGTTGCCATTCAGGAAGACCGCATATTTATCCTTCTTGTTTAACTGCTCCAATTCATACAAGGAATTCGTGGTACGGCCTTCATCTACATATTCCACCTTGATCTGGCTTTCCTCCCGCGGCAGATAGAGATCGATTCGGTCGGGCTTAAGATGTCGGTAGCCGCTCTTCGAATAGAGCGATCCGTAAAATTTATCCGTCGCTTGCCGGATATCGAACGCCGCCTCACTTTTCGGAACGATGCCCATCCGCCTGCACAACGCCTGATAGCCGTAATAAGCGCCTGTACTCGTCCAGTGATGATCCGTCTTGTAATAAATGGACATTCCCCGGTGGTCATGCAATGCAGGGTACACCTCGACGAAGCGAATATCAGAGCGAAGCGATTGCTGCACTTGGTTTATAGCAGCCCGCTCATTGCCAGTCTGTGCATTCGCCGGCAGCTTATCCGCAAGCAGCGCAGCGGAGGTCGGCACCAGCATGACATACTTATTTAAGCCAGGCGTCGCCCGGTGAAACGAATGGATGGCTGCGATCCTCTTCTCCACTTCCGCAGCATTCGGTGATGTGAAGTGCTGAAAAAGATACCCGTCTTCGCCAAGGTATACGCCGTTGCTGTCCTTCTTGCCCACAATGCGTTCCGCATCGGTCTTGATTCCGACCCAAACGCCGCGGAATGCAAATTGATCGGAAACATATCTCTCATAACTGGCCGTAAACGTTCCTGATAGGAGGGATCGCAGCTCAAAAACAGGTGGCTTTTCGAGCACTCGGTTCTCCGCTTCCGCGAAGTCCTTGTCAGGCGTCAAAACGTTCATAACGACCATCGTCCCGATAAACAGCAGCAGCAACCACGCCGTCATGGTGCGGGTTCGTTTGTCATATCCGATCAACATCGATCCCCCCCTCAAAAACGGAAATATAAGAACGGATTATAAGACTTGTTGACTAAATAGGCCGTCGACAAAACCAGACTAATGAAATAAAACGCCAGTACGCCGATCACGCCTCCCGTATTCCAGCGGTCTTTGATGCGCTCGGTCATTCTCCGGGGAAGCGGCGTCGCGAATATAGCAAGGAGAACGAACAAACCTCCGTTCGCAGACAGGTCATACAGCGCTTGGTCATCCGCCAGCCCCTGCCCTCCGAAACCAAACATTGCCCCGATAAACGCCACTGCCGCGGACAATTGTTCAAATTCGAACAAGACCCACCCGACCACGACGATCAGCAGCGTGTAGAGATGCCCTACCCAGCTTGGCCCGCGCGTCAGCCACTTGAGAAGAAACAGCTTCTCAGCCGTAACGAAGCAGCCGAAATACAGCCCCCATACAATGAAATTCCAGCTCGCTCCATGCCACAAACCAGTTAAGAACCACACAATCAAGAGATTTCTGAGCTGCTTGCGCCAGCCCTGCCGATTGCCGCCAAGCGGAATATAGACATATTCCCGGAACCAGGAGCCCAACGATATATGCCATCTACGCCAAAATTCCGTAATACTCCTGGAGATATAGGGGTACTTGAAGTTCTCTGGAAAGTCAAAGCCGAACATCTTACCGAGGCCCCGCGCCATATCCGAGTACCCGCTAAAATCAAAATAAATTTGCAGCGTAAACGCCAGAATTCCAAGCCAGGCGGAAAGGACGGTCAAATCCTCGAGCGGCGTTGACTTCACATTCGTCCACAGCAGGCCGATGTTATTGGCGAGCAGCACCTTTTTAGCCAATCCCCGGATGAACCACTCCGCTCCTTCCCCAAATCGCTCCAGCGTTACTTTTCGTGAGACCAATGGTCCCACTATATCGCCGTATTTGACGATCGGGCCGGCGACTAGCTGCGGAAACATGGCAACGTAGGCGCCAAAGGCGATGAAGTTTCTTTGGGCCTTGACTTTGCCAAGATATACGTCCACCACATAAGACATCGTCTGGAACGTATAAAAGGAAATGCCCAGCGGCAGCGGCAGATCCAGGGCCTGAAAATGCAGGCCGAACAGAGCATTTATATTCTCAACGACAAACCCGGCATACTTGAAGAAGCCGAGAATGGCCAGATTGCCGCAGATCGAGCTGATGAAAATCACCTTGGCCAATGATTTGCGATGTCTATACTTGCCAATCAGGATCCCGTTAGCGTAGTCGAAGACGGTTGAGAAGAGCATGATGACGATATAGACCGGTTCCCCCCACGCGTAAAAGACGAGACTCGCGGCGAACAGAACGGCATTTTTCAACTTCTTGGGCGAGAGGTAATAAGCCAATAACGCAGCGGGCAGAAATTGGAACAAAAAAATCAGACTGCTGAATACCAACGCTCTTCTCCCCCTACGCCATTACTTTGTGTTTATCCCATAACCCAGCTTATCCTTCAAAAAATCGAGCAGGATCGGATAATACTCTGCCTGGAAATGAATGCCGTCCGTATCGTACAGCTCGGTATGATCGGCCACAATCGGTGACAGATCGAAGAAGCCGACCTGTTTCTCAGCAGCCAGTTCCTTCACTCCCTCATTGTACTCGCCAATATTCAGGTAACGGGGCTCGGAGCTCTCCGCTTCCGCCGTGACCGGGGTCACCGATAATAACGTAATCGCCGCGTCTGGAAGTTTACCCGCGATCTCATCGATCAATTGAGCGTAATACGATAGCGAATATTCCTTCGGATTGTCGGTTGGCCACAAAATATCATCTGAGCCCAGCTGAATAAAAATATACTCTGGCTTTCGCTTCACGAGCTCCTCCACGTCCTCCAGCGCAAATTGAGCCGTTTTCCCTGCCCCTGCAAGCACGTTCTCCTCGTTCAGTACATCATGGTAGGACAAACCTTCCGTAATCGAATCTCCGAGAAAAAGGCTCCGTTGGAACAGTTTTTTATATGAAGCCTGTTTTGAGGTTGCGGGGTTATCCCCTTCATTGAGCGTTAATGAAGCAGGGTTCCGACTACCGCTCTGGTTCCCGCACGCCGCTAAGAGCAAGGTGACGATTCCGATCAGCATGATAATCATTTTATTTTTTGACATGTTTGAGTTCCTCTCCTATATCCTGTTTTTTATTTAGAATAAAAATGAGAGATCAAGATCAAGTGCAGATGAGATGCAGATGAAGTAGAAATCCAAAAAAAAAGCGCAGAACCCAAGTTCTACACTTTTTTAGCTTTCTTCAATTCAAAATAAAACAAAACGCCCTGCCCTGTATTCCTTACCCCGTACGGTGCCCCATGCAATTCGAGAATCTGTCTTGAGATTGCAAGGCCCAATCCTGTTCCGCCCGTTGAACGATGACGGGACTGCTCGCCACGATAGAATCGATCCCAGATCCTCTCCAACTGTTCGGGCGGAATATGAACGCCATTGTTCTCAACGAGGACCTTAACGCTATTCTCCTCTTCGGCCACCGAGACCATGATCTCTCCCTTCTCCGGTGTATAGCGTATGGCGTTCGTCAGGAAATTGACGATCACCTGCTCGATCCGATGCCGATTGGCCACGACTTCGACGGGGGCAAGATGGGTGTGCAGACGGATCTGCTTGGCCGCGATACCCGGAGCCAGCTTCGCGCAAATCCGTTCCAGAACCTCATCCATCCGGAATGAATCCATCGTCATCTTATACATACCGGATTCATATCTCGCCAGCTCCAGCATATCGTTGACTAGCAGGTTCATCTTCTGCACTTCATCTTCCATCGCCGCAAAATAATAGTCCCGCCTCGGACTATCCGCTTTGTCCTTCAAAATATAAAGGCAGCCTTCCATTACGCTAAGCGGAGTTTTCAGCTCATGCGACACTCCCGCTATGAATTCCTTTCGTGTTTGCTCCAACCGCTTCTCCCGCTCAATATCCTGCTCCAGCCGGTCTATATGCTCGTGCAGCATATCCGAAAGCCGATTGATATTCCGCGACAGGCTGCCGATCTCGTCCTCGGTCCGGACAGGGATCTTCTCCGAGAAGTCCAGCCTGGCCATTTTTTGCGTCATCGCATCCATTCGAAGCAAGGGAGCGGCGATTCTACGGGAAAAATAAAGGGAGGCCAGTACAACGAGCAGCAAGGTGCCAACTACAATATAGCCATAATAATGTCTTAAGACGCCTGCGGCTTCACTCACGGGCTGCAGCGATGTTACTGCAAACAGGTAGGCAGGATTTCCTGCCTGGTCGACTATGCGCTCCACAAATATTTTGTAATGAATTTCGTTCTCCACGTAATCCATTACGGTACTCGTCTGCTCCGCAAAGTCCCCATACAGCAGATCCGCCTGAAAATCCTTCACCCGGTTGAGTAATAGACGGTTCGTATAGCGAGACACTTGCTCGCCTTGCGGCATCCGGACCTGCGTAATGGTTCCGCGAACGAGCTCACTGGGGTAGTGCTCATGATACTCCGTCGGGCTGGCAAATCTCGGAACAACCTCATATTCTTTGGCGACTAGCTGCCGATTCTCCAGGCGGCCCTCCTCTCTGAGGTTGGATGTGCTTCTCCCGATCCGCTGCGGATACAATTGGCCCTCGAACATGATCCCTTCCATGGCAACCTGCTGCCCCTCTTTGATAAATGAATCGGGGAACAACGGGTTATCAGCACTTGCATCCTCCACATCCATCACCGTATACAACGGCACGATGAGCGTTTTACCCGACAGATCGGAGTTAGCGTCCGAGTGCTCCAACCGCACCTCCATCTCATAATCATTTGCATATTTCAAGTAGCCCCGATGGTCCAATACTGCGAGCCAAGCGTTCGTATTTGCATAGAACTCCTGCTCCTTCCTGACTTCGGAGTGGGGAGCCCCAGCCTGGTTCAGCGCATCCTGCCGGTAGGAGCGAAGAGCTTCCTGCACCTTTTCCGTCTTTTGTTGCACATAAAACTGCTTGAAGAACACGGTTTGTCCGATAATCAAGCTCGCAATTACAATCAGGCACAGCCCCGTCGTAAGCAAAAACAGCTTGAATACAATGCGGTTTCTCATGGCTGCTCCTCGAATTTATACCCTGAGCGAACAACGGTGACGATATGTTTTGCATGCTCCCCAAGCTTGGAGCGTAAATTACGAATATGGCTGCTGAGCGTGCGGTCATCGCCATCGAAATCGTAGCCCCAAATTTTAGTGATGAGCTGCTCCCGTGTGAGGATGATGCCTTTATTTTTCATCAAGTAAGCTAATATTTCGAATTCCGTGTGTGTTAAGCTGCAGTGCTCTCCCCCCGCCAAAACAGTCCGGGACAGCAGCTCGATCGTAATCCCGCCGCCAGATAACCTATCCCCCTGACCAGGCGTTTTCCGATTCTCAAGCAGCCGCTTGGCGCGAGCCAGCAGGATGGGAGGACTACATGGTTTAATCACATAATCGTCTGCCCCAAGCTCGAATCCAAGCAGCGTATCCTCCTCGTCCGAACGGGCCGTCAGCATCAGAATCGGCGCATTTGAGACTTTGCGAATTCGCCGGCATACCGACCAGCCATCCAATTCCGGCAGCATAATATCCAGGATGACCAAATGCACCTCATGCTCTTGGAACAACGCCATCGCTTGATGGCCGTCACTCGCCTCCAGCACTTCATAACCTTCATCCGTCAAATATTCCCTCGTAATTTCCCTTAATATCTGATGATCCTCTACTATAAGTATCCTTTTCGACATTTTAACTACCTCTTACCCATCTCTCTAGATTGAATTTCGTTCCCTTTACATGCCTAAAGTTTGCTTTGATGTGCCCACTCATGAAATAACCCAGCCCTTGTTAGCTGCTATAATTTAAGCTGGGTCTACAGTGTGCTTATGAATCCTTGTTGAGAGCTTCTTTAATTTGCGGAATTGATAAGCCGCCTGATCTCAGTTCCTTAATGAAATGAATGCGCGCGACGGTTTCCTCTCTTTTATATCGGCGTGTCAGATTTTCCTCCGCCTGTGTGAAGGGCAGCATACCCTCTTCTGTGTAAAATTTCAATGTACTATAGCGAGAATCCGTAAGCCGTACTAATTCACCTATAGTTACGAACTCAGAGGCCAATATGGCCTCCATAGAACGCTGTCTGGACATGATTCAAGACTCCTTTAAATTAGGGGCTTCGGGATTAGACGCACACCATGGATCGGCACTCTCCCGTAAATGGCATGCGGAATCGCTTGATAAACAATATTATCTATCTTAATTGTTGGAATCTGCCCTTCCTGCAGCACCGTAACAGTATGGCCATTGGATTCCAACCGCTGCTTTACATCATGCAATCTTGCAGCTGGATTGGAGAACATCGCCTCCATGTCGATAAAAACAGCCTGCGAGCGCTCCAGGATGGGAAACAAAAAATTCAAACCGCTGCCCGCTTGTGTCTTTACTGCCCCTTTTTTCATACGGAAAAATTGCTTCACTGCTAATTCAATGCCACGATGGATGCGGATGGGATACAAGGCTGTGGCCAGCGGAGCACCTTGATACAATTTATACATTCGGGCACTTACGATATCCAGCTCATTCCGCGAAAAAAAATCATGCATGCATCCGCTCTCGCGAAGAAGCCAGAGCATGCAAATCGTCTCATCCGTTACCGGGCCATCCTCCAGAATTTCTGCGCGGATACTCTCTGAAATGCTGGAGTATTCCTGAATATCGCTGCGATATTCTTTGATACTAACGCCTGCAGAATGAAAATACAGGTCACACCCCAATAGATGGGGGATTTCCTCAAGCAGCCCCAATTCCTTAAGAGAGCCGGATACAGCCTGTTCTAGCTTTTTTAACGTTGATCCGGGAAGCATAGAGGCTCTTTTCAGCCAAGTATTCAAATCCCAAGATTTCTTAGCATTTTGACGGGCTAAGGATTTTAAAATAATCTCCTGATAAAGCATGGTATGAGATTGCTCCAGGACATCTTTCTTCAGAGCTATTTGTTTCTTAGTTGGTGTAAAGCCTTTGTCCAGGTAAACCTCGAGAATAACTGCTGCAGCTATGCAGCGGAGGGCCACCTTCTTGGCCGTAGTCATCTCAAGACTTCTCTGCGCATTTAGCGCCAACATGGAAAAGCTTTGTGTCAATTGCAAATCCGCCATCATAATCCTCTCCTAATCATCATTTCTTCAACTGATGCTTACTTGATGTGAGGAATCATTCGGTTAGCTCAATTCATGGTTTGTCACTTACTACTTACTACTTATCACTTACTACTTACTTTATATTTTAATTGTTTTTCTTGTCAATGGCTACACTTAAATGCACATCCTAACCCTTTGAATCAATGTGGTTATTGCATTAGCGTGAGGCTCTCTGGTCAGCAACAAACACCAAAAAGCGAGTCTGCGCAGCCGCGCAAAACCCGCTCAATACATTTTATTATAGCTCCAGTATTCTGAGGACAGTACCGCCGCGGCAATCAAAACATTTATTCACTCACGGATTTAAGCGCTAATTGCAGCTCCTCCTCCATGAGCTGTAGAGATTCTTGAACGGTCCGTTGATCAGACCGTATTTCAGACATGTATCTAGGCGAGATTTCATCGATCTTGGCGAGCACTTCTGGAGGCAGCTCTCTTAGCTCATTAATTAAAGTATTACTTGCTCTTTCCAATTTATAAAAAACTTGAATCGATTCCTCCTGATTCTCGCTGACTCTTGCCGGCAAATCAATGGTATTGATTTGCGGGAGGAGCCTTGCATAATCATTCCCGGAAACATACTTGATAAACTCCCAGGCCCCCTCCGTCTCCTGATTGTTTGATGGAATCGTAAAAATGTCATTCATCTCTACTCCATTTCCCAGATCCGGATGCTCCGCACTAACCGGAAGTGTTGTCATTCCCCACGCAAAATCCCTGTCTTTTTCATCTAAAATTCGATATAAGGATGAATCGGCAACCGCCATCGCAATATGTCCGGATAAGAATGGATAGCTTTCTTTCTGTAGGTCTTCCAACTTTAACGATTGCGTTGATTCTGCCTGATGGGGATCAAAACAGACCCGCAATTTAAAACACGATGTCACCTCTTCAAAAACTTTCTCCCAAGACGGAGAATTTAGAGTAAATTTTCCGTTTCCATACACTGATAAACCGCTGCCTTCCCCTATCGTTAAAGCCATCATAAAAGGATTGGCCGTTTTTTTATGGTGAAATCCATATTGTGGAGTCTGATCATCTGTAAAATTTGGAAACTTATGAGCTAGCTCAAAGACTTCTTCCCATGTTATAAAGTCTCTAGGATAGGATAAACGATAATGATCGAAAAGGTCTTTGTTATAAAATAGCGCATCCCCTACAAAGGTTGCAGTCAGCCCGTGAATTCGGCCCTGCTCGTCCCTAAGAAAATCAAGGATCGCTGGCGAATAATTAGCAAGATCGAAGCGATCTTTAGTAATCATCTCGTCTAAAGAAAGCAATTTGCCTTTCTTCTGAAGTACAGAGTAGGAATCCATGGGAATGGATAAGACATCTATATTTTCCTTCGCTATAAGCTCTTCGATAGTATCAGTCATGTGTTTTCCCGGCGTTAAATTTTCGTAAATGGAGATAACCTCCAGAGAATAGTTGGGATGCGTTGCAAGAAAGAAGTTCCCGTAAAGCTGATTAAATCCCTTTTCACTGAAAGCAAGAATTCTTAGGGTTTTGGGCTCCTGTTTTTTTTCAAGCTGCGCCTGACAGCCAGATAATAAAATGAGCAGACTTAATAACAATAAGCAGAGCTTCTTCATTTTCATATTCCTCTCCTACTTTGCTGTTTTGATAGACACAACCCGGCCTTCATCTTAGGCCGGGTCGTGAGTTGTCTGGATATTCTATTGCCTTGCTTGCATCTTCCATATTCCCTGTTTCAATTCAATATCCTTCCACAATTATACATCTTATTCCTAAAATGCGCTTGGAAAGGAGCTTAATAATTGTTAGTTCCTTTATTAACTTCGTTGTATTATGATATAGTTATAAGTTATTGCATTAACCAACCATGGATTGCAAACAATTCGAATACACGGCAATTCTTAATGAAGGGGTTCCAACAATGAATGACAGCATACAGAATAAGCATCCAGGAATTGAAATTGGAGTCTACACTCTCGGCGATCTTGTACCTGATCCGCATCAAGGTCAAACCATTAGCAGCCGGCAGCGGCTGTTGGATATGATTGAAGCGGCGAAGCTGGCTGATGAGGCGGGATTAGATATATTCGGAGTTGGCGAGCATCATCGTCTAGATTATGCGGCATCGTCCACCTCGGTTATTTTAGCGGCCATCGCACAAACTACAAAGCAAATTAAATTAACCAGCGCGACAACCGTTCTGACGACTACGGATCCGGTCCGGCTGTTCGAGGAGTATGCCACACTAGATTTATTATCGAATGGACGGGCTGAAATCATAGGTGGGCGCGGGGCTTTCCTGGAGTCTTTTCCTCTGTTCGGCTATGACCTGAATGATTATGATGAACTGTTTATGGAGAACTTCGAGCTGTTTCAGCAGTTAAACCAACAGGAGAAGGTTTCCTGGCAAGGCAAATTTCGCGCTCCCCTTCAAGAAGCGGAAATTGCACCACGCCCCATCCAGACGCAAATTCCCATGTGGATCGGTTCAGGAGGGTCGCTGGTCAGCGCGGAACGGGCTGGAAAGCTCGGAACCGGCATGGCTTTGGCGATCCTTGGCGGTGCTCCTAATCGATTTCAAGCTTTGGTGGAAGCATACCGTGCAGCTGGAAACGCAGCAGGCCATAAGCCATCCGACCTGAAGGTCGCTATTACAGGCCATGGTTACATTTCTGCTACAACGCAGCAGGCCAAAGACGAATATTATCCATACTACGCCAATTATCGGCAATATGTAGATCGTCAGCTTGGAAAAACCAGCGCAACCCTGTCGCGCGAGGAGTTCGAACAAATGACCAGTCCGGAAACGGCCTTATTTGTAGGAGATCCGCAATTAATCATCGACAAAATGATGTACCAATACGAGCTATTTGGCCACCAGCGGTTCATGTTACAGCTTGACGTCGGCGGCATTCCCTTTTCTAATGTTGCACGAAGCATAGAACTGCTGGCAACAAAGGTTGCCCCGGTCGTTCGCCAACATACAAGCTAAGCAGTTGCAGAGCCACGCACCTGACCTATAACATTATGCGATAAAGGAATGATTCGATGTCGGATACGAAGCTAGAACCTAAAGCACTGGATATTTTAAAAGATAAAATTCAATTAATCCAGACCGAGGAAGGCGGCATTTACCTCGTTGGACCGATCAAACTGCCCGTCGACCTGGACGGTGAGACCGTCATTTTCCAATGGTATTGCTGGCTCAGCCGCTGCCAAGTCACAGATAATTTTCAGGAAATCATCGACCAGCTGTCCTCCGCAAGCTTAGCGGAATACCAGCAATCAAGCGTACTCGTGTACGGCGACTTCAAAAATGCCGACGAAGCCTTGATTCGCATGCATTCGATCTGCCACACAGGCGACATCTTCGGCAGCCAAAAATGCGATTGCGGTTACCAGCTGAAGAAATCCATGAAGAACATTGTGGAGCACGGTACAGGCGCGCTGTTCTACCTGGCCAACCATGAGGGACGCGGCATTGGATTATTCAGCAAAGCGATGGCTTACGTGCTGCAAGAGAACGGATACGATACCGTTGAAGCTAATTTAAGCCTCGGCTTCGTCGACGATTCCAGAAACTACACCGATGCGCTAAGCGTGCTGCGAACTCTTCGCACCAAGCCTGTAACGCTTATGACCAACAATCCTAAGAAGCTCGAAGCCCTGCAAAAAGCCGGCCTCGCCTTATCTGGAAGAGAACCGATTTGGGGCGGCGAATCAGCCTTCAACGAGTTCTATTTGCAGACCAAGGTGCAGCGTTCGGGGCATTTGGAGGAATAGGATTTTTAACCCTATAAGCTCGGATATAACAAGGCCCGGCCTTAGATTGCTTATCTAGGATCGGGCCGTCTTTTTCACTTTGCCTCAGTTAGCACAAAAAGTTAATTTCTCTTAGAAATTCTTCTGTATCCAGCAGTGTTCTTTGATAGGGTTGATTATCATAGTTCCCATAGTTAAAAAAGCCATGCCCTAACCCATCAAATTGCCGATTTGGCATTCTTTATGGGTTAGCATGTTTGCGCCGGACGCTATAGAATCTCATTGCTGCAGGGAGGCCTTTAATTTCAAGGGTGCCGTTATAAATCAGCTCTCTCAACCGATATTCGAAATACGAGTCCCCTACATATTGCTCGCAATAACCTATCGCCTCTCCGATCAGGCGGGCTGCTTTCACAAAACCATGATCACCGGCGGGCGGCTTTAGCTTGTCCAGCAGATATGAATCATAGTAATCCGCAGGTACTCCGAGCACTGAACCTCCCCGCCAAATACGCAGGGTCGCGGTTTGCTCCGAGATTGCCTGCCATTCCTGCACTAATCGCATCAGATCAGCGTGGCTCAGTGGGCTGCATTCTTCGATGCGGCGGAGTGCTTCCTGAAGCTTGTCAGACGGGACTTCCCCCGAGTGCCTGTAATCCATTCTGGCATCTGGCCGGTTATAGAGCTCTTCACAAATTGCGCAAGCATTGCACACCGTTAACGTATTGCGTTTGTTCTGCAGCAGATGAATCACATGCCGCATTCCTGCCTGCTCGCAGGCGTTGCTGCTGGTCCAGACAATGATTTTCGCTGGTTCAGGAATACGCGTCAGCTTGTCTACAAGCATGCCGTACTCTTCTTCAACTTCCACATCGTCCTCAAAAGAGTCCGTTATATGATCCCGGAACCATTCACGGCGGGCCGCCCTGCCTTCCGGGGAGTCCAGCTCGCCCAAAGGACCAATGGCGTAATTCTCCCTCAAGGTAATTACCTTATGCGTCTCTGCCCAACCGAGCTCTTTCAGCGCGTATTTCATACTTCCCGCAAAAGAATCACCGATCACGATATGAACATGGGTGCAAGTCGGAACAGGATCCCAGAAGCCTCTTTGCTGCTGAAGCCCCATCAATCCATCATAAAGCTCAAGCAGCTTTGTGATCGAATCTTCACCAGGCTCGCCCTGATCCCGCAGCCGCTTGATTTCCACAAGTATAAAACCCAAATACGACCGCAGTTCTGCGTGTCCCAGGGAATCTATTGCCTTCTTAATAGATTGTAGATCTTCCATTTCAGTTCTCTCCCAAACCGGTTTTTATGCTATAAGCAAGCCTGTACAGATCAGCGATGTCGAATCGACCGATCGATTCGAACCTTCTAACCGCATCGTCTATACTAACCGCTTCCACGGAGACAACCATCTCACCGTCAGCCGGATTCAGCGGCTCCGAGACGATCCTT
Source organism: Paenibacillus sp. FSL W8-0186 (assembly GCF_037969765.1). NCBI lineage: Bacteria > Bacillati > Bacillota > Bacilli > Caryophanales > Paenibacillaceae > Paenibacillus > Paenibacillus sp. FSL W8-0186. The sequence continues at coordinate 631,243 of NZ_CP150207.1, read as the reverse complement.
ACTTCTCCCAGGCCCATTAATCTAATAAAATTGGGATGAGGGATATGCGGCCGATATGGCTCCTCTGCACTGGAATAGCAATAGAAGTGCCCAAACACTTCAAAATTGCTTATCTCCGCACCTAACTCCTCAAGCATTTCCCTTCTTAAACACTCGAAATAGCTCTCCCCAGGTTCCATCGTTCCGCCCGGCAGCTCCCATCGGCCATCATCCAATTGCATGACCACACACTTTGAGCCAATAAACGGAATCATGCTTATATTGCTCACCAAAGCCTCATCGAAATCCTTGCCAAGCTTGAATTGGCTAGACACTTGTTTCCAGTGGATAGGCTTTTTCAATGCAGGTACGTTATCCAAGTAATTAGCAATATCATTCATATCAGTGCAGGCACCTTTCACAAAATGACCCAGCCTTAGAAAGTTTATACTTTAAGCCGTGGCATTTTTCTTAATATATCCATTATTATACATCCAATACCCGAGTAGACACCCAACTTCATAGCCCTTTGAACACTTCTATAAACAAATAAATATGTAAAATTGGAAAACCAACTAAACATACTAAAATAAGCATCATAATTCTTTTTTCTATATATGATTCTATCGGTTCCATTTTTTTTAATCTCCCCCGAACTAATAACAAAACCAATAAAATTACTAAATTAACGAACACCAACAAAAAATTAAATGATCTATCAGAATTTAATACAAGGTATAAAGTAAGAAAAAAGCTTGTGGGTATTAAAGCATAAAACATCCTTATCGACCATGTAAATAACTTAAGCATGCTTCCACCAGCTAATGCACTTAAAATCGAGGCTACTACAATATAAACTAGGACGAAAATAATAGTAAGAAAAACCGCTTTGTAATCCATTTCTACCTCTCCTACTTGTGTTTTATGTAAAACTTCACCATTTGTTTCCTGTTTGGCAGATGTCGACATAGAATTAACCTGACCTGGATATTCCTATCCGGGATTGGGTCTTGCATGATCCAGATCTCAGGCATTTCCGGAATAGACTGGCACACAGCATCGAACAACGCAATACTCTACAGTAGTCTATTGTAAAAAGGAGTGCTCCGATGAAAGGGAAATCATCTTTTGATTATATCGTTATAGGTACAGGACCAGCAGGCGCAGTCATCGCCAAAACGCTTACAGATGATAAGAAAACTTCTGTACTCGTCATCGAAGCGGGCGAAAACCATGATAAAGACAAACCCATTATGGATTCAAGCTTTGCTCTGGAACTGGAGGAGAACTTTTTCCCCAATTACTTCTGGCAAGGAGAAGGCATCCCTCAAGAGAACCTGGATGATCGATCCTTTGAATGGACAACCGGCCGCCTCTCCGGCGGCGGATCTTCCATTAACGGGGAGCAGTATGTGCGTCCAACCACAGCGGTGCTTAGAGAGTGGGAACGGTTACTCGGCCCCATTTGGTCCCCGGATAAAGCCATTCGTCGATTTAAACGACTAGAAAATTATAATGGTGAAACCGATAACGTTGAGGCGCGCGGGTTTCACGGAAGAATAGACATCAGGCAAGCGCCTTCGGAGCCAACGCCCCTGGCGGATAAGCTCGTCCTCGCCATTGAGCAAGCCACCGGATTTCCTAGCATTCTTGACTACAATGATCCTGATACTCCACTCGGTCCATTCACCCGCTGGCAATTGTATCAAAAGCCAAATGGAGATCGGGAAAGCTCGTCAACCGCTTTTCTGTCCTCCGATATCGTGACATCCTCTGGCCGAGGCAAGAATGGACGTAAACTAACCGTTTACTACAAGACAACAGCCCTTCGCGTGCTTTTTGACCGCAAACGGGCTATAGGCGTAGAGTTATTAAAAGAAGGGAAGTTCATTAAAGTATTTTCGCGAAAAAAAGTGATCATTTCAGCAGGAATCAATAGTGCCCAATTGTTAATGCTATCGGGAATAGGACCAGCCAAATCGCTAAAGGCAGCGGGAATACCTGTCATTGTTCATAATCCGAACGTTGGCCAAAGACTAAAAAATCACACATTAAACTCCGCGGTATTTACAACGAACTCCGATGATGCTGCACTGCCTTCCAATGATCCGGATGCGCTATACACAGGAGGAGCCTTTTTGCCTGACCCCACTGGAACAAAACCTGACCGTAGAGCCGTACAACTGATTGGAATCGGTTCGGAGGGCATGTTAACCATCGCTATTCTATATTTGCGGCCTAAGAGCCGGGGATCGATTACCATTCAAAATAATGATCCGCTAAACATTGTTTTGGCCGATGAAGGATTTCTATCAGATCCAAGAGACATGGAAGCAGTTAAAAATATATATAAAATATATATCAAAAAAATCGCGGCCGAACTGGCAAGCATAGATCCTTCTATCCGTCTCGTAACACCGAGTTTGGATGTTATAGATGATGATTTGCAGCTAGAACAATTTATTAAGGAAAACTTCGATCATAATCATCACCAGCAGAGCTTCCTTCGGATGGCCCCAAGGCACAAGGGCGGAGTCGTTGATCCTCTAGGAAATGTACACGGGGTAAAAGATCTAATCGTCGCCGACGCCTCCCTCATTCCATTTACGGTGGACGGTAATACTTCTGCCGCTGCGTTCCTTATCGGATATACGATTGCTAATCAATTACGTAATCGTTCTAAAATTGCGGAACGGAACGAAGAGTAGTTATAAGCTAGGTATTTTGTTATACATTATTCCTTCCAAATTGAAATGACTGAAAGTTTTTCATTTGGATCAAGATCATCACATTGGCTTAATTCAATTGTAAATAACTCCTCTGTTTCATTCTTATCGATAGCTTTGCAAGTATACTTTCTTATGCCTCTTCCGTCTCCACTCATACCATCCCTAGTATTATCAATGGTCCACTTAATTTCACGGCCGTTTGAATACACATCATGGATCCAGTATCCGCCATCAACAATTGGCGGAATTAACATCAAATAATTACCTTTGCCTTCCTTGAATCTGCTTACCAAATCTTCCAGTTGTTCAAAATCATTCTCATCAAAGTTTATCAATATCGAATGGTTTCGACTAACCTCATGTTTGTCTGCATCTTTGCCCTTATCCATTGAATTTATGATTACCCAAATCATAGACACTGACATAATCAAAATCACGAGCAGCAGCAAAAAGGTGAATTTATTTATATTTCTCATAAAATCTACCTTCCATCACGAGATCCTACAATAATGCGTCCTCAATAATGAATTCAATAGCAGCCGATACAATAAAAATTACAATGGCATACACAATGCCCCATCCTGAGGTTCCACCTTTTTGGATAGCTAGATTACGACGCACTTCAGGGTCACTATGATATTGCATGATCTTATCAATCGTTTTTTTAGATTTTTTATAATACATTTGATTAGCCAAAATCGCCATCCCAATACCCATTCCTGCAAATCCACCACTCGACTCTGAACCCAGCAGCATTAAAAAAATGGACATCAGGGATAATACTCCAATATAAATTGCACATTCCGCATACATTTTTCGATAACCCAACCAAATGGGACCGAACAGGAACATGGGCCAGTTCCATTTCGATTTCCTCATCACTTTTTCAAAGTATTTATCTTTTTTTATATGTAATCGTAAAAGATGAGTCAGCTCATCCTCGCTGGATTGCTGGTATGTACCATATGGTGGCGGCGGTGGCATGTAGGATCGTGTTGATGACGGTACGGGAGGTGGCTCTGGCATTCGTGGTGCTGGCGGTGGCCCTGATGCTGGCACTCGTGGCGGCGGCGGTGGTACCTGCCCTACAGCCTGCGGAACAAGCTTCATACCACAGTGCTCACAAAATTGAGCTGATGCATTTAGCCGCCTCCCGCATGATGAACAAAATTTGTAATTCAATCCGTTCAGTCCTTTCTTTATGTATTAATGAAGATAACATCAAACCTACTATGTATATAGTAAAATCATACCAAATTGGCTGAGAGGATGGAACCGGCACAAGACAAATAAGGATGTCTGAAGCTTCTGCTTCAAGACATCCTTAAGAAGGATTATCCCGCACTAAAGCGCTTGATAAGGACGAACTACCCACACACTGGCTCTGTACGTCAATCCATTATAAGCTGCTGTGATATAGGTTATTCCTGGACTTATTCCGCGGATATTTCCAGCCTCATCCAAGGAGACGATATTGGGGTCATCCACGGTAAATACGGTTTCCTTTGTAACCAGGGAAGTTAGTCCCGATTCATCCGTAAAATAGGCGGCCACGTCAAGCTCAGTTCCTATCGACAAGGAATACTCGTCCGAATCTAGGAAAAAGTAACCGGGGCCTGGCTGCTCACCCGTCACTTCAACGGACATGCTTGCCTGCATCCCCTCATAGGCAGCCGTAATCCTTCTTCCACAGCAGCTCGCCGTCGGGACTGAACTTGGCAACAAAAGGATCATATATCGGCCTCGCGTAATCAATATCGCGAACCCCCACCGACCAGAATGCTTCCATCGAAAGCCTCCAGAACGGAAAGCCCGCTATTGCTGGCATAAAATCCTGTCTTTTCGTGAAGAAAGTTGATTTCTTCTTTCCACACTAAAATTATTTATATATATATGGTTAACTACCGATAATAATTATAAAGATATAATTACCATAATATAGAGGGAGTGTTCAAATGGCACAAATCTCAAGCCTTTCAAGCAGCTCGCAATCTGCAGCGCCTGCAAAGTCTAGAACGAACATAATGTCACCCATTGACCGGGAAATTGAGCAGCTAATGAAGCAAAAAGGAATTATTAACGAAAAAATTGCTAGTATTAGATCAGATGAAAAATTAGACTCTAAACAAAAAGATGAAAGAATCAAACTATTAAACATGGATTTGCAGCTGCTCGAATCTCAAATTATGCAGAAACGAATGGAGAAAGCTGAGAACAATAAAAACGACAAAAATGCTTCCTCCCAAAAAGAGAATTCCAGTAAAAAAAGCGAAGCAGACATAAGTAACCAAGAAATATCAGGCCCATCGATGGAAAAGCTTTTACAGGCTAGCAATCTACATGACCAATTAACCAAAATGGCAAGTGTACGCAGATCACTGAAAGTAGAAGCGGACGATCTTAGACTTGAAGTAAAAAAGAATAGAGCTATTCTTGAAACCGACAATGAAGCCGGCGACGAAGGTAAATCAGAAATGAGAAAAAATCTCGAGATCACAGTGAATAAATCAAAAAACGAACAAGCACTGGACATAGATAAGAAAATCTATGAATTGGATCGAAAAATAAGTGAAAAGATCGAAGACACTATAGAGGGTATTCAGAACGATGACAAGCAAGTGAAAGTTGTTACCGAAGAGGTGAGTGGTCAGAAGGATGCGTCTGTATCTGCCCAACCTGTCAGTGCTGCTGATACGCTAAGGCCAAATCAAGATACGGGCAAGAACAATATTGGAATTGATATTCGCGTGTAAAGAGAATCTTGCTTCAAGAATATACATATTATTTATCATAGCTCTAGAATCCGTCGGGACAAAGTTTGGCATTAATATGAATAGCACCGTCAGAACAGTTATTTTGACTGTCTCCAACGGTGCTATTTTACGGTGAACGTTTCACTGCCCGAACAACGGGGACGCCAACAGGATTGCCGTGATAAATACAATCTGAAGCAGTACTCGGACAAACAGTTTTGGAACAGGCTTGCCGCCAATCGTCAATTGTTCTCGAGCCGCATATACATTGGCAGGGAACATCGCAATTAAGAGCACAACCAAACATATTGAAGCGGCTAGTGAGAATTTGGGCAGCAAAATACCGATAGCTCCTGCGATTTCAAGCCACCCGGTTACTGAGACAATCCATTCTTTCCTTGGAAAAGCAGGAGGGACCATCCTGATCAGGTCAGGCCGCCTTTTTCCCCAGTGAGCGGAAGCCGTAAGCAGCAGCATAATAGCCACGGCTATTTTCAACGAGGCATGCCAATCGTCGAAATAGGACCAACCAAACAAGCCGATGATCCGGAACAACAAAAAAGATACAACAAGGGCAATAAATGGAGCCATAATAATCCCTCCTTAGATAATAATGAGGACTAGTTTTTCAAAGTGGCGGCCATAAATGATGATAAATCTTGAGCAGTGTAAGAAACCGGAACCTTTAGGAATGAAGAACGGACGCGTAGGCCAAACGATAACAGAACAAACATTTCAGCCGTTCTCTCCGAATCAACCGATTCTTGAATTACCCCGTGCTGCTGGCCGATTACAATCCATTGTTTCGCTAAATGAACAGACCTCTGATAAAAATGGTGGAGTACTTCCGCCACAGCAGGTTCATCTTCCCTGCCAAGCAAATACATCAGAACTTTATTGGTTACTTCATTTGCATTCTCCAATGCTGCTAGATTACTCGATATTGTCAGCATCGGTCCGTCAAATGTTTTCTCTCCTTGCTCCACTTCCTTCATGAATTGTTCGTTGATTTCTTCTAGCCGATCCTGCAATACCCAAGCAAAAATTTCATCTTTGTTCTTCACATAATGGAAAATAGCGCCCTTGGATAATTCCGATTTCTCCATAATATCCTTCATCGTAATCGTGTGGCAGTTTTTCTCCCGTAGCAACTCTTTGGTTGCATCAAGGATTTGCCGGATGGTTTGTTTTCTTCGATCCTCATTTTTCATGGTAAATCCTCCAGGTTATTTATTATCCACCTTTTACCAAAGTGCTTATTGCCATTATACAAACCGACCGTTGGTTTGTAAATATGAATTTCAAGATCATTATTGCATAAAATAAGCCCCTGCTACAGGCAAGGGCTCGTTCGTCTACAGATCGCTAGACGCCTGAGCAAGCAAAGCAGCCAAGAGGGATGAATCTACCGTATTTCCCTTTTTCAGCTTTACAGTCTTTCTTTCAAGGGGACCATCGAACATTCCATCCCCAGTATTGGACTCGACCTAGTAATTGTGGTACGACGAGAAACCCGGCATTCAAGCGGTTAGTAATACGACCGATGATCTGTCCTTCGGTCTCGGGGAACATCCTACCATCGTAGGGGACTCCGAATATAGACGGTATAGAACACTTAGTGACCAACATGTTAGCCCTCGTACGAGCGACCTGTTTGGAAGAGGCTATGCTAACGGTTGTCATTGCGCTTAATCTTCCCTAAAAAGGGGGGGTCTGTTCTAACGGTTGTATGAGCGCTTATTTGGACGAAATGGCCCCTCTGCCTAGGAAAAAACGAAAATAGGCTCGCTGGCAACCGTTACATTTTGTTAAACCCCACTTTTGCCAAAATAACGTCGCTCACAACCGTTAGAATTTGTCGCTCACAACCAACAGGATTTACGCTCACTTCCACCTACAACCTCCTGGGCAGTAACCAGCTGATTTTCCTTCATGAAAGCCCGCAGTTGCTCTTTTGACCAAAGTCCCATGTGTTCTCCCAACCTTTCTATTACTTCCACTTTAATGGGCTTAGGAGTTTACACAAACTATTTTACAGACTCTGGATTAGACCTTTAAGAATTCCTTGCAGAATTGCATAAGTTACTTCCGAATCATTAATCTTGCTATCTTTAATCATATTCAATGTCTCTTCAACACTTATTTCTAGAACCTTAATATTCTCATATTCCTCAAGTTGCTGGTCAGCGATTTCTATAATTTCATCCGTATAGAACACATGTGTCGTTACATTGCTTATCCAACTAGCCGGAGTCAGGCTGCCCAGATATTGTATCGCCCCGCATTGACCGCCAACCTCCTCCAGAAACTCCCTGCGAACCGCTGCTTCCAGATCTTCACCTGACTCGACCATCCCTCCGGGAAGTTGAATTACAAAATCATTTACTGCTCTTCTAAATTGCTGCACAAATATAAAAGAATCCGACTGTCTCGCTAACATCACAACAGCTTGGTTATTTTCGCTAAGGGTATAAATCTTTCCGAATTCATCTTCTACTATCATGTTTCCATTCTTGCGTGATAAAACAGTTAAGCCTTTCATAACTAACTCCTTTGTCACGAACTTTACTATTGGGGCCGACCCTAAAATTCATCTGTCATAGTATCCAACTTCTTTACCCATTCACTATCGTTCCAAATATCAGGGTCGTCAATTGTTAGATTTTCCCCACGCACCATGAAATCATAACTATCTTTTGCCCCCGTGTACCAATCAACAATGACTAACTTCCCGTTTACATTACGTACGAGAAACTCAGTAACTTCACCATAACCACCTACAGTCATATTAATTTGTACCGGTAAGTGTAAATAGAGATAACCTCCATCCACATCATCCCTGTACTCCACTTCCCAAGCGCCAATATCAATATTCTGCACCGGATTATCAGAAAGATTGTGCTTTACATGCACATCATATTGGGATTGAATTTTTTGTTGTGTATACTGTTTAAGGTGATCGTTTTCAATAAATGTATCCAATTCGATATCCGAGCCGTTCCAGACCGCTTTATAATAGTCAGACAGCGCCTTCACACACATTTCATAAGCCGTTTCAAAATCCTGATCAGATAGTCCACTTCTGTTTTTAGCCGCATATTCGGGTAATAGCTTCTGTTCAGTGCTGCGCGCTACTTCCGTATTTAAAGCATGATCTGCGCTGCTGTCTCCCGAGACTACAGGAGCCTCTTTTGGGTTATTCCCATTGGTTTGATCTTGACTACAACCAACCAAAACAAGTCCAATTGCGATAAACAACATCATAAATCTTGTCATAACATGACCTTCTTTCCCTAGAAGTTATGAATCAACGAGGCCTACAATTCCTTATCCAAAATCTATGCCTGAACACTACCGATTTCCGATAAAAACACCAAGCCATCGCGATGAAGAGAGATTGAATTAAACTTCCCATGACCTTAAATTACTGTACTTTTCTTAACTCCATTCTTTTACCCATGATTATAGCCCATTTGTAAAATAGAGGAAACGACAAAAAGAGATTCCATCGAAGTATCGTCTCCCCCAATAGTTCGTCAACAACTTCTTACTGGATACTAACCAGCTCAACCCCATGGTCTTTAGAAGATACTAATAGATAAAGCCGGTTACCATCGTAACCTACTGTTCTATAATTAAAGTTCTCAATAGTTCTTGGGAACTCTTTGAGCGTCTCTCCATACTGGTTTATAAGGAACATTTTATTATCCTCTGATTCCGTTAACACAAGCTTACGATTAAAATACTCGGATTTCCAATTTGAATCCCATGCGGGGAAGCTGCGAATAACCTTGTTGTTAATTTCCCCTGTCTTTAGGTCATATTTGGCGTAAATGGTATAATCAGAATCTACATTAATTCCAAGTGGATGGCCGATTTGACTTGTAGAATTTACAATCAATTCATTTCCTTCAACCGAAAAACTAGTGTTCACATTCCACTCAGCAGGGATAGTAATCGCCTTTTTGGTAGTTATATTTAATATTCGGTATAAATCCTGTGATTGAGTTGAATTATCTCCATTCAATTTAATAACTACATATGGTGTTTGCAGTTGAACGTCTTTTGTAATAGTATATTCATATTTCTTATCCTCAGCCGAACTGTAAGGAAGAGTCGTTATTGGCTTTTTCCAAGGATATTCATAAAAAAGTACCTGGTTGCCATTCACAACAGCCAGCTTTTCCTTTTCTTTATTTATTGCAGGCGCCCAGCTAATCTTTATGTTTTCCGTTAACTTTATACTAGGAAATACTTGCTCCGAAAGAATAGTTCCGTCAGCGGAAATTGTCACTTTTTTTAACTTATTATTATCTGATGTAATAACGATAATTTTTAGTGGATTGGTTAACACTTGACTGTCGTACACTATGGGGAATTTCTTGCTCCACATTATTGTTTGAGTACTCAAATTTATAACTTGAAGCTGGTTATTAACATGATCGACGAGTAAGGTTTGTGTTGAGGTTAACGCGTAAGCTTTCGTGGACTCAGCAAGCAAAGTTTCTGAATATTTAGCAGCTGCTTCCGTAGTCTGGTCCGTAGAGAGAAATGCAAAAAGAAGCATGATTAAAACCAGCAGGCTCATTTTCTTCACGGGGAGAACCTCCATTTTTAAATTGATTTACCTAATTTTAGCATAAATGAAGCCTGGATGTTATAGAGCCTCCTTGCTTTCTCGCTCCCAGATGATGCTGCCTTCAAGCCTCAGCCCCAGACAGGGCTGAGGCTTTTGTTGTTTGCCAGGCTTTCTCTCAGATACGATGTGAAGCTAATGAAGATTAGCGTTCTTCATTAAGTTTTGAAGTTTTTGTACTGGTATTGCTTTATTGCTTTTGGCTTCTTCGCCATAGAAACTCCAACCATCAATAACCCCAATTAAATCCCCTTCTTCATCAAGAATCACGCCGCCTGACCAGGAATCAGTTTCGGCACTATGATTGAATGAACCATCCGAATCAACGGAAAGTATGACTCCTTCTCTAATCTTTAGGCCATTCATCTCGTTCCAAATGGAATAAACTCTATCCCCTATTTGTGGTTTCTTTGTACTTATGGATAGAGAATTATCTGTTTCGTAAGGAAAACCAATAAGGTTCACTCTAGGGTCACTAAAGGCGACCATCTCATCGAGACTCCCATATTCCATATTCTCCCCGGTGTTATTTACATAAACTTTAAAGGATCCTGCTGCAGATAAAAAATCATAATTTTTGATTACAAACCCGTTCGTAAAAAAAACCGTACCTTCCGTATATGCTTTCCCTAATTTATTGAAGCTTTTCGACGTATCATTCCGTTGTTCCTAGCCCGTGGAATCCCCTAGATAACTCTTGTCTCAGGCCGGGCATTTGTTGTCTAGCTTATTCCATGCCGCTAAGTCCCGAAGCATGAATATGATGTTACTCGGAAGCTGCTAACTATTTTGACATATTGCCAATAGTATTCTTTATAAAATCATAGGCTCCAGAAGTTATCATTCCTACCATGACTGTAGCAACAATATATCTCAGGTTATATTTCAATTTATTTTCATCTACTATGTAGGTATACGGCATTAGCCATCTGAAAAATTTAGTAAAAACATAAAATGGCATGACCATAATGAGCAAATAAATCATAGCTTGGGGAATTTCAATATACTTGTTTAAAAAATAGATGAACCCCCCCGTCAGAGCCAAGGATACGAACACGGCATATTTATGAAAAATAAAATGCAAATTTTTGGTTTTTTTAATATATATTTCAATGAAATCTCTGACTTTAGCAAGCAATTCTTCATTATTACTACTTATCCTGTAAACCGATCTAAATCCCCCTAACCCTTCTCCCTTTTCATATGTACTTAAATAAATTTCAACATCAATTATTCTTTGTATGTTGTATTCAATTATTATTGCCTTTATCGGCTCCTTGATTTTGAAAAAATCTATATTGTGAGGATCAGAAAACGAGTTTCTTGTAGAGTTTGTGATTATAGAGTATTTTACTCTGGGCTTATATGCGCGAAATATGGTTATCATTTCATCGTGAAGTTTTAATATATCCTCTTTTTTCATGGTTAGCGAGGTAATTCCAGAAATAAATTCATTATTATACTTGAACTCTTCAATCATTAAATACCCTCCAAATTAAATAAGAATGCTTTTTAAACTCTTAGCAAATAACGGCGGTCCTGTCGCCTCTTGCAGACCAAGAGCCAAACGGCTCGCAGCGTTGATACAGTGTTGGCAGAAGTTAATGCCTTACCAATTAAGCTTCCAATAGTTCTTCCCGCGCCTTTATTAACCATGGATGTACAAGCTTTAAAATATCCCGCTGATCCCAAATATGGTCAAGATATAGCCATATATCTGGATAGTTTCTGATGGACACTTCTATCGTATTTGTACTCTTCCTCGAGCACTTCAATAGATAACTGTTCTGCTACCTCGAGCATTCTAGAGATTGGAACTACATTGCTTATATAGCTTCGTTAGCCACCTCCAATGTATGATTTAATGTCCTGAGATCCTTATTCTGACTAAAGAAGGCATGAATATCCTCCCTTATATTACCGGTCAGTATGAGATTCTCTGTATAACAGCTGAAAATATCATTCATGTTTCACCATTCCTTCGCATTAATTTCTGTTCACGTAGTATCGTGTTCACTCTTTAAGCCTTCAACCTTTATTTCTTCTATCTATTACCAAAGATTATAGTTCATTTGTAAAATAGAGGAAACGACAAAAAGAGACTCCACCTAAGTGTCGTCTCCAATCTAAATTCCGTACTCAAATTTGTTCTTTCATATTTTTACCGCGTGGTGAATGAGCCTCTAGGGTGTTATTTGGGAACAGAGGCGCGAACAACCTGCACGAACGCTCTATAGGTCTTGCCCTGATACTCAGCGGTGATATAGGTTATACCTGCACGAACGCCGTTAATGTTCCCATCTTGATCATAATCGACGATCGCCGGGTTGTCGCTCTTGAAGGTGGACATCTTGGTGACATTATGAATGTTCCCGTCTTTATCCTTGACGAAAGCAACGGTGTCAATCGAAGTTCCCTCTGTTAAGGAGTATTCCTCGGAATCCAGATAGAAAATGCCTTCAACGGGTTCAGGATTCTCGCTGCCAGGCATCGTGACTTCAACTTGAAGCTGTGCTGATTGATTTTGATAGACGGCATGGATGACGGTGCTGCCCGGATTAACGCCGGTAATCAAACCCTTAGAGTCCACAGTAGCCGTATTCTCATCTTCCGAGGTAAAAGATATGGAATCCGTGTCCGTGAGTACTTGTTCCGTTCCATCGAGGTAATGTGCCTGAACAAGAACTGCTTTTTTCTCACCGGCAGCTATCTTAACGCTCGAATCTTTGAACGAGATTCCGTCTAAGACCGGATCTACCGAAGGTTTTTCTGATCCAGCGGTTTTGGTGACTTGCAGGAAGGACTTCCCGTTTACTTCAACGGTACCAGTAAGTACAAATTTGCCATCCGGTGATAAGGTTCCATGATATAGTCCTGTCAAATTCGGTTCATTGAAATTGTGTATGCCTATAATTTGACCGTCTCTGCCAAGCTTTAGCGCTACGAACTGGGATTCATTATTAGCGTATCCGCCTAACAATGCATATCCTTGACTATCCTGAACGATTTTATTGAATTCTTGATCCTTTTGAGCCTCGTAAGTTCTTTCCCATATCACTTCACCACGATCATTAATTCTCGTCAGGTAGTTAACACCATCTTTCGTATTGCTGGCAATCAGATAATCGCCTTCATCCGTTGAAATGATCGAATATGCGCTGCGTCCAATCGGGAGTAATTTCTTGTTCCACACTACATCTCCGTTAGGACTCAATTTTGTCACTATAGCCTCGACATTATTGCCTTCGTAGGTATCGACGACACCGACAGCAATGGAACCGCCATCCGGTGTAGCAAAAATATCATTATAGTTCTGATAGTAGCCAAAGCTGTACGTTCTATTCCACATGACTTGTCCCTGGGAATCTGTCTTCAGTACATAGGCCGGGCCATCTTCAGGATTAGCACCTGTCACAACGAATCCACCATCATCCGTTTCGTCTACAGCGTTCCCCGCACGATCGACCCCGGGAAACTCCTTCTCCCATTCTAGAATACCTTGAGCATTGAGCTTGGCCATGAAGACGACATCACGTGTATTGCGACTGTAGTCATGGTTACTAGTGGTTCCGCTGATGAGAATTCCGCCATCCTTCGTCTCAATAGCCTTATGAGCCTCAGCATGACCAGACAAGCCATGTCTAATCACTTGCTGCCATTCGATTATGCCTGAAGCATTCAGCTTTAGAACATACGCGTCACTAATCCCGTACATTTCATACCGCATGTCACCAGTTATAATATATCCTCCGTCAGACGCAGGGACTATGCTTCGTACATAAATGTAGGAATGATCTATTCCATATTGGTAGGACCAATGCTCAGAATCTCCAAGATTCGGAACTTCAAATACCTCGACTTCTAACTGCGCCTGATGATTTTGGTAGAACGCATGAATGGTGGTTCTGCCGGCCTTGATTCCTTTAATAATTCCTTTGAAATCAACGTTGGCGATCTCCTCATCATCAGAGGAAAAGGATAAGGAGTCATTGAGTGTTTCTTTGGAGCCATCCGAATAATGCGCAATTACTGCAGTAGGTGTATGTTCCCCGACAGCCATCTTTTTCCCGTTATCCGTAAAGCTGATTCTCTCCAACGTACGTTCTCCAGGTTGGCTGTTAGGTCCTGCCAGCTTAGTCACCTGCATGCAGTAACTTTTTATGTCTGATACTTGACCGAGCAACGCGTAACCACCATCCGACGATGCGGTGAAACCCGTCATCTCGCTAAAATCTTTGACTGTAAATTCGTTCTGGTTCAAGAGCTCTCCATGGTTATCAAATTTCGATAATTCATATCTTCTTTCCTTATCATTATGGGAATTTTTATCAATTTCCGCTAAGAGGGTATATCCTTCGTTAGTACGTACGACTTTCTTGAAATATCTCCGGTCGATTGGTAGTTTGAATTTCTTTTCCCATAGTACTTTGCCATTCGTGTCTATTTTAGTTAAAAAATAGGCATCTTCCCAATCCGAATCTACACCGAAGATCACGTACCCATCATCGGAGGGAGCGATTGAATATGCTGTCCTTAATTTGGGGGCTGCGGACAGTTTTCGGGTCCAAACTTCCTCCCCGTCCGCATTTAATTTGCTGATCACAGCTCCTCTATTCGGATCGTTGAAAAATCGGTCAACCTGGCTGCCTACCGCGATCGAGCCGCCATCCGGAGTTGCAATGATATCCTCAAAGTCCTGATCATAGCTAAATTTTAGCTTTTTCAGCCAAAGTTCCTGTCCCTGAGCATTTATTTTTAATACATAAGCGTAGTAAATATCTGACCCTCCAAAGCTTCTACCCGTAATCACAAAGCCATTATCCTTGGTTTCTGCCACGGACAACGAATACATAGTAAAGCCATAGTTGTATTCCTCCATCCATTCCACAGTGCCCTGAGCATTTAGTTTGATGAGTAAGATGTCATATTTTCCGTTTTCTTTTAGAATGCTTCCACAGGAAAGATATCCGCCGTCTTTCGTTTCAATGGTCACATCAACTTCAGTTCTGCTAGTGTTATTATGCTGAATTTTTTGTTCCCATTGTAGTGTCCCGGAAGAATCGAGCTTCAAAATGTTTGCCTTTCTAATTCCTGACTCCTTTTCAATGACAGTGCCTGTAACAACATAGCCTCCATCCGAGGTAGAGGTAATATTTTGCCCGGTTACCTTTTCATCCACGCCGTACTGGCGGGACCATTCAATTACAGGTTTCCCGGCTTCAGAAGATGCATACCCGTGACTAGACGCGATTCCCGATACTAGGGTCAGGCTGAGAAGAGCAAAACTGGTTTTACGAATAATGGAACGTAACAAGCTTGGACACTCCCTCCAATGTTTAGGTGATGAGGATGTCTGGATAGTAAGCTCTACCCTGATTATTTATTAAGTTGAAGGGATAAGATATCCAACGAATTGCATAAATTTTACAGTTACAAATTAGGGGAAAAGGACTATCACTATTAGACAAGTCCCTCTCGCTATTTATTTTAAACACCTAGAACACTTCACTTCTACAAATATATACAATAATTTATACTCAAAAAGAGACTTACAGGGAGGGGACCTTTTAATGAAAAAAATGTTATCAGGATTCATATTAGCTCTAGGCTTGGGGCTGCTGAATCAATCATTCGCCTTCGCAGCTCCTATAGAAATGGCAGAAAAGGAGGCTAGACCCATTGAAGTCGTCGTGAATGGAGAGTTTATCAAAATGGACGTACATCCTCTTATGGATAAGAGTCACCTATTCGTTCCCATCCGAGCACTTGCATCCCTTGGCCTTTCCTACAGCTTCAACCCCTCAACTAAAATTACAACAGTACAGAATAAAGATGGGGATTACTTGAAGATAAGTGTGAACAGCAAAACTGCCTATAAAAATGAAAAACCGATCCAAATGAATATGCCTGCCCAAAATAAAAATGGCCGTGTTCTTGTTCCATTACGCTTTATCACCGAATCCTTAGGATACACGGTACAATTTGAATCCATCCGCAAATTCGTTTTTGTTAACTCCAAAGACTATTCATTTGATCCAAAATTATTGTATCAAGAAGACCTTCAAGCAGCGCGTAAAGCCGCTATCGCATTGCCGATCCACGCAGATTTTAAAACACTTGGTACACTAGATGGTTACCGTTTACACCAATATTCCTTCCCCGTAGGAAGAGCAGATACCTACTATTTTAATGATGGAATTTTTACTTTTGTGCAAATTATAGATGGCAAAGCCATTGCCATTGGACAGTTGTTTCGGGAACGAAGAGAGCCTTCTCAAGCAGCAGGGAATGTTTCACCCGAAATGAGTTTAGATACTGATCCGATCATGGAGCCTTATAACCATGGCAACGTCATCTTTTATGATTACACTGATGGCACAGCTAGAGCAGGTTACACCGACGATAATAAGAAACGAGTGGATATTGATACAATAATGAACATCTATTCTGATATCATACAGAAGCTTCCTGATCATCGATAAGGCAGATATAAATTAAATTAGGCAGGGTCCGAATGGACTCTGCCTACATACTTATGCATTAAAACCTGCTAGCTTTAAGAATTTAATACGAGGTGTTGTTCAATGTGGAAACAAAAGAAGGCTAAAATATGGTCCTTTTCTTTTATCATTTTATTATGCATTACTACGCTCTTCTTTTATATGTATGTATGGATATCTGATCCGTTAAAGGCAGATGGTTGGTCCAATTATGATAATGAACAAAAACGAATATATCTTTCACTTATAAATGATGGATTTATTAAAATGGAGATAGAAAAAGTAACTGTAAACAACGGAAAACAACCAGAACAACTTAATTTGGTCATGAGTTATACTGGACAAATCGTTTCTGCTGGAATTGAACATAGTCCGCAAGCACGAATCATCGGCCTTGACGAGGGATTTATTCGTCCCAAATTATCTGAAAATGAACTAAGAGAATTATTAAATAATAATACAAAACAACTACCACTGCATTACGGGGTTATGATCATAAACAAGGAAGACATTGAAAGCATTCGTATCAAATATAAATACTTTGGTATTTCTAAAACTTTGAATGTGAATTTAGAACAAGCGAATTGAGACTTTACTGTCGATGTTCAGGAAACATTGGTTAGCTAGCAAATTCCTTTATGGAATCAAGTTTATGATCAAGATTGAAATCATCTGCAATCTTAAGCAGCTTTCTTTATCTTGGTAACCCTTAATACTTCAGTTAATGACTAAACACCAAACTGATTTAAATGATGGTTTAGATGCTTATATAATCCTATTCCCCATTGCTCAGGAGTCAGTTTTCCAAAAAAGGGATGTGGGTGAGACGTACATTTTTCCGGGCCATTGTTCTGGGATGTAATAATTTTTTGTTTTAGTTTTACTTTCTCTGTTTCAAATTCTTTTTCTTCTACAATTATAATTGTAGGAATAGTGGACATGTTGCGGGCAGGTGGCTTGTCATTAAAAAAAAATGGTTTCACAAACTTTCCAATTAATATGCCTAACCAACCTCTTGGAGGAAAGGTTTCTCCCATTGCAATGTCATGAAACGCTGAGCAATGAGCTAGCATTTGGGCAACGTCCATCTTACCCCATTGAGGGCGTGAACTTGGACTCAATTTGTCTATTCGGTTCAAAATCTCCATTGTGTCCGCTTGATTAAAGATGTTTTTCATAACAGACTCCTTTAATTTAATGACTTCGTGCTTGCTATTCCTATAGATAAAATCCCTCCGAGCCATGTCTTATGAATCCCGTTGCTTTTCTAGGTTTGCGAGGTTTGACTCTTACCTATATTTTACCTTATTTACATCCTCATACAAGAGTTCTCAATTCGTTTATATAATCATGGAGACCATCTTCTATTCTTAATGTCCGTCATAGTTAATTTTCATTGCTATTACGTCACACTCTTATTAGTGGATTACGTCGGAGATGAATTACAAAGTCTTGATTTGAAGTATGGTACACTACATTCCCTGGCTTTACTTGAAAAAACTCTTTATTAGCATCTTCATCTGTTACTGTTCGAATCGGTGCAACTTCATCTACTATTTTTTTGTTGCCTTCCTCGTATAATTAAGTATGGAAACCAGAACAAATTAATCAGGAAACAGTTCTCTTACCTCTTGCCATTTCATTCGTTCTACCTCCTACAAATTTGCTCTACTTCTTCGTAAGGCTCGGTGCGTGGATATGATGTTATGCGATGCCGTCTCTTCTTGGAATACTTCAAATCAACTTTTTAATCATATGGATTGTTATAAATCTCTCTGATCCTAAGTTAATAATCTTTATATCGAATGGTTTGAAACCATATTTTGAATAAAAAGCTAGTCCTCTTGAATTCGTATTATGACAGGCTAATCTTAATGTCTCCATTTTCAATTTATTTTTGGCTTTTTCGAGCATGACATTTATTAAATATTCAGATGCTCCTTTACCTCTATATTCTGGTGAAACTATTACATTTCCCAGCCAGAAACTATCTTCTTCAGACTCATCCGCATAAATGTTAGCATATGCAACTACCTTATCCTTTTCTTTATCTATGATGACAGTCGGTTCAAATCGATCCTTAGCCAAATTCATAATTTGGTCTGGTGTTAGTGGAAAAACAAATCTTGGACTAATATAAAATAATTCTTCTTCTGACTGAGGAAATAAACAAATTAATTCCAAATCTCTTATTTCAAGACTTCTATGAAGATACATAACAACAACTCCCTTAAGGCAATGCCATTTGATAGACCATCTTGTATCTACAAACCCGAGAGGCTAAAGCCGCTTCGCGCCGGGTTAGGCGGCTTAGCATCAAGGGTTGTGAGCTGATTCTACTTACCTATTCTTGGGAACCAAGGGCGCAGCCTGCAGCACTTCATTTTGATTTCACGTTTTGATACATTTTTTTCTTTGTGTTATTATATATGTAATAAAGACCAAGTGCTGCGAACACTTGGTCAGTACAATTGGCTTAGATGGTTTATTCCCTTCTAAGTCGTATAGGAACAAAACCCACCTTCGGCCTCAACCTTTGGGTGGGTTTTTACTTTCTCTTGTTGTTATTATTGATGTATGTTAAAAGAGCAAGAATGAACGTTCCAAACAGGAACATGATCGTTAATGCATCCTTTACTTCCATGGCTTCACCTCCTCCAAAGCTTCCGAAGGAAACTTACTTCGAAAGCATCTGCTCGAAGGGAAACCACGCCCACCCAAGATTCAATTGTAGTTATATTTTACCTTTATTTACATCTACGTACAAGCGTTCTCAATTTGTTGTTATGAGTTATCTACAGCATCCTTCTATGTCTTTCCCTCTTCTCAGAACCTCTTGTAATAATAGTTCTTTAGCTATTCCTTTTCCCCGATAATCCGGAACTACATATACTCCCCAGATCATTCCTTTATGTTTAAATTTCATCCCCTTCCCCACGTTTAAAGCCTACCATCCCTACAATTTGTCCGTCTTCCTTAACGCTTCAAGTCTTAATCTCCAAAAATCTTCAGCTTGTTCTTGCTTTATATCTTTTATTTGAACCATCTTCGATATATCCTCTCATTTCGATTATTTTGCAGGTGTTTCCGTTAACGTCCTCTGAATCAAAAGCCTTAAGCCTCAACAGGGGCAGCCGCGACGCGGTCCAATATTATTTATTGATCATAAAGGTTCCTTTGAACTTTGGATATTTCGTTTGTATTGGGATCATATTTAAAAAGACAACAACTAGCCCGGTACTTGAGATCGATAACAATCGCAGCGAGAGGTCGATCAAGCCGTTTGTCATTGGGAGAAAAACTGGCTGTTTGCTAACACGCCAAGAGATGCGAAGGCCAGATGCAGCAATCTACAGTATCATCGAGACGGCGAAGGAAAATGGACTGCATCCGTTTAAGGCCTGGGGCTATTGACGTTTACGCTGATACCGTATGCATTTCGGAAACAGGCTTAAGTCAAATTTTTATGTTAGTCCGTGCAATCTGTGATTCTAATACATCATATAGAGCAAGTTTATAGTTTATTTTGTCCAAATTAAAATATAGTTCCCTTATACTCTTCTCAATTTCTTTTTTATGATGAAGCATCATCCCTTTTCGTTCCGAAATCGTCGAATCCCCTTCTTTATACAAGTATACATACTTCTGAATTTGGGCAATCGGCATTCCTGTTGCCCGAAGTGCAGTAACAAAGTGTATCCAGCTTAAATCTTCTTCGTCATATAACCGCTTCCCATTTTCATTTCTCTTCACATGTGGAAGCAGCCCCTCCTTTTCGTAATATCGAAGTGTGGGAGCCGCTATTCCTGTCAATTCAGTTACTTCACTTATTGTCAACATAAAATAAACCTTCAACCCCTTCTGTTAAAGTATACTTTAAGCAATTCCTTGGCTTTTCTAACTTAATACGCCGTATTTTTGCTGTAAATAACGATGTAAATATGATTAAAACAAAGAATTTCTAAGAATTTCTCTGCTCAATTATATACTTATTATTTTACCAAAAAATTCTTGACTTCAAGTGAACTTTATATTTTATGATAACGGTGTATTTAATAACGTTTATTGAGAGGATGAAGTTGACAATGACAAATATCTCAATCGTCACTGGCGGCAGCCGCGGACTTGGTCGCAATACTGCCATCAGTATTGCGCGTCATGGCGGTGATGTCATCCTGACCTATCGCAGCCAAGCAGAAGAAGCAAAGTCTGTTGTTGCTGAAATCGAAGCTCTGGGGCGTAAAGCAGTCGCTCTACAACTCGATGTTGGAAACATCGCCAGCTTTGCGGCCTTTGCTGAGACAGTCCGTTCGACCTTGCATTCTACTTGGGATAGCCCCACTTTCAATCATCTGGTAAACAATGCCGGCCACGGAGAAATGATAGACTTCGCCGAAACAACAGAAGCTCAGTTCGACGGCCTGTTCAATGTGCACGTCAAAGGCGTGTTTTTCTTAACTCAGACCCTTCTGCCGCTTCTTGCAGATGGTGGCCGTATTGTAAATTTCTCATCAGGTCTCACTCGTGTATCTTATCCCGGATTCTCCGCCTACTCTGCGGCGAAGGGAGCGGTCGAGATTCTAACCATCTATATGGCCAAAGAACTCGGTCATCGCGGTATCACCGCTAATACCATTGCACCTGGTGCAATCGAAACCGATTTTCTAGGCGGTGCTGTACGCGACACGCCTGCTTACAATGACACATTTGCCGCGATGGTTGCCCTTGGTCGTGTCGGCGTACCCGACGACATTGGTCCCGCAGTCGCCAGCTTACTCGGTTCCGACAATCGCTGGGTTAATGCGCAGAGAATCGAGGTCTCGGGTGGCCAAAACATCTGATCGCTAGTAATGGCCGCAAAGCACCTTCCTTCTATTTGGCGGAAGCCGCTGAGTAGAGACGCGGCGGCCTCATAATATGTCTAAGGAAAGGATATTACAATGCCAATGATTATTGTTCACGCACCTGAAGCTGCGTTCGATTTGAAGGCACGGCAATCAATTGTCGGAGAACTTACAGATTTTGCGCTTGAATGCGAATCCTTGCCAAAATCACCCTTCGTCAAAAGTACGGTTTGGACCTATTTTAATCTTTACGATCAGGATACCGTTTTTATGGGAGAAGAAGAAGCGACAACGAATGTTGTCAGCGTGCAGATCTTTGTCATTGAGGGCGGTTTAGACAGCGACGCCAAAATGAGGCTGGTCGAAGGAGCTAGCACAATTTTCGGACGGCAACTCGGCACTTCTGATCTCATCCCCGTCTATATCATCATTCACGAAGTCCCCGAAGAAAATTGGGGGATCTTTGGCCGGAAAGCGGATTTAGCAGCTTTCCGAACATCACCAATTGACGCGGCTGCTCTGTAATTATTTGAGCAGCCGCGTCAATTGCGGCCCCACTAACAATGCACCAGGTTGTGAAGATAAATGTCCAATTTTCTGATTGTTCATTCCGCAGCATGAATACGGTGTTATAGGATGTCAGCGCCTTCGTAGATATGCATACTAAATTACTCCTTATTATACTTGTCACATAATGAATAGTTTTCATAATTAACATGACATTTCGTAGGCTCTTTACTCTGATCAAAAATATTGTTAATGATGATATCCTTCTCTCATACTCTGGTCTATACTTTCCGAATGTAATAGAAACTCTATATCCTTTATTATTAAGTGGTAAACTGAACAATAGTTTATCAATTTCATCTAATGCCTGATCTATTTCTCTGATATCCACTTCGGGCAGAACACGTAAAATTCTAGATAGTGTTGTAAAGGATGTTTTGTATGTACGTTTGATCTCCATAACGAATCTCTTTGGATACCCGGATAAGGAAGGAGAAGTGAAGGAATACACGTTTGTAGCAATCCTCCATATTTATAACGGAATCAGAACAACGGTTTGTAAGGACCAGGCGGCTATAGACGCAAAATCGGCAGAAGAGGCGGAAAAACGGTTGAGACGGATTCGGACCGATCGAGGGCGCAAGAGCAAAGGCATATAAGGCCAAAACTATATATATGTAGAAATCTCTTCTTTTAAATAAAAAACCACCTAATAAAAGGTGATTAAACAGGACTAGCTTTAAGTTCTCTAATAATTAAAAAAGTACCAATACCATACACAATAGCTATTGCTAAAGGTACAAGAGTGAATGCTTGATCGACAAGGAATCCACCTAAGATTAGGGAAGAAAAACAGGTACCTAAAGTAACAAATAAATAAGCTTTGCTTTTATAAATCCACATGTAAGGAAGAAAATGAGAGCCTGCAAGTAAACCGATGGTGAAGGGAAGGTATTCAGGTATGTTCATATACACAATTATAAATACAGGTATGTAAAAAGCTTGCGGAGCTGCAACTATTCCTCCTAGAGTACCTACAGGGTTACCGGTAGCAAGTAAATTAACACCAAGAATTTTACTAATTAGAATTCCAAAAGGAAAAATGGCACCTAAGCCAAATATCCAAATTAAACGCACAGCTTCTATTGGAAAAACTAAAGGCATAAAGGTGAAAATCAAAAAGACAATTACGCCAGACAGCAAAATTGGGAACCCTTTTCTTGTTTCAAAAATGATTTCTTTTTGTAATTCATCAAGTGTTCTACTCATATGGACTCCTTTATAAGTTTAGTAGTCTATAACATAGCAAAATCCGACTCAATTTACTACAATTAAGCGTAACACAATGCAAGAGTTCACTGAGTACTACGAATTTAACAACGCAGAATACTATGCCTTAATCAAAGTGACATCTAAATATAACCTTATGTTTAACGCTATGAAAATATATAAAACTCGTTGGTGGATACGATAATCTCGACCATATGCGGATAGAAAAAGCACATCCAACAAAGATCGACGATGATCAAGCACTTTTCAAGTTCCTCAAATGCAAGGATGACGTTCAGCTTCTCCAGCGGGATGGATCTCTCGGGCACGACGGCGTCGTGGTTGATAAGCTGCTGGTAGTTGTTCGATCCATTCTTAGTTTGGGATTATCAAGATCTTAAAATAACCTTCCTAGAATCTACGACACGCCCCATCCTTAGATGCTCTTATCTTAGGCCGGGGCGTGTTTGTATGAATATTTTTTAACAACTCTTATTGCAAAATCATTCCACGCTCTATTCCATTCTTCATTTATGTTCAGGAATATGCTCCAATAAATCACCAGGCTGACATTCCAACGCTGCACAAATTTTATCAATGACTTCTAGAGAAACATATTCGTTTGTATTCAATTTAGCCATCGTTGCTGATGAGATCCCTGTCATTTTTAATAACTCCTGTTTCTTTATATCCCGATCTATCAGCAATTTTTGTAATGGTTTATAACTTATCATTGCCAGTTCCCTCTCAGATTAGTTGAAGTTTTCTTCAATTATATTAAACAATCTTCGCCTAATCAAAAATATATTTATGTTCTCTTGACACATAAATTCAATATGTTAAAATAATATTTAATAAGTTAAACTTTAATTCGTAAGTATAAATGGAATTTAGGAGGTGTTATATTGGGAGATTCTTTAGAGATATTAATTGACCCGCTTATTCGTAAGCGATTGGAATCATTATACAGTGAACTTACAAAACATAATTCTTATTTCAAAGAAATATCAAATGAATCTAAGCAATACTTACAGACCCTTCAAGCGTCTCTCCCTGACAACCTCCAGCATACCCTATTCCTTTATGAAGACGCTCAATTTTCAATACGAACAATTCTAGATAGTAAAATATATCTACAAGGATTTAAAGATGCACTATATCTTTTTAATGAATTACATATGTCAAAGACTTAAGAGCCTTTAGGCTCTATTTTTTCCTGTATTTTTATTACTGATGGGGGTGAATATTTTAGATAGTGTTGTAAAGGATGTTTTTTATGTACGTTTGATCTCCATAACGAATCTCTTTGGGATAATCAAATATTTCCTGTTTCAATAAATTACTACTCTCGTTTATTTTACTTTTAATTTCTGCTCTTGAGTAAATACTATATATTGCGTCCTTTATTTCCTCAAAACTTTTAATAGAACTGCGTACTCCTAATTTCACCATATTGTACTGATCAGTAAAATCATGAAACAAATCTATTAATATAAAACTTTCCTTATCGTCTCTCTTAAAAAATACAAGAACATCCCCCTTACCTACACTATCAGCCCCTTCGCCATATGATTTATATTTATTATATAATTCCGTTAAATCAAGATTGATATTAAATTGTCTAAATAACTTTTCAATACTAGATGCCTCATCTGTATCATCTATTAAATCAAAAAATGGTAAATAAAAAGATATTTCAGTATATGCCTCCATAGTTATACTTCCGTCTCTTCCTAAGATTGATTGATTATTACCGATATTTCATGTAACGCTTATAGACTCGCATCTCTAAACTCTATTTGCAAACCAAGAGCTAACCCCAGGCTTTGTATTGCATTACAGGAAGTACGCTCTTCCTCAAATTACTTATATTCATCCTTAAGCAAATTCTGAAGCATATTCTTCGTATACCTTTAATGTATTAAGCTCTCGAACTGATTCAATCATGATTTCGTTCGATGAATCACTTACCAAATGACAATAAATCGATTATCATTTCTGTCTCCAAACAATCCCTCAGATTCAAGTTTGATTACACATTTAACGATTCTTTTAACAGTGTTTTTACCCGCATGTTAAAGTCATCTTCGACGGTTTCATGATATTTCTTAATAATTTTGTTCACTTTATTAAACATTCCGAAATCGTCCCATTCGCTCCACTCAACAGCGCCGTATCTATAGTAATTGTATAAAGGGTCTGATTTATTAGCTTTAATCAGTCTTGCTTTATTACCACAGGTCCAATGCCACTGACACAATCGTCTGTAAATATGGAATACCCATATATTGTGTCATTGCCGCACCTAGTTATAAGTTCGTTATAATGACAACAAATTGCATTTTTCAGCTCGACATGTAAACTTTCTTGAAGCTGCATTTTCACCGTAACTCCTCCGTTCTTTTGTAATGACATGTTGTTACACTCTTCATTCTTCATAACTATGCCATCACTTACAATGCTTATCCGACTATGAAAAAAAAGGTACTTTTTGTTCATATTTTTCTTTTAGAGTAAATTTCCTGTAACGTTCTTGTACTACTTTAAGGCTCAAAGGGCCTGCCGCTATACGGTTAGATAATAAAAGGTTGTTGCCTAACCACACTTCCTCGAAAATCCCTTTTAAAACCGAGGAACTCGTGAGAGACCCGATGCGTGAAAACAATGTTATTTAATGTCTATGCCTCCCTTGAGGCTCCACCAAATTCCCCCCATTAATCTTTTACTTCTTCTTTTTGCTTCACTTGTATTTTATAATCCTTGGCCAGTACCCATCCATTTAATCCGTAAGCAGACATAATTACTATGTATTTGTACTCAGCTTGTCTCAACTTTTCTTTGAATTGATCAATGTTATCATAAATCAATGGCCACCCGTAATCCTTGTTTTTATCAAGTAGTTTTATGTTTTCTTTGTTTTTAAAGAAGAGTTCCAGTTCATAGTCATTAATATCAAGTATGATACTGCCTTGTAGTTGATGTTCAAACATATGACATAGGACACCATCAAAGTTAACATCTGTATACTCAATCAATCCTCTACTATCATACAATGTATGAAGTATGATCTTCTCTCTTCTCAAGTCTACTTCATAGGATAGTACTTCATTATCATGTACCAACGACACTCGAATCTCTCCTTTATGCTTTGGGGATTTCAATTGTTGTATCTAGAACCCGAGAGGCTTAAGGGAGCGCAAGCCACCGGATCCGACGGACTAAGCCTCTGTACAAGTTATTGTCGTACTTGTAGTTTCAAATTTAATCAGAATCTCTTGTGCATTAATAATCCAATCTTCATCCTCTGTGGCTCCAGTCAGCTCACCACTATCATATTTATCGCAAAGAAACAAACTAGACCGACAGACGGAGTTCCTCCGCCTCTCGAATATGCTTTTTTAAGATAACTCTCTTAATAGGTATCTTGCCTTATCAATCGATTCTTGTTCAATACGTGAATTGACTATAATTTTTAGTGCTTCTTTTTCTAATCCATATTCAAATATTCTATTTGCACAGGTGATCATAGTACGAGAGCCTGTAATCTTACGCTCCTTCGGCAATTTCAATATCTTTTCTTCATTACTCATACTTTTATTTGAAAACACTTCGTAGTACTCTACAAATACACTTTTTCCTATTGAATTTAACAATCTTATCAAATCGGCTGACATAATGGACCACCCACCCCTTCTATTGTTTTTTAATCATTTGAAGTATTTCTAATGAAGTATTTCTAATAACGATTATGAATACATGACGTCGATTTTTCATAAATATATTAATCTTAATGAAATTGATTTGTTGCATCTCAGAATTTTCCTCTGAACTAAGAGCGTCAGCTCTTAGCATCGGTTTTAGGATTCTGAATTCTCAGTCTTTATTTTTACGAACTCGAAAATCTTAAGGCTCTGGGGCCGGCCACGACGCGGTTAGGCTCACTGAGTTTTCTGCCTGAATGTTGTCGACAGAGCTCATGAATATACATCTGTTAACGGTAATAGCCCTGTATCGTGAATACCATATTGGCTGATGTCTACAACTTCTTGAATTACAAAATTTAAATACTTACAATAGAATATATATTAATCTATTCATATACATTTTCTTCAATATCCGATTCCTCCTCTTTTTCAATTTGTTTTTGTACCTCAACAAATAACTCACTTGCTTCTTCGAGATATGCATCCATAACTCTACAAGTTAATAATCGTTCATACGAAGGATATAATGTTAATAAACATGTCGTAATCTGCGTTAATGAAAGGCAAGTATTCTGTCCAGGATCTGCTAAGCCATAGTTCGATGAACCTGTTAACAATACGTTTCTACCTTCGATTATACTTAATGAATGTGAACTAGCTTTGGGTCCAAGATGTATGTAATTACATGCTAATTTATAATATGGCCTTAAGTAATCTAAGTTAATACTTTCTTCTACACCCTTGAAGTTTCTATTCTTTTTATCTAATACTTTCATTGTCCATCCGTAGGATTTTTCAAAATCACTACCATATTTATTTATAAGTTCTTCTCTTATTTCTACTAAATTATCGATATCTTCTTGATTAAGCTCATCATGGCCAAGCCTAGACGCATATTTTACATATTCTTTCATTTCATAGTATCTTTCAATATATTCATATTCTAAATACATTAGAGCAATCTCATCCCCATGCTGGCAAATGAAGAATGAAAGAACTGATAGTTCATGTAATGTCCGCCATCTGGACAAAGCTCCATCAGCAAAACCACTTCGTAATAGAGCCAATATTTCACATGATATTTGACAGGCTCTTGCATGAATTTTAATAAGGACTTCAAATACTAAATTAGATTCGGTCGTTGCAATAGAATTACATTCATGGTAAAAAGCCTCACCACTTTCAAGTGAGATAATAATTAGTGACTCTAATAGTGCAAGTGGCTTAGACCACCTTCGGTTTAATCTAGCTTCAAATTCACTTCGAAGTAACCTATGATCCTCTAACATTTCCCCTTGTGATTTCTTAAGGGACTCAGTGATAATTGGTGTAGCTTTTGTTAAAAATTCTTCTATTAATTTCTGTACATTCTCATGATTCTTTTCATCTTCAAGATCTACTAAAACCTGCTTAAGTGCGTCATTATAATATTCCTTGTAAGATCCTGTTATATTCATATATTGTCTCTCCTTACTTAATATTTTTTTAAGGGATTTTATTCTATATTATTTCCCTTATGTTAATTTCAGCTAACGTTCAGGTGCTCACGCAACGACCCAGCCTTAGATAGCTTTTATCTTAGGCTGGGTCGTTTGTTGTCTGGGCTTCTTCCACGATTATACATCCGACAGCCACAAGGCGATAGCAATGCAGCGTGAATACAGTGTTAGAAGAAATTACATAGAGGTGCTTACAAGTATATGTATACAATCTTATAAAGTCCTTCTAACAAAATGATACCCTGTCTCTCCATATACATCTTTCGAATATAACTTGGATTTTTGCGGGTTAATTTTGAAACCTGCTCTTTTAGAATACATCATTATCGTATTTACAAGCCACTCTTCAGCTCTTGGGTCAATGGTAATTCCCTCAATAAAATCGATTGGATTAAATGAGGAATATACATAGTCAGGATATTCATCTGGTTGAGACAAATCTAATGTGGGATCATTTTCTAGTTTTTCTGCAAGTTTAGCAATAGGGTTATCATAGTATAGAAATCTCACCTCATTTTCATGAGAAAATGCTTCTCTTTTTATCAATCCCAAACTATATGGGCGCCTG
The DNA here is from genome assembly GCF_037969765.1 of Paenibacillus sp. FSL W8-0186. Classification (NCBI taxonomy): domain Bacteria; kingdom Bacillati; phylum Bacillota; class Bacilli; order Caryophanales; family Paenibacillaceae; genus Paenibacillus; species Paenibacillus sp. FSL W8-0186. The sequence goes on along the minus strand of NZ_CP150207.1, from coordinate 602,255 downwards.
AAATCGCGATCTGACAATGTCTTTCCTAATCCATCTAAAAGGTCATTATAGTAGTAAACAGTAGATATATATCCATTTGAAAGCTGTTCTAAGGTTTCAAATTTTTTTACTGTGGTTTTAATCATAATGCCATCTCTTTGTGGGGCATATATTCTCCACATCGCATCAGATTCACCTAATCTAGTCCAGCAAGAACCATACAAATATTTTTCACCCATTTTGCTATCGTATGTGATTTCTCCAGTTTCTATCTTGGTAGGAATCGAAAAGCTCGGTAATTCCCAAGTGTCCTCCCAATTTTGAATTCTAGTCAGGTAGAATTTCCTTTGTTCAACTAAAGAAACAAACTGGTTAAAAGTCATATATCTATATAGTTGTGTTGTCTCCACGAGTGGAGATCGAATATGAAAATTCATTAAACCACCCTTAACTAAATAAATTAGATGTCTTTGAGCTTTGCCTTCAGGAATTTCGTCTAACATTTCCGGTGTTCGCGACGTCCGACGGAGTCGGGGGTGTCCGGCTACTCGATGCCTTCCAACGTCCTTCTGCCGGAGGAGAGCCGAATGCCAGGTGCTTGAGTATAATGTTATTTGATGTATCCGGACTCTTCGAATTAAACACTCAAAATGCGGCCTTCCCCTCTTCTATTCCACTTGCGACTTTTTTTGATACCCTCTCTGTTTTATCTTTTCTCGTTTACTACGCTATTTCAGCTACTCTATTCAACATTATCTTCAAGTTCTATTTCTTTAAAAATCCTTGGAATGATTCCAATTTTATTTTTCAAGTGACTTGTAATCCATGTCCTTCCTTGTTTAGATGTATAATAATCATTGTTGTTCATCTCACTTACATAGGCTTGAACCCATTTAATAGCAATGCCTGGATCTTCAATTCCAAGATAATATAATGGTTTCAATGCAATCTTCATTAATGGGATTTCAAGATCGGGCCTGTAGTAACAGAGATGTGAAATAATAGAGAAATATCCTGTAGCAGCTCCTTGACAGTTGTAGCTTGGCAGGAATTTATCTACACACTGAATTATTTCTTCGTCAGAGTAAAATGTGGGTTCTGCTTCTATTATGCTTAATATACTTTGAAGTTTTTGGCTTTTTGAGAATTGATTAATCATTCCCAAACTCCTCTACAGAATGTTTTGGATATTTCATATAACATTCTTGTATTCACGAAATGCCCCAGTCTTAGATAGCTCTTTTCTTAGACTGAGGCGTTTGTTATCTGAGTTTCTTCATGATTAAACATCTGATAACGAGGGGCGATAGCCCCGATGCGTGAATACAGTGTTAGATGATATTAATGCCCTTTTCGAAATACCCTTCAAAAAGTCTGTTTTTTTCTTCAATAATGGTAAGGAGGAGAGCTGGACCCCTACAGCAAGATACCGTGCTATGTGAAGTTCTCCACTACAAAGCACATGCTTCCAATAACGCTTTACCCAAGTATGTAAAGTTGAGATTAGTTCCATTAATATTAAATTCCTTACTAACTACATCAAACGTTCTAAAGTACTCTTCTCTAGTTTCTTCTACATATATTTTATTATTTCTCAAGAAATCGCGAAGTTCTCTATCAAGGATGTTTTCTACGATTGCAAGTCTGATAAAATTATCCAGATAAACTTTGAAGTTCTCAAAATCAATACCAAACTCAGATTCAATAAGATAGCCTGATTCAAACACATCGAAGCTATTTTCTCCATAGTTTTTATACAAGTAATCAAGAATTTGTGCTTCTTTTGGAGTAAGTTCATTTAATATATTCACAAATGATAAATGAGGATCATTAGCTTTACTTTCATCAAGAACATTCCTAAGCAGTGATGACCATTTATCCTTCAAACCCTCATCATCTTCTAATGAACTATTCTCAAGTAATGGTAAAATAACTTTTAGACTAGGTTCATTTAGTGAAACGCCTTTCTTGCCCAACTTATCTTTTGCTCTAGCAATAATATCAATCATATTAGAGTATCTTTTTGCTTTAATCTTATCTTGTAATAAATGCCCAACCTCAATTAATGGTTCTTTTAATAAAATTCCTAGTACAGAAACAGCACCAGCCAAACTTTTCTCTTTAATATCATCAGGTACTTGCTCTATTAATTCATTAATAATATTTTTTTCATCCATTATATATACCTCATTAATTCTTTTGGACAATTTACATAGAATCCTTATATTAACAACATCCCACCGACTTAAGTGACCAACGGGAGGGCCACGATCGATGCGGATACGTCCGCTGAAGCTGCTTCTCTGCTTCTCACGGACAGTGAGCCGTTAAGCTCTGATGAGTGAATATAATATTAGGTGAAATTGTCTAATCCATATAAATACATCAAATTATTTAAATCTACCTACTAGTGCTTTAGCAAAGTTACGTGTTGAATTTTGGATGTTTCCGTCATAATCCATTTCAATCACTATTTCGACTATTTCATTGTCCAATATCTTATACAACAGTTGAATGTCAATTAAATTTAACGTTTCCTCTTCAATAAAATGACGTATCACTTCATTTTGTTTGGAAGTAAATAAATACTTCCAGATTTCATTGCACTTAATTTCAGCCCTATCAAGTAAAACTCTTAAAGCATCTTCTGCCTTATTTATAGCTAATATTGCATTATCAATATCTTCATCGTTTGTTGTACCACTTTGAGAGATACCAAACCAATTCGCTGGATAAAAATGTTCAATGCTTTCATCAAAGCTTGAGTTCAAATCACTAATTTTCCCCCAATATTGAACCATATCTACAAATTCAGCGGTTACTAACTCTACTGCTTCAATTAGATCTTCAGTATTATTAAAATCAAATGGTTTACTTCGATGGTTCATCCCTAACAAACTATTTAGTAATTTAATTTTTTCTCTTTGTTCTTTAGATATAAACATCTATGAACCTCCATAAAAATAGATATTAGGCAATTTTTCGGCCCTTCACCAACACGCTATTATCAAGTACATTCATGAATTTCATATTCCCTTTCATTTTGCGAAATTCGTGTCCCTAATCCCTATCATCTTTCCTCGCTATACCTCTCTCCCACACCACCCATTATTACCCATGATTATAGCTCATTTGTAAAATCAAGGAAACGACAAAAAGAGCCTAGCTACAACATTGTAGTTAGGCCCTCTCTAATGTCTTCAATTCTCCCTCCATCACCTAAAAACTCCCTCAATCCTTCCCCTTGCCTAAACCTAGCACCTCGGTCATCCATTATTGTTCAGGCGCTCGGTCGGCCCAGTCGAGGTCGTAGGGGATGACATTAGCTTCTCCAAAGGGATGGCTTCCTCGGGCACCCCGGCATCACGGTTGGTGAGAGCAGATGGTAGTTGTTCGATCCATTCTTAGTTTGAGTTTTATCAAGATCTTTAATGTTCCTAGAAACTACGACACGCCCCGTCCTTAGAGGCTCTTATCTTAGGTCCGGGCGTGTATTGTTTGGATATTTTACTATGCTTTCGCATCTGACTAACAAGGGGCGAATGTCCCGTAGCGTAAGATGATTGTTACGACGTGGTCTTCTATGAGTATACCACATCATTTAATGATTTTACTGATCAGGTGTATATTCAATTAAATCTGATAGTTTGCACTCAAATGTATCGCACAGCTTTAATAGTGTTTCTAATTTTGTCGTTTCAATATTTATTTCTTTATATAGTTTGTTAATCGAATTTCGACTCAGTCCTGATTTTTCCATCAACTCTGTTATATCATCAATTCGGTGCTCAGCCATTAGAACTCTAATATTACATTTTATCAAACAGATCCCCTCCTATGATCAATATATTATCTCTCAAAATCATTTTTATCAATTAGAAGTCATCATTTCACCTTACAGAGTCAAAATTCACCTTTACAACTAACCTTAAAGAGGTATATAATAACCTTATAGAGTTAACGAAGGGAGGGAAGATCATTGATAGAATCCTTAGATGTTTTAGCTGATCCTTTAATTCGTAATCGTATAAAGACACTATATTCCAACTCGGATCTTAAACAGTTTTCTTCTGAATGTGAGCAGTATCTAAAAATAATTCGAGACACGCTTCCCGATAACCTTCAACACACCCTATTTCTTTATGAAGATGCCCTAACTTCATTACAAACTGTTTTGGAAAGTAAAATATATCTACAAGGTTTTAAAGATGCACTATATCTTTTTAACGAATTACATATTCAAATGAAATAAGGGCCTGTGGCCCTCTTCTTTTTATCTTCACCCTATCGTATAACATTTTCGCCTGGCAAATACCAGGTGTGATCCGGCTGCTTCTGCTTCCCGAAATCCTTCTAATGTGTTATATGAAGTCTTGCCTTCCTTGACTATATTTTCAAATGCTCTTTTAGATTCTTATTTGTTTTATTTGGGTCATAAATCTATCTATTTTCTTTTTTATGATTCCTCTATTATCTGGTTGTAACTCGATATTACTCTCTCTTGCAATTCGCTCAATAATTTCTTCTAGTGTTAAGCTATCCGTATTTATATGTATCCTAAACATGTCCCGAGATAAGCTGGAAATGCACCTTTCAATTTGTATTGCAGGCCAAGAGTTCTTGTTATCCCCCCTGCTTCTCAGTCGTTTAAGTAGTATTTCACGGTTTGCAAGTAAAGTGAAATGCTTAACCTCGAATCCATTCGATCTTAAATTATTTATTATTTCATTAAAATATTGAGGATTAACAATTGTCATAGGAACTATTATTATGCCAGGGAATTCAGTATTTATTGTCTGTAGAATTGAATGGTTAATCTCTCTCCATATAACATGATCTTGAAAATCGTCTTTCAAAATTTCTTTAGGGATATTCTTTCTAATAAAATATCCTACATTCTCGGGATCATATACAAACGAATTAGGAATTCTTCTATTCAATTCGTAAGCTATAGTTGTCTTTCCAGATCCAAATGCTCCGTTAATCCAAATGATCAATTGTTCCATCCCTTTCTTATGCAGCATTGCAATGACTTCAGCTGACATTTCCGTTCACAACGTCCCACCGGCTTAAGCGAGCAACAGTAGGGCACAATGTCGGCGCGAATATCCTCTGAACCTGCCTGCTTCACCTGCCAGTCACTTTCTCTCGGACCGAGGAGCCGTTAAGCTCCGATGCGTGAATATAACGTTAGGTGAAATTGTCTCATTTATATAAATACATTCAAATTTCCCTCGCTATACCTCTCTCCCACACCGATTATCCCCCATGATTATAGCCCACTTGTAATAGAGGTCTTTTCATTTCCTCACCATATCCTCACTCAGTCTTTTCCCTTACCCACAATCTAATTCCACTTGTTAACGCTCGTGGTTATGACCAGCCCAGTCGAGGTTACAGGGGATAACATCAGCTTCTCCAGTGGGATTCGCTTCCTCGGGAGCGAGGACTTAGATTCTCTTATCATAGATCGTCCTGTGTTTGTTTTTATTGGCCACTTACAATTACATAGAATAAATAAAGAACATAAAAGTTCAAAATCACTATTCAAATAATAAAGCCCTCTTTAAAGGGCCAATAAGAAAATAATATCTATTCTTTAAAATATATATCTCTTGCTTTCTTAGTTATCCTATACTTATAAGGTTTAGTGTCTTTTTTACGTTCAATTAATTTTTCTTTTTCATCGAGTATTTTACCTCTTCTTGCAACTAAATTAGAATGATAATCTAACTCTTCTGCAATATCTCTTGCTAATCTAAATTCATCAGATTTTGATAATTCAAACAAAATTTTCATCTCTTGAGGAGGAAGAAGTTTGGTTGAATCAATATCCTTAATTTCCTCCAAGATACTGTCAGAAATTGATTCAACAATAACAGGGGAGCTACACACATTGCATTTATTATTATTAAATTCTATAAAAGGTAAGTCTGACATGTTAAATGATTTATTACACTCGGGATTAACACAATGAATTTTCTTTGAATTTTTTAAAAATTCTTCTATATATCTATTAAAATTAAAGGGTCTTTCAATAAAATACTTTCTATAGGCTGAGCCTCTTGGCTTCCCCCACAGTAAGTTACTATCCATTGCTAATCCATAATTAATACAATATACAGAAGATTGTTTACCATCTTTGTCACTCTGCTCAGAATATTTACTAATAAAATAATTTAATTCTAATGTACTCAAGAACTTTTCCATTCTTGGGTCAAAATAAAAATGACTTGAATACGGGTAATTCTGTAAGTAAATTGATCCTTTAAGTTCCTTTATTTGTATCCTTTTTTTAACATCACTTAGCTTCTGTACAAGTATTTCTACTAGTTCTTTTAATTGAAGAATAGATATTTTCTCATCAATTGACATCAAAGAATATGTTGTTGTAAAGAAAAATGGCTTGATTTTATCTAAATAATATTTTTGCGCCGCTACTTCAATATCATTCTTGGTAATTGTTTTATCAAATATTAATCTGTTTTGGTGGCAATATGATAAAATATATCCTATGATTCGAGGTACATTCATTGATACTTGAAAAAGCAACTCATAATACTCGGTAATCTCGGCTTTAGATGTATCGAAGTAGTAATCTGGATTTTTTCCAGTATAATGTTTAATTCTCTTTTCAATCAATCTCCTGGTGAAGTCTATAGCACTCTCTTCCATCTTATTTCTATCAAATTCAGAATATAAATTATAGAAATCAAGGTTTATTGTATCAATTTTTCCTGGATCAATTTTTCCATAATGAATCCGATTTGGATAAACTGCAACTTTAAATTTAATAAATTCTTCTGACCAATTGTTAAGTGGTGCAATAATAGTATCAACAAATGTTTTAATAGAATCATCATCAATTTCTGATAAGTCATCTAATAACACGAATAAATGTTTAATTTCGATTACTTTAAGTATATCTTTAATTTCAGTTATGACCTCTTTTACTTGAAATACCTTTAACAATATATCAGAGAATCCATTTTCAACATCTAATGAATTAACACTATTTCTTGATAGTTCAATTCCAGAATCTGATTTTATTCTTGTTTCTGCTGTTCCAATTGTTTTACTCTTACTAAACTCTAAGGAACCAATCTTTAATGTTTTTTGTGTTGTATCCTGATCTCTTTTCCTTTGTATAACATCTCTTTGTTGAAATATTGGAATCTCAATCTCTTTTAAAAATTCATTATCCTCTATTCTTTGCTTTAAATTTAATAAATTTTGCTTTACTCCCTCTGATTTACTTATTGACAATTTAGTTGCGATCTTCTCAAAGAAAGAAGTGGACCTTTTACTTATTTCATTAGTGATTTCTAAAAGTATATTTTGTATAAATGTTCTCTCAATCAAGTATTTTGACAATGCTTCTGGATTAAGTTGATCCTTTAAATAATCCAAATTAATTAATTGTGTTTGAGAAGATTCAAAAACGGTTTTTACATCTATGTAACACGGTAGGAAACTTCTTTTTTTTCTTAATTCTCTTTCCATTTTCAAAAAAATTGTTGATTTCCCCGTACCTTTTCTCCCTATTAAAAAAGTAGTATTGTCTCTTAGGGATTTTTTAAGAATATGATCGTTAGGAAGTAAGTCTGTATAGAGGACATCTAATAAATTTCTCCCCCTATCATCAATCAAGTCTGCTCTTCTATATTTCTTTAATGATTCTACCGCATCTAAAAAGCTATCTTTATCAAATTCTGAAAATTTTTGAACTGTATCATTCATCTTTATACCCCTCTCGGTATCAAAAAATACGGTGTGTCTATTATTCCTTTGTTTTATACCTCAGCACTTTTCCTTTTCATACTTCCTTAAAACATCTCAAATACTTTAGCAGGGCCGGTCCACAGTGTAAATACAATGTTAGGTTTGAATCGAATTCATTGAGTCCTCCCTGCCAACCGCCTCCTGCCGGCCGACATTAGGCTCGATGCGTGAATATAGTGTTGCATGGAGTCACTCATTGTAATGCCTTCAATAAATATCAATTACTTCATCTTGAAAAACTGGTTTGTTAATATTATATTTCAATAATAATTCTTCAACATTTCTTTTATAATCCTTTGACGCAAATGGAGTGATGTGAACTTCATCAATCAACAAATTAATATCAACAGGGTATCCAATACCATTTTCATGATTAATTCTTAAAGCTTCTCTATTAAAATTAGTTGTTGGAATAAGCCCTTCCATTAATATTGCTCTAAATTCCTTTTCGTGCCGATAATCCTTAGACTTATTAATAAATTGATAGATTAACAAATCATTTGCACTAGCATCCTTATTAAAATCAACGTAAAATACCTTGGCTATATGAACCGGCAACCCTATTTCAGCTCTAAATTTAAATAGACCTCCATGCAAACGCTTAGTTGTTGATTTAATTGCAATACCATCAATTCCTTTCGTGTATGCATCCCACATATGATAAGATGTTTTATCATCTGCTCTCCAACAACTTATATATGTGGTTTCACTGAGACTTTTATAATTCTCAGTTTGATTCTCGATTATAATATCTCTTAAAAACTGGGGAAGATGCATATGTGCTCTTTCCCACGATTGCCTTGTCTTCATAGGATACTTTCCTTCAAGAAGATCACTCATTTTATTTACTTTTGTTAAAAATAATGAACCTGATTCTATAATCGACAAAAATTTACTAAAGTCCATATAGCGCCATATGGTTATATCATGATGTTGTTGATTTAAATACTTATAATATTTATGATTCAATTATATCCCCTTCTTTTAATATGATTCTTGATGTTTCACCTTACTTTCTTATAATCTCGACTTCCTTCCCCATCAGGAGTTTTTATCTTAAGGGGATGAATGTGTCCTGCTGATTCTCCCCAGTCTTCTACGTCGATTCGTACCGTGGCTCATGCCGAAGCGTGTATATGGTGTTAGGCGAAGCTCTTGTTTTAAATGATTTAAAATGGTATTAAAAGACCTCAATATCCTCTGATGCAAATTCTCTTAAAAGCGTTAATCTCTGTTCTTTATTCAACTTCAAATATGCATCAAATAGCCCCTCAATTTTTTTAATCTTCTCTTTCCTTTTGTTTGAAAATGATGGGCCTCCTATTCCTATTCCAACACCACCATTAATAAATAACACGTCTTCACAAATTTCATTTCCATTGGAATCTTCTCCGACAAGACCTGGCTCGTAGATAAAGGTTCCAGTAGACTCTAAAAATTCGAACCAGGAAATTGTATTTGGAACCTCCGCCAAGGATTCAATATCTATTGTCTTAATTTTAGTTATATTAAATTCACGTAATATTCGTTCAAAAAATTGCTTAGCTTCAACTTGGTAATTAATCACTTGAATTGGCATCAATTCTTTATCATATTGCATATAAATGTTTTTGATCATTTCTTCTGTTTTTTGACTTGCAAGTGTTAGTTGATCAAGTAATTTCGTAGTAGTTTCTAATTCTCTCTGATATTTTCTACTTGTCAGAAAATCATAAAACATGCCCGACCATTGTTTTCTCAAACTTTCTTGAATATCTCTGGCAAATTCAAATGGAAATATTCCATTATTTATCGATACATGTCTAACTTCGTCAATAAATTCAAATATTTTCATTGCATGCTTCTGGTTCTCTATAGATGGGTATACTATTTTTTCTGCAATATTTTTATTTCCTTTGTTCTTTACATAGACCCGATGATCTTCGTAAACTTCTCTTTTGATGAAACAAAAAACTGGCTTATCGCATTCTCTTGCGGAAATATATTCAGCATTTACAATTGAACGGGAGGTATCCGCAATGTAATTCCCCCCGAAGCGACCACCAATAATTAACACAAAAATTTGACAATTCTCGATTTCTTTTATACAGCTATCATGTGTATGTAATTCCGGATGGTAAAAGACATCCCCTCTTTCACTTAATACCGGGTCAAAATTATACGATTTAATAAATGAGTAAAGACTATCTCGCACTTCCCCTAAATCATAACAGGTTGAGCTTACAAAAACTCTGGGGTTTGCCATACTACTTGCTCCTTAAACTGTTTTTATGGTTTACGAGAGTTTCGCCTAACTCCTTTTTCGAGAACTTCGCATACCTTTCAATTTCAGCGGGATTCGAATCCCTATTATAATCATCAATCATCCTCATCTCGCTATCTATCCCCCTCCCCCAAAACCCTCCATCATTACCCAAGATTATAGCCCATTTGTAAAATCAAGGAAACAACAAATAGAGCCTAACTACAACATTGTAGTTAGGCCCTCTCTTCAGCCTCTCATTCCCTCACCATATTCCCATTCCCAGAAACTCCCTCAATCCTTCCCCTTACCCACTCCCAGCACCTCGGTCGTCCATTTGTTGATCAGACGCTCGCGGTTTTGGCCGGCCCAGTCGAGGTCGTAGGGGATGACGTTTAGCTTCTCCAGCGGGATCGCTTCCTCGGGCGCGATAGCGTCGCGGTTGGTGAGCTGCTGGTAGTTGCCGACCTGCTTGCCGAGCTCCTGGGCTTGCTTGGTCAGCGCCCAGTCGACGAATTGGCGGGCTTCCTCTTGATGCGGGCCGCCCTTGATGATGCCGACGGCGCCGATCTCGTAGCCCGTGCCTTCGGTCGGGAAGCCGATGATGAGGTTTTGAAAGCCCTCTTTGTAGAACTTCAGCGCATCATGGGAGAACATGACGGCCGTACCGACTTCTCCCATGCCTACGGTACGTCCAGGAACGCTGCCGGAGGTGGTGTAGATGACATTCTGCTGATGCAGCTGGCGCAAGTAGTCAAAAGCCTGGTCTTCGCCAAACAGCTGCACCAGCGTAGCCAACGTGGTGTAAGCCGTCCCCGAGGATCGGGGATCAGCCATGGAGATCATGCCCCGGTATTCCGGCTTCAGCAGATCCTGCCACGACTGTGGAGCCTGCAGCCCGACCTCCTGCAGCCATGTCTTGTTAGAGACAAAGGCGATCGAGCCCACGTAAATGCCCGTCCAATACCCTTCCGGATCGCGATATTCCTGAGGGATGGCTTCGACATTTTTAGAAACATACGGCTCCAGCAGACCTTCGGTCTTGGCCTGGATAAACGTATCTGCCGGCCCGCCAAACCAGATGCTGGCCTTAGGTGAATTTCGCTCTGCCCGAATTCTCGACAAAATCTCTCCGTTCGACATCCTGACGTAATTCACCTTGATCCCGGTTTGCTTCTGAAAGGTCTCGATCGCTTTAATGGCATGGTCTTCGTACAGTCCGGCATACACGGTCAGCGTTCCCGAATTCTCCTTGCCGCAGGCGGACAGAAATAGTGACATCAGCAGGGAGAGCAGCAAACCGCCTATGGCTATTTTTTTCATGCAATCCCCTTCTTTCTGTGGCATGATGTCAACGATTCTGGATGCAGGCTGAAGTTAAATTACATGAAGGGCGTCCTCCGCAAACTGCAGCGATACGGAGGTACCGACCGAGTAGACTTTCTCCTGGATCGGGTTGTGCTCGGTAATCTGGAACAACTGGCCATCGAGCAGCACTTCGTATTCCTGCGTTTGCCCCATGAACACGCTTTTCTTCACGACGCCCTGGTGCTGGGTGCCTTTAGCCAAAGATACGGCTTCGGGACGAATCACCACAGTCACCTTGTCACCCGTTTTGTATCCATCGCGGCGAATCCGCAGCACACCCGAAGATGTCTCCACGAGCAGTCTGCCGTCTTCCGTGCCTTTGACCGTGCCTTCCATAAAGTTGGCGGTTCCGATGAAATCGGCGACGAACTTCGTCTTCGGACGCTGGTAAATCTCCATAGGCGTGCCGACCTGCTCGATCATTCCTTTATTCATGACGATGACCTTATCGCTCATGCTCATCGCTTCGCTCTGGTCATGCGTTACGTACACGGCGGTGATGCCGATCTGCTGCTGAATGCGGCGGATTTCATCCCGCATCACGAGGCGCAGCTTCGCGTCGAGGTTGGACAGCGGCTCATCGAACAGCAGCACGCCGGGCTCCATGACGAGCGCCCGGGCCAGCGCTACCCGCTGCTGCTGACCGCCCGACAGCTGATTTGGCATCCGATCCCGATAATCCTGTAGATTCATTATATCCAAGACGGATTCAACTTTCGAGCTAATTTCTGACTTGGCCATTTTCTTGATCTTAAGACCGTATGCAATGTTGTCGAATACGTTCAGATGCGGGAACAAAGCATAGGATTGGAACACCATGGTGCAGTCCCTTTTATTCGGCGGAATCTGATCCACTGCTTCGTCTCCGAAGTAAATATGCCCCTCGGTGATGTCCTCGAATCCGGCGATCATGCGCAGCGTGGTCGTTTTGCCGCAGCCGGACGGGCCGAGGAGAGTTACGAACTCTCCCTGCCCGATCTCCAGGTTGACCCCGGTGACCGCGTAGGATTTCTCGCCTTTATCGTTCGTGAAGGCTTTGGATATATTTTTAAGTGTGACTGATTTAGCCATATTAACATACCTCCTTAAGGATGAACCCAACCGGCAATGGCGAGCATAGCCGCGAAGCAAGGAGTAAGGGGCCGAGTGATCAACCCTACCCCTAACCCTCCACTCATCAAGCAGACCGCTCTTTTCCGCCCATCCATTTCACAAGCAAGTTTAACAAGATGAGCGCCACGATCATGATCAGGATCAGGATCGTACAATAGGCGCTGGCGACGCCGATCCGGCCGGCCTCCACCTGCGCCAGAATCGACGCGGTAATGAGGTTGTACTTGGCCGAGATGAGGAAAATAACGGCGCTCATCGCGGTCATGCTCTTGACGAAGCTGTTGACGAGACCGCTGAAGAAAGCGGATTTGATCAGCGGCAGCACAACGCTCGTGAACACTTTGGAGCCGCTCGCCCCCAGATTCGTCGCTGCCTCCTCGATGCTCGGATCGATCTGCTGCAGAGCCGCCACCCCGGAGCGAATGCCCACCGGCATGGAGCGCACAACGAACGCAGCAACGATGATGATCCCTGTGCCGGTCAGCGCTAATGGCGCTTTGTTGAAAGCGAGAATATACCCGATCCCGATGACCGTACCCGGCACTGCGATCGACAGCATGCTGATGATTTCCAAAGCTTTTTTACCAAAGAAACGTTTGCGGACAATCAGGAAAGCGATGATCATGCCCAGCAATCCCGCGATCGGCGTCGCGACAATGGCGAGCGTCAGCGTATCCTTGATCGCCTTCTGTCCTATAGAGAATACATATTTGTAGTGATCCAGCGTCAGGCTGTTGTTAATGCCCCACAGCTTGATGAACGAACCGATCGGTACGAGAGCATAGAATGCGATAACAGCAATCGACATGATCATACAAAATGTGAATAGTCCATGTTTAACAGCCCCGGACTCAATCATTCTCCGCTGTCCGGTAGGCTTGCCCGTTACAGTAACATAGCTTTTCTTGCCAACCCAGAAGTTTTGCAGAATATAGACGATAATCGTGACCGTCAGCAATACCATCGCCAAGGCGGCACCGGCCTGCAAGTTATAGCTTCCGACAGCCTGCAAGTAGATCTCTCTGGCAACGGTGGAGTAGTTCCCCCCGATCGTCATCGGGTTCCCGAAGTCAGCCAGCGATTGAACGAACACGAGCAGGAACGCGTTGGCGATGCCCGGCACGGACAGCGGCAGCGTGACGCTAAGGAACGTCTTCAGCCGGCTGGCCCCCATGTTCTGACTGGCCTCTTCCAGAGAAGGGCTAATGGAACGCAGCAGCCCGGACAGCGTCAGGAAGGCAATCGGGAAAAAAGATAGCGTCTGAACAAGCACCAGGCCATGCAGCCCGTAAATATTCGCATTTTCAAGTCCGAGCAAATTCTTGGTGATCAGCCCCTGCTTCCCGAGAAGCAGCATGGCGGATAGGGCAATGACAAACGGCGGTGAAATGACCGGCAGAATGGCAATGCCGTTAAACAGCTTTTTGAACGGTACCTTTACATAAGCAAACGTATAGGCAAAAACATACGCAATCGCAGTGGACAACGTCGCCGTCAGGACGGCCAGCACCAGGGAGTTGACCAGGGCGTGGAACAACCCGCCCCCGGACAGCACTCTCTGATACCCCTCTAAGCCAACTTCGCCGGTGGACCCGACGAAGCTGGATTTTGCAATTTGGAATAAGGGATAGACGATAAATACGAGTAAGCAGAGCATGACCAACACGATGAGAATCGGCAGGAGCGGCTCGCGCTTGAATCTCTTGAACATGGCGCTCATTCAAGCTCTCTCCTCTCTGAATATCAAACTGATAGTTATTTCTTAACCTCGACACTCCATTTGTCGATCAGGCGTTGACGCTCTTTACCCGCTTCCACGACGTCGTAGTCGATCGTGTTGATATCGGACAGCTTCACAGCCTTCTCTGGGCCTACCGCATCTGGATTCGTCAGGTTCTGGTAGCTGCCTACAGTTTTGCCGACCTCTTGGCCTGCCGGAGACAATGCCCAGTCCACGAACTTCTGTGCAAGCTCTTCGTTTTTCGTATTTTTGATAATGCCGATCGCACCTGTCTCGTAGCCTGTTCCGTCCTCAGGAATCGTCAGCTCCAGACTGTCGAAGCCTTCCTCCTGATACTTGATCACGTCATGTGCGAACAGAACTCCTACGCCAGCCTCACCCATACCAACCATCCGTCCTGGAGCGGAGCCGCTGGTCGTATACTGCTGGATTTGCGGATGCAGCTTGCTGAGATACTCGAAGCCCTTCTCTTCGCTGCCCATCACCTTCAGCACGGTATACATCGCCGTATAAGCCGTACCGGAGGAAGCTGGGTCCGCCATGACGATTTCGCCTTTAAACGCCGGGTTAAGCAGGTCTTCCCATGTCTTTGGAGCTTCCAGGCCTTTTTTCGCCAAAAACTCCTTATTGGAAGCAAAACCAAGCGCCCCTACATAGATGCCCGTCCAGTTGCCGTCCGGATCCTTATACTTCGCGTCGACCTTCTCGGCGATCGGCGATGTATACGGCTGCAGCAGCCCTTCCGCTGTCGCTTGCACGAACGTGTCCGCTGGCCCGCCGTACCACACGTCAGCTTGCGGGTTGCCTTGCTCCGCCCGAACCTTCGCGAGAATTTCGCCTCCGGACATCCGGATCATGCTGGCCTCGATGCCTGTATCTTCCGTGAACTTCTTGATCGCGGCTACCGCGTGGTCTTCCTGGAATCCGACATATACCGTCAGCTTGCCTTGCGGCTTCGCTGGAGCGGCGTCCCCGCCTCCGTTATTCGCAGGTGCGGCATTGTTGCCGCCTGCAGATCCGCAGCCCGTGAAGAGCATAGCAGCCATCGTCAGCGCGGTGATCGAGCTCATCCATTTTTTCATACCCATCATGTATATCCCCCTTTGTTCTTTATGCCTTAATTATATTGGATGCGCTTACAACACTGTGAGTCCAAGTCTCTGCCACTTCTTCCGGCAAAAAAATAGACACCAAAAAAGCCCGACTCCACTCCGCTTGGAAATGGAATCAGGCTTCCTGATAACCGGCCTTAATCTGCAGTCACTTAAACCAGCTGAACAACTCATGCACGAGCACCCCGATCACCGAAAAATCACTGTCGGCAAAAGTCGCGCGCAAATAGCCAAGATTCGACAGCAATGGAATCAGTACAGTCGGCAGGAGAGTAATCGCAAACCCGTGGATTAACGACGATACGATCAGCCCCTTGCGCCCGCCGATTTTATAAGCGATAACGCCAGCGGCCCCGCCTGAGAAGAAATGCGGGATCACCCCGGGAATAATAACGGTATACTGCACCTGCAGCAGCACGACCATCGCCGCCAGCCCTCCGGTGAAGCTGAGCAGGAATCCGATCATCGCCGCAAACGGCGAGAACTTGAACAGCACCGGACAATCCAGCGCAGGAATCGCGCCCGGCACGATCCGGTCGGCAATCCCTTTGAAGGCGGGCACGATTTCCGACAGCAGCATGCGAACCCCCGCCAGAATCACGTAGCAGCCCCCCGCGAACCAGGTCGCCTGGATCAAGGACACGACCAGAATATGCCGTCCCGAGAACATTTCCTCAATCCCGCCAGGCGAGATGAATAATCCCGAGAAGAGGAACAGCACGAACGTAAACACCGTAATGACGACCATATGATCCTGGAAAAAAGAGCGCAGCTTCTGCAGCCCCTTCGACTCCGGCGGCTCCGGCCCTTTTTTGAACCAGGAAGCGACGAACCCGCTCAGCACATAGCCGACACTGTTGAAATGCCCCATCGCAAAATCGTCGTTCCCCGTAACCCGCCGAACATACGGCTGCGTAATCAGCGGAGCAAACGACATGCTGAAGGCCAGCACGATCCCCCCGGCGACCATTACCTGCCATAGCGGCATCGACATCGACACCAGCACCCCCGCCAGCAGCGAAGCCATAAACAGCATATGGTGCCCGGTCAGAAAAATATATTTAATCCGCGTAAAACGGGCAATCATCAGGTGGACGATCATGCCGACCAGCATGATGAGCGCAATTTCCTCGCCGTAATTGATTTGCGCCAGCGCGGTAATCGTCTCATTATGAGGAATGATGCCGATAATTTGGAAGCCCTTCTGGATGACCGCCGATAAATTGGAAAGGGAAGACCCGGCGGCGTTCGCCCCGATTTGCAGTAGCGTGTATCCGAGCATCGTCTTGATCGTGCCGTGGATCAACCTTTGGAACGGCTGCTTCTGCAGCAGCAATCCGACAAACGCGATTAACCCGAGCAGCAGGGCAGGTTCCCCGAGCAGCCCCTTGCTGATCATTTGCGTTGCGTTCATGGGCAACCCCCGCTTTTGTCATAATATTTGTCTTTGTCTATAACCATAACTATCTCTATAAAAATATAAATGCCTACACGGCCAGCCACTGCTTAAACGTCTCGCTGTCCAGCAGCCTCGATTTCAAATACTGGCGGTCCGTAATATCGTCCAGCCCGATCACCTCGACGTCCTTGGCGAGCTGCAGCGATTCCATCACATAATTGGAGCCGATGATCAGATCGGCATCGAAGGTGTCGACCGACGAAACGTCCGTATGCTCGACCCAGGCCTTCAGCCCCCATTCCTTCAGGAGCGCCTCCACATTCAGCCGGATCATCAGGCTGGTGCCGAGCCCGCTGTTGCAAGCTACAATGATTTTTTTCATAAGCCCTCCTTCTCCCGCAGTCTTTGCCATATCGCCCGTGCATCCTGCGCCTGCCGCAATTCCGCCATGAACGCTTCATCGTTCAGCGCGTCCAGCAGCGTTCCCAGCGCGGCGACATGCCGCTCCTTATCCACCGCCGCCAGCGTAATCATCAGCCAGACCGGCTGCCCGGACGGCCCGAACGCCAGCCCCTCGCGAAAGGTCATCACGCTGAAGCCCGTGCGCTTCACGCACTCCGGTATATACACATGGGGAAAAGCCACGCCCGCGCCGATAATGAACGGATGCTTGTTGGATTGAATGATTTCGATCAGCTTATCCGCATACCTGGCGTCCGAAATGCCGCGATCCATCAGCAGCCGGTTCCCCTCGCGCACCGCAGCCTCCCACGGCATCGCCCCAGCTCCGAGCATGATCGACTCCGGCGGCAGCAGCGCGGTTAAGCTGTGATCATTCTCCTGCTGCTCACCCCCCGGGCGGCTCCCGCCCTGGAACAGATGCAGCAGTTCCTCCAGCAGGCGGTTCCGGTCGTGGATATGCGCATTCCGCTCCACCACCTGAAAAATATCATTCACCGCCTGCACCGCCGCCGCAGCCGCAGCCGACTCGCCCGAAGGCGTCACGCCAAGGAAGCTTGTGATCTGCTTCTGATCCTGCTGATCGAGCAGCGGCGACACTTTGATCCACGGCACCTGCAGGGTATGGCTGATCTCCATCGTGCTGAGAACCGCATCCGCCGTCTGCAACGTAATCTCCGCCGATTCCTTATACGAGTAAGTACCCACAATATCGACCTGCGGAAAAATCGCCGCCACCCGCCGCTTCAGCATCGCCGAAGTGCCGAGCCCCGAGCCGCAGACGATCGCTACGCGCTTGCGCACCGGGGCCTTCGGCGGAATCAGCCCGCTGCCGATATGAAACATGATGTAGCCGACCTCATCCCGGTCGAATACGACCGACCACGGCTCCATCACTTCGTTGACGATCCGCTCCAGCAAATTGAGCAGTGATCCGTACTGCGCCTCCAGCTGCTCCATCAGCGGATTCTTGGACTGCAGCCCGAACTTCGCCCGGTAAATGGCCGGCTTCAAATGAATAACCAGGCCCTGCACGATCTGGTCGATCATTTGGAGCGGGCGGCCGAGCTCCTGCTCGGTGCGCAGGATGATCTGCTTGGCGAGATCGGCGATAATCAGCTCCTCGGCTGGCAGGCTTTGCTTCTGTGCGCCGAGAATATGCTGCGTGATATAGCCGATCTCCGATGCGGGCAGCTTCACGCCAAAATGCTGCTCAATCTGCGGCACCACCTCAGCTGCGACGAGCTCATACACCTCATGGCCCTGCAGCTCGGACAGCGACTCCTGATCCATCTCGATCGCATGTGTGCCCTTCAGCCGCTCCATCGCCATCAGCAGATGCAAAATCAGCGTGGAGTAGCCCGCATCCGTGAACTGCACACCCATCTTCTCCTCAAGACGCTGGATTGTGTCGAACAGCATCGCCGCATCCTCCGTCTCGAACCAGTCCTTCCACGGTGTCATCGGCGAATACGAATCGCCCCGCTGATCAAGGATATACCGCAGCAGCTTGTCGTCCGTAATCTCGGAGCGAAGCAGGCTCAAATACGCCCTGCGCCTGCGCTTCTCCGATCCCTCGATATGCAGCTGGCCGCGATCCCGCACAAGAGTCAACTCCCAGCCCAGGAGCCGCTGCTTGATTTCGGTCAAATCCTGCAGCAGCGTATTTTTGCTGATGCCGAGCTCCTCCATGACCGCCTTCACGGATAGCTGCGTCTCCTGGAGCAGCTGCTTCTGCAGCAGGCTGACCCGCTGCTCGGCGTCCATATAATCCGGCCGCTGGCCCATCTGCACCGCAAGCTGCTCCGACTGTCCGGTCTCCAGCCGCAGACGGACGCCGGCCGAGCGGTCGCGATCCAGGCGCATGCCCCGCGCGCGGAGCCAGTCCTCCAGCTGCAGCAAATCGCCGCGCACCGTCCGCAGGGATATCCCGTATTCATCAGCCAACTGCTGCAAAGGGATATATTGGTCGCTCTCCATCAACTGCTTGACCATTCGCTGTTGTCTGCTAGATATCATAATGTCACCCGAATCGTTCATAGTTTTGTATGCGTTATCATAACTAGATTATTACACATTTAAAAAGCTAGATATAGAGCATTCATGGAAAAAAAGACGCACACCCCTGCAGGCGCCCGTCTATCTTCACATGTATCCCCAACATGTATCCCAGCCGTTCGGCTCTCGTATGCTTATTTCGCCACCCGCGCTTCAATTTCCTCCGCCAGCAGCCGCTCTTGCCGGGAAATAGCCTCCTCGTCCGCAGCGCTGCGGTAAATCGCGCTTAAGCGGTCCTGATTCTGCTTCACCTCGGCCAAATAAGAAATGGCGATTTGCATCGAAGTAGTATAGCGGGATCTCACCTCGGCGATTTCATCGGCATGCTTCTCATCCGTGTGCGGAGCGATAGCCAGCTCGTAAATATCAAGAATGCTGTCCCCGTCGCGCAGCGGGAAATGCTCATGCGGCGCCGTGCTGTCGAAGATCGCTACGCCCAGCGAGCGGAATACAAGCATATCGAGGCTGTTCGGATCGAAGCCGCAGTGGTACACCTCGGTATCGATCCCGCGCTCCGCTGCGGTAGCTGCGATCTTTTTGAACAAGGTCGATTTCCCTGATCCCGGACGTCCCTTCACGAAGATTCGCGTCGGCACATCCTCCGTCAAATTGAGAACAAAATCAACCGCTCCTCGCCAGGTCGCTGCACCCAGAAAGCGCCGGGTCACTGCGCCGGTCTTTTGACCGCCATCTGCATCCCCTGTATCTCCCGCACCCCTTGCATCCACTGCATCTCCCGCGTCTCCTGCTTCCCCTGAAGCCTGCCCAGAACCTGCTGCTTCTGCCGCAACGAGGTACTGATCCGCCCAATCGACAGCTAGCTGATTCATGAAATCACGGTCCAGGGCATCAATGTAGATTTTCTCCCAATCGTCGTGGATTCGCAGCGTTCGCTGAAAGGTCTCGTAAGCCTTCGTATAGCCTTCCGCGATATTGTGCTCCAGCGCAGCAATATGCTCCTGATGGTCCGCCAATCGTTCCCCGCCAGGATCGCTGCTGAAATCAAAGCGGCGCACCTCTATGCCTGCTGGACCTCCCTCCTGCGGCCACGCTTGGTCAGCGATCAGTCCGATCCGGGCATCCTCGATAATGATCCCTTCCAGCAAATCGCTTTGCAGCGGCTGGTGGATCAAATGCAGATTCCAGCCTCTGCGGCCCCATCCATTCGCCAGCCGGGCCAGAATCGTGCCGATCTCCTGCGAATCGCCCTCCAGCACATATACCGCATCCAATGGACTATAGATAGAATCCACCAGACTGACCAAGCCTTCCGCCGTATTGCCCCGCGCAAAATAGTGACGTTCTCTTCCTGCCATTTCGTTATACTCCCTTCCCTAACCTTCGAGATTAAAGTGATGCTACACCCTATGCGGAGGAGTTCCGCCGTGTGTTTAGCCTATGCCCGAATAGGGAAGTTCATCCATGTATTGGTCAAAATAGTCCATGAGACGAGCGGCTGTTGCTGAGGGTTAGATGGGGAATGCCTTGGAATTTGGGGGGTCTTCGGGTCTTCGGGTCTTCGGGTCTTCGGGTCTTCGGGTCTTCGGGTCTTCGGGTCTTCGGGTCTTGCGGAGCTTGGGAGCTTGGGAGCTTGGGGGTCTGGGGATACTGAGGATATCGAGGGCCTTGGCACTTTGGGGAGCTTGAGGCCTTGAGGGCCTAGCGGACTTTGGTGGCCTTGGGGGCCAACGTGGACTTTGGGGCGCTTGCGGGCTTTACGGATTTACAGATTTACAAATTTGCAGTTTACAGATTTGCTGATGTGGATTTGCGGATTTTGCGGACCTAGCCTTCCCTCAGCCTCATAGCCAACGCTAAATTTGCAGCCACTGATGCAGATCCACGACCGAACGCAGGGCGTACTCCTTTGCCACCGGCTTGCCATGCTCCAGCAGAACCAGACACGGCACGCTCGTAATTTGCCAGTCATTCCGCAGCCGGGGAGCAAAGTTGATATTCAGCTTCGATACCGGCATCATGCTGCCGCCCGATTGCAGAACGATGTCCAGCATCGTCTCGCCCAGCTTGCACGTTCCGCACAAAGGCGTATATAGATATAAAGCTTCCTTGCCGATTCTGGCAATCGAAGCGTCCACGAATTCTTGTTCTACAGCTTCTCGGATCGTCATGCTGACGCCCACTCCCATCTTTGCCAACTCATTTTATTCATAAGGTACAGTTATCGCTGTTCCAAAGCTGCCCGTTCTAACGAACAACTTAATTACTATAGCATATTTCATGCCTTGTTCGTTCAATGGCTATACCGCGGGGGATCGCCGCCCAAACTTTCAGCCCTTCTCAGTCCTTCCCTATCCTTCTCTGCCGCTAGAATGCTGCAAAAGTACATCATTTAGCGCAACCATCTCTCCTAGAGCACGGATTGCTGCAATTGTGCATTATTTTTTCGAAAATACGTCCATTCTCAGCGAGTTGTTGAATTATCCCTGTACTTTTGCAGCAATGTGCTTTAAAGCGCCCATACCTAGAGAAATTTCCTGTATTTTTGCAGCAATCCTCTAAACGAAACTCAGCATATAGAACATAACAACCGCCACCAGCACAGCAACCCATCCAATAGCCCAAATAACCAAGTAACCCTTAGTAACAATTCATAGACCATTTAAAACGGAATGTATTTTATACATCTAGTTAAGCTATTTTACCAAAAAACCATGCGCTAAATGTAATACATGCAGTTAGTTTGCCAGAATAGAGCTCATTCGTCGAAATAGCTTAAAACTAAATGTAGGTTTTGCAGTTAGTCCCCTCTAACACGGCCAAAAACGTTGAACTAACTGCATGAAATACATCTAGTTACCTAACGAACGTCCCCTTACCCACCTTACCTTCTCCTAAGCTACCTAGGAACAATATAAACCAGGGGCTTCATTAACTACCAAATCACATCACAGCTCATATACCAGACAACACAAGCAATTGCCGTCCAATTGCCGCCCGAATCAACCCTCCGCTCTAAAACACCCACCTGCAAAACATCGCACGCTAACAGTATAAATACCCAGCCCCCTTCCCCCAAATGCCACCCTGCGCTACTGTCCGCCCCGGTTGCGGTAGCTTCTTGGCGAGAGGCCGGTAATTCTTTTGAATACCCGCGAAAAATAAAACGTATCCTTATACCCTAAAGCCTCGCCGACTTCCTTCACCGTAAGCTCCGTATTCAGCAAAATATTCCTCGCCTCCGCGACCCTCAGCCGGTGAAGAAACTCATTCAGCGGATAGCCGGTGTAATCATGAACGATGCGCCGGAGCGTGGATACGGAAATGTGGTGCCGCGCAGCCATTTGTGCAGGCTCCAAAGGGGTGTGCAGCGACTGCGACAGATCTTCGATGACCTTCAGCACGAACCTCTCCCGGTTGCCCGCCTCCCGGCGGTCCGGTTGCGAAGCCAGGTCATAGAGAAAGGATTCCAGCATCAGCGCGGCCCGGTCCAGATTGGTCGGCGCCCCGCTGTCGATCAGCATGAACATCATCTCCATCCGGTGGATGAGGGAGTCATCGAAGGCGGCTTTTTTCACCTGACATGGATTGGGCAGCCACTGCTCCAGCCACTCCGCGATCCGTCCGCCATCGACGGTATAGTAATATTCATCCCAGTAACCGTCTGCATGAGGGCCATAGTTGAACACGGCATCAGGAAAAAGACAAAACCAGCTCCCCGCTTCGACCTGCTGCATTTCCCCGCCCTCCACCTGGTAATAACCGCTGCCGCCGGTAATCATCACAAAAGCCCAGTTGTTGAACTTCGCCCGGCTTCGCTGCAGCGTTCTTCCCGGCAAATGCCCGGCATTGACCAGACGCAGGGACTTGACCTTCTGCCTGCTGGAATCCACCATCGGGTTGAAGATGCGGATCGGATGCGAACTGATCATATAATCCATGTATTTTGTCATCCTATGCATTCTCCCTTTAAAACAACTATGTTAAATTAGTTGTGCCTAAACAAATATGAATAAATATAACATATCTGTGTTGAAGCGTCCTCTCCAATCCACATCAGTCTGCACAGATACCAGAAAGGGTGTAAACGTACTTATGAGTGAGCTGAAAATCGGCCTTATCGGCACTGGATCAATCTCTGAATCCCATCTGCAGGCTTATCAAGCCAATACGAAAGTGCAGCTGGTCGCTGTCTGTGATTTGAATGAGGACAGAGCGCGCGATACCGCCAATAAATACCACATCCCTAACGTATATACCGACTATCGCGAGCTGCTGGCCAGTCCGGAGGTGGATGCAGTCAGCATCTGTACATGGAACAATTCCCATGCTGAAATCAGCATCGCCGCGCTGCAGGCGGGCAAGCATGTGCTTTGCGAGAAGCCCCTCTGCAAAACCGTCGACGAGGCGCTGCAAATCGAGCAGGCCGCCCGCGAGAGCGGCAAGCTGCTCCAAGTCGGCTACGTCCGCCGCCACGCTTCAAACATCGCCGTGCTGAAGAAGTTTATCGACGCCGGCGATCTTGGCGAGATCTACTATGCCAAAGCGAGCCTCCTCCGGCGCCTCGGCAATCCGGGCGGATGGTTCGCAGACCGCGCACGCTCCGGAGGCGGACCGCTCATCGACATCGGCGTGCATGCCATTGACCTGTGCTGGTACCTCATGGGCAAGCCAAAGGTCAAATCCGTGAGCGGCAACACCTACCACAAGCTCGGCAACCGCTCGAACATTCAGAACTACGATTTCTACCAAGCCGCCGATTACGATGCGGCGCATAACACGGTCGAGGACATGGCCAACGCCCTGATTCGTTTTGAGAACGGTGCATCCCTCATGGTCGATGTCAGCTTTGCCCTCCATGCGAAGGAGAACTCGGCGCTGATCAACATTTACGGCGACAAGGGCGGCGCGGAGATCGAACCCGTATTATCGATCGTCACGGAGCGCCATGACACAATCATTAACATCGATCCGCAAATCAGCGCGCCGGGCTTTGATTTCCAGGCCGCCTTCGACCGTGAAATCAGCCATTTTGTGGACAGCTGCCTCGGATTGACCGAAACGAACAGCCCGGTCGAGGACGGCGTGGAGATGATGAAAATTTTGAATGCGATTTATCAGTCCGCCGCAGAAGGCCGCGAAATCCATTTCTAGGTCGACATTTTATCACGAAGCAGCCCGAAGGCAGTCCGACATCGAATCTTGCGTTCACCCTCGAAGTCCGGTGCTCATGTAGGCTTCTCCTACACTCCGCTCCTCCTTCTTCGGGTTCTCACAACCTTCTCGGTGCTAAAAAGTCGACTTACAAGCAATATAAAGGAGGCAACCAAAAGATGAAATTGACCAATAAAATTGGCGTCATTGTAGACAGCTTTGGCGTGGGCGTGATGGAAGGGCTGAAGAAAGCAAAGGAAGTCGGCGCGGAGGGCGTGCAAATTTACGCCGTATCTGGCGAGATGGATCCTGCCGCCCTGACACCGGCCAAGCGCAAGGAGCTGCGCAGCTACATCGATGGACTGGGGCTTGAAATCTCCGCCCTGTGCGGCGATTTGGCCGGACACGGCTTCCAGGATGCAGACGCCAATCCCGCGAAAATCGAGAAGTCGAAGCGCATCCTCGACCTGGCCGTGGAGCTGGGAACCTCCGTCGTAACGACGCATATCGGCATCGTCCCGGACGACAGAAACGGGCGGATTTACCACGCGATGCAGGAGGCATGTGAAGAGCTGGGCATATACGCGAAGAGCATGAACGCTTATTTCGCCATTGAGACCGGACCGGAGCCGGCGGCGCATTTAAAAAGCTTCCTGGATACGCTCAGCACCAATGGCGTCTCGGTCAACTTTGACCCGGCGAACATGGTCATGGTGACGGGCGATGATCCTGTAGAAGGCGTGAAGCTGCTCAAAGACTACCTCGTGCATACCCACGTCAAAGACGGACGCAGGCTCCGCCCCGTCGATCCGAAAGAGGTGTACGGCTATCTGGGTTACGACGAAATGACTCATGAAAAAATCGCCGAGATGGCCTCCTCTGGAGCCGCCTTTGAGGAATTGCCTCTAGGCGCAGGAGCTGTCGATTTCCCGGCTTATTTCGCCGCATTGCAGGAAATCGGCTACAAGGGCTATTTGACGATCGAGCGTGAAGTCGGCGACAATCCGGCGGAAGACATCCGCAAGGCCGTAGAGTTCATCCGCGCTTACCGGGACTAATGAGCATACTCAAGGAATCTTAACTACTTAACCTAGCGAAAAGGAGTCATCCTTATGAAATTGGGAATTAGCTCTTACAGCTTGTATCAAGCGATGCGCGACGGCAGCATGACCATTGCGGAGGTGATCGAATGGGTTGCCGGCATTGGCGCCAGCCATATCGAAATCGTGCCGGCACTCGGCTTTGATTTTGCGGCCAATCCGGAATTGGAGGAGCAAATCAGAGAGAAAGCGGCGGCTGTAGGCATCGGCATATCCAACTATGCGATTGGAGCC
The DNA here is from genome assembly GCF_037969765.1 of Paenibacillus sp. FSL W8-0186. Classification (NCBI taxonomy): domain Bacteria; kingdom Bacillati; phylum Bacillota; class Bacilli; order Caryophanales; family Paenibacillaceae; genus Paenibacillus; species Paenibacillus sp. FSL W8-0186. The sequence goes on along the minus strand of NZ_CP150207.1, from coordinate 576,556 downwards.
AACTTCCTCACGGAGACCGAGGAGCAGTACGAAGCGGAAATCGCCCGCGTCATGAGCGAGGTGGACCGGGTCCATCGGCTCGGCGCAAAACTGATGCGCCATGACGTGGCGTCCCGACCGGATACCTCCATCGCCCGCTTTCAGGAAGACTTGGACAGAATAGCCGCAGCCTGCCAGCGCATTGCCGACCATGCCAAGCAGTACGATATCACAACGAGCGTGGAGAATCACGGCTACTATGTCCAGGCCAGCGATCGGGTGCAGGCGCTCATCCATGCCGTGGACCGCCCGAACTTCAAGACAACGCTGGATGTCGGCAACTTCGTCTGCGTGGACGAAAATCCGGTTGCCGCCGTAAAAAACAACCTGCCCTACGCCTCCATGATTCATATCAAGGACTTCTACATCCGTCCATCCTACCGCAACCCGGGCGAAGGCTGGTTCACCAGCGCCAGCGGCGATTACCTGCGCGGCGCCATTGCCGGACACGGCGACCTCGACCTATACGAGATTCTGCGCCTGATCAAAGCTTCTGGATACGATGGCTATATGTCTATCGAATATGAAGGCATGGAGGATTGCCGACAAGGTACCAAAATCGCCTTCGACAACGTAACACGCATTTGGAGCGAGATTCACACTTAATGTAATTAACTTCCACATCCACACCACGTAAACAGCAGCGAGACAACATATCTGTAACCGCATCTAAACTGATTACAGACATGTATCCGCTGCTGTTATAGTGGCTTTTATTCGTAGCTAGACAGGAAATTCCTCCATTGGACTTGGCCGGTGTTTTTTACTTCAGAGCATAAATGATTAATGACTAAAAGTATGGCCAACCCGGCTGAAGCTCTCGGCAATAATTTCGCAGCCCCGCTTCAGGTTCTCTATGCTGATTGTCAGCGGAGGCATGATCTTGATTACCGTATCATTCCGGCCGGCCCGCTCTAGAATCAGGCCGTTCTTAAAGCAATTCGCCGTAATTTCTCTGGCGACTTCCTCGCCCAGATGAGAGACATCGATGCCCCAAATCATGCCAATGCCCCGGAACTTCAGATTCGCATCTAAAGGCGCTATCTCATTTTGCAAATAATACTTGATAAAAGCTTCCTTTTCCCGCACCTGCTCGCCCAGCCTCTCCGCCGTCCTGAATTCCAATGCAGCCTTGGCGGTAACGAAGGCAAGCTGATTCCCCCGGAACGTTCCGTTATGCTCCCCTGGACTCCAGATGTCCAGTTCGGGTCTGATTAAGAGCAGGGACATCGGCAGGCCGTATCCGCTGATCGATTTGGATAAAATGACGATGTCCGGCACAATCCCCGCGCGTTCGAATGAGAAGAACGGCCCCGTTCTGCCGCAGCCTACCTGGATATCATCGATGATCAGCAGAATATCATGCTCATCGCACAGCTGACGCAGGCTTTGCAGCCACTCGATCTCGGCTACATGAATTCCGCCCTCCGCTTGCACGGTCTCTAATATCATCGCAGCCGGCTTGCCGACCCCGGAGTGCGTATCGGACAGAATATGCTCCATATAACGGATCGTATCCAGCCCCTCGAACGACTGCCCATAAGGAATGAATGTCACGTTATTCAGCGGCATTCCCGCGCTTTCGCGCATCGAATTGCTGCTCGTAATCGACAGGCTCCCCAGGGACATTCCATGAAATCCGCCCATAAAAGCAAAGACGCCTGTTCTGCCCTTAACCTTCCGGGCCAGCTTCAATGCGGCCTCCACCGCATTCGTTCCCGTCGGTCCGCAAAATTGCAGCTTATAGTCCAGAGACTGAGGCTTCAGAATATGCTCGGAGAACGAAACGATGAAGTCTTCCTTCGCCTTCGTATACATATCAAGCCCATGCATAATCCGGTCCTGGGACACATATTCCATGATTTTCGACTTCATAAACTCATTGTTATGCCCGTAGTTGAGCGCCCCGGCGCCAGCAAAAAAGTCGATGTAGGCTTCTCCGGTGTCGGCATATAACTGGTCGCCCTTCGCTTTATCGAATACAACCGGGAAACTTCTGCAATACGACCTAACATTGGATTCCAGCATTTCGAACGTCTTCATCTTTCATTCATCCTCCTCATCGAATATCGTTTTCTCATCATCCATGTCAGGCTTCATGCACTTCCACCGCTCTCACCGGCTCCGGCTCGGCATCCTGGGTGAAGAACTCTCTTAGCTCGCGGTTGCGATAGGCTATAAAACCAACAACGAATAGACCTGCACCAGAAATTACAGCGATATAAGACCAATCCATACCTTCCAGAGCAGCACCGTATACCCACATGCCAACAGGCACGGCAATAGTAGTCACCGTATTGACCACCCCAAGAATACTGGCTCTGATCCGCTCGGGAATATAAATTTGCACATAGGAGAGCATAGGAATATTGCCCATCGTATTAAGCGCACCCGTCAGCGCCAAGACAATCATATAACCGGCCATCAGCGTAATCTTTGCGCTCATATCGAAGATCGGCCATTTCGGAAACATCCACATGGCAATAACGAAGCCTTGCAGCTGAATCAGAATGAAAATTTTATTGGTAATAAAACGATTAATCTTGGGCACCGAAACAATGATAGCTCCAATAATCACGCCTACCGCTAATGCCGCTTCAATGAACGACAGCTGCTGAGGCGTCATATCCAGCGCTTGATAGACAATAAAGGGCAGGATTAGCGAAACCGCCGGCGCGATGACAAAGTTAACCACGACGAAGATCGACAACAAGTACTTAATCGCAGCACGCTGCCTGATGTACTGGTACACCTCCTTCAAGCTTTCCACATAAGGCTTGATCTCCCCCAAATGCTCCTTGCGGGATGAGAATTTCAGCGCCATATTGAGAAATCCGGAAAGGATGAACGCAACCCCTTCAATCAAGAAAATTTTCTCCAGGCCGAACTTACTATAGGCGACAGCCCCGAGCACGGGCCCCAAAATACTGATCAGGGCCCCTATGCTCTGGTTGCTGGAATTCACCGTAGCTACCCGTTCGGGAGCAACGATGTTGGGCACAGACGAATTGATCGTCAGTGTAAAGAACGCCTGGAGCGTGCTCATTATCATCGCATACACGATAAAGAGCAGGATGCTGTCGTGGTAAAATTGAAACAGCAGCATTAACAGTAAAATCGATGTGCCGCTAAGGAAGTCGGTCGTGACCATAATTCGCTTTTTATTGCTGCGATCCACGAACACCCCGGCGAAAATATTGACAAAGATGCCCGGAATATAAGTAAAACTCAATACAAGGGCGAACATGCTCGCTGAACCGGTCAGATCGAGAATATACAGACTGAGCGCAAAGCGGAAAATGGACGTTCCCAACTCCGTAATTAAGCGGCTTAAACTGAAGATCGCAATATTTCTTGTGTCTCTCATAGTTTTACACCTTTCAGTTGTGCAGAGGCATCCCCCTTAACCTGTTCCCGGGCAGCCTCATCCAGCATGCTCCGGATGGATTCGCAGCTCTCTTCCACGGGAAGCGCCAGCGTAATATGAATATGGTTGCCCTGATGCCAGGTCATATAGAGAATCCGGTTTGGATCGTCGCAATTCACGCCTTCTGCATCCAAATATTCTAAATCTGCTTCTCCGCTCAGCTCACCCAGATAATTGAAATTGACAGGCATCTCCTCGAAGGCGGCGAGCAGAGCATTTCTCGCTTCCGCAAAATCCGGATCTATCGATTCGTTATATAGCAGATTCGCAAAATGAATGTTGTAGTCCGAGGCGGTTTGCAGCTTCTTGCTGACCAGCTTGCTCTGCATATCCATATCCTGCTTAAGGTCCAGCAGCAGGGGAATGTAATCAATACATTCGCCAACGATATCAAAATATGCGGCCTCCCCGTACTGTCTTCCGAAATGAGTCATCCACATCGGAATCTGCTCCACGCCCAGATATGCGCTAAAAAATGCAGCAAAAATGCCCATCGCCAGCTTCCACTTGCTCTCTGCATCCTTATGCCCTTCCGCTAGCAGCTCTAGATTGATGCTGTGATTGATGACCGTTATCTGCGCCGGTCCGTCCCCGCTTCGCGTTTGCATGGCCGCGGCGATCTGCCTTGCCACCGTCCCGAAATTCCGAAGGTCATAGAGCTCATAAAGCTCCTTGGCCGATATTCCTTCCGGGCCTCGGCTAATTTGCGCTATGAAGTCCGTAAATGTCGCACCCTGTTTCGGCTTGACTGCCTTCCCTTGGCGGAGAAGCTCATAGCCTTCGATCACTTGGCTGCGGAGGACTTCATTGCTCATATAATCGAAAATGGTGTGGGAGAACGGAAGCAGCAGCAAATATTCCTTCACACTCTGCTTAACCAGCAGCACACGGTACATGAGTGGATCCTTGTCCGAGTACGGCTTAATAAAGAACCTGTTCATGAGCGACTTCAAAATATCCGTCTGCGTACCCTGCTCGAATGGGGAAATATCGATCATGGGCAATTCAAGCTGTTGCGGGCGCTCATGCAGCCGCCAGTATCCTTCCTCATTTCCATCTCTTTGAACCAGCACACTGCGCATCACCTCTTCAGCGGATACAATTTGCTGAAGCGCCTGGCGCAGCAGATCCGGCTGAATCGCCTGATTCCATTTCACCATCGTTCCCGACACGTCTTTGTGCTTGAAATGATACATTTGTGAAGGTGAAATTCCGTATTCCTTTACGACCTGTTCGCCCGTAACTCCCTGCGCATAGAGCTCCTGCATGTGCCAAATCTGCTCAAGCATGCCATCGACCCAGGCCGCCGCTTCTGTCTGCAGCAATTGCAGCCGAGCATTCAGCTCCTCCCGGCTCATGCTTGGATGCCTTGTATCCTCATTCAGTTCCCTGGCATCGAGCAAATAATGCGGGTGCAGACGCTCATCCAAATGCTCGGCGATCAACGTCTCCGCTTCCTGCTTCAGCGCATCATCCAGACCAACGATATGAACGATGGAATATTCCTCGTCCTCAACGAAGTAGGTCTTCCACTCGCAGGATCGCTGGAGACGGCCGCTGAGCCACTGCTCCGCCTGCCGGACATCCGTAATCCGCTGCTTCTCGTCTGGAGCCAGACGCTGCGCATAAGCCGACAACTCGGCTGGAGTCTGATGAGCAAAAACCTGGTTAATGCTGATGTTCCAACCACGCTCGGCCAGCTTCGATACCATTTGCATCGCTTTTAACGAATGGCCCCCAATGGCAAAGAAATTATCGTGGACGCTGATCCGCTCTATGCCCAGAATTTCCGACCAGACCTGAACGGCCATCTCCTCGTGCTCATTTCTTGGAGCGGTGTACTCCACATCGCCTCCCTGGTATTCCGGTTCAGGGAGCGCTTTGCGATCAACCTTGCCGTTGACGTTCAGCGGCAGCACCTCCATGAATACGAATGCGGACGGAATCATATAGTCGGGCAGCTGCTGGGCCATATATTCCTTAACAGCTGGAACGGTCAACTCTTCATCGGCTACTACGTAAGCACAGAGGAACTTGTTCGTTTCTTCATATTCCTTAACGAGAATGACGACTTCCTTGACCGCCGGATGGTTAAGCAGAACACTTTCGATCTCGCCAATTTCAACTCGAAACCCTCTGATCTTAACCTGATTGTCCATTCTGCCAATAAACTCGATGGAGCCGTCAGGAAGCCATCTTGCCGCATCCCCCGTCCGATATACCCGATCCCCTGGAACAAAAGGATTGGGAATGAATTTCTGCCTGGTCAGCTCTTCATTGTTCATGTATCCGCGGGCAACACCGTCCCCGCCGACCCAGAGCTCGCCAGGCACGCCGACCGGATTCAGGTTTCCGTATTTATCGACGATATATGCCATTGAATTGCTGATCGGCGGACCAATCGGCACGCTTTTCTCATACGCTTCTTCGATGATGAAGCAGCAGGAGAACGAGGTGTTCTCCGTAGGACCGTACCCATTTACCACGGTCAACTGTCCGCAATGCTCCCTCACAAGCTGGATATGCTTCGGGGAGAGAATATCTCCGCCGACGATCAAGTAGCTAACCGTACGGAACATATCCGGCTTCTGCTGGGCGAACTGGGTAAATAGCGGCGATGTCAGCCATAGCATCGTGATGCGATGCTGCTGAAGCACGGATTCGACCCGGATCGGATCCAGCAGTGTAAATTTATCGACCAGGTACAGGCGTGCGCCATTCAGCAATGCTCCCCAAATATCAAACACGCTGACGTCGAATACCGGAGCCGCTGTCTGCAGCACGCGATCCTCTTTTGTGAAGCGCACATAATTCGTATTCCTGACCAGCCGGGCGACGCCGAGATGCTCGACCATAACCCCTTTAGGCAGTCCCGTCGATCCCGAAGTATACATCACATAAGCGAGATGACCGGGGTTCGTCTCATGGGGGAGATTAGGCGCATCAAGATTGTCCAGCTGCTCGTGTTCCAATACGACGGCTTCCACGCCATCTATCGCTCTGTCTGCGTAACAACTGCGGGCAAGCAGCACTTTGGCCTCGCTATTCTTAAGGAAATATTCGACCCGGTCCATCGGATAATCCGGATCTATCGGAAGATAAGCGCCCCCTGCTTTCAGAATCGCCAGCATGCCGATGATCATTTCCAGCGTGCGATCTCCGATAATCGCCACAATCCGGTCAGGGCCAACTCCCTTGTCCCGCAATATTGCGGCAAGCTGGTTCGCCTTGGCATTAAGCTCGCGGTAAGTCAGCTCCGTATCGCCATGGACCACTGCAATGCGGTCTGCCTGCTGTTCCGCCTGCTCCTCGAACAGCTCATGGATCGTTTGGCGCGGATAGTAAGTTGCCGTATCATTAAAGTCTGCGATAATTTGCCGCCGCTCCTTCTCCAGCAGCAGACCGATGTCACACAATTTAATATCCATGTCTGCCGTAACGGCCCGCAAAATTTGAACATAGTGCGCAATCAAGCGCTCAATCGTATCTTTGCGGAATAGCTTGACGGCATATTCGATATCCAGACGGATCTCCGCTCCCTCTTCTGCCGCCGTAACCATCAAATCGAATTTGGACGTGCCGTTGTCGAACGGGTATGGCTTCATACGCAAGCCATCCAGCTGAATCTCCTCGACCCCGACATTATCCACGGCAAACATCGTGTCAAATAGCGGATTGCGGCTTACGTCCCGCGCGACCTCCAGCTTCTCCAGCAGATCCTCGTACTGGATCAGTTGATTCTCGAACGCCTGCAGTGAATGCTCCTTCACTTCCTCCAGGAAATCCCCGAAGTGCTTATGCCCTTCAGGCTGAGTACGGATGGCTAGGGTGTTAACAAACATCCCTATGATGCCCTCCAGTTCCTTCCGCTCCCTGCCTGCGGTCGGCGTACCGACGATAATATCCTCTTGGTTCGCATATTTGGATAAGAGGATGTTATACGCGGCAAGCAGGAACATATACAAGGTAGTTCCCGTCCGCGCAGCCGCTTCAAGTATGCGAGAGCTTAAATCACTATCCAGCCTAACCGTCAAGCTATCCCCCTCGAAGCTCTGCATTTGCGGACGCGCATAATCGGTAGGTAGCGTGAGCACCGGCAATTCTCCCGCGAAGCGCTCCAGCCAGTATTGCTCCTGCTGGCGATAGGCTTCCGATTGAAGCATTTTATTTTGCCATACCGCATAATCCTTATATTCCACCCGCGCTGCAGTACTGCTCTGCTCTTCGCCGCCGTACAGCTCGCTTAGCTCCTCAACCAGCAGGCGAACCGATTCTCCGTCCGAGATGATATGATGCATGTCGATCATCAGAATATGCTTGTCCGCACGAAGGCTTGCCAGCCCCACGCGAATTAACGGCGCCTGCTGCAGATCGAAAGGCTGAACAAATTGCCGGATGGCCTCCTTGATGCGAGCAGGCTCATCCATAATGGCCATTTCCCGGATCTGAAATACGACCTCTGGATGGATGACTTGCACCAGCTCGCCCTCTTTAAGCGCAAAGGAGGTCCGGAAGGCTGCATGCCTGCGGATCAAGGCATCGAATGACTGCTGCAGCCTGGAGCGATCCAGACTTCCAGACAGCTGCAGGACAAAAGGCATATTATACGCTGTTCCTGCCCCCTCCAGCTCGTTCAAAATCAGCAGACGCTTTTGCGCTGAGGATACCGGGTAATCCTCCTGATCGGGGATGCGTTCAATTTCCGTGTATCCCTGCCGCTCCAGCGCATCGATCCCCGCAGCCATCTGCTCCAGAATAGGGTGGCGGAAGACGCCGCTTAGCGGCAGGTCAACTTGAAAAGCTTCCTTAATGCCGGCGGTCAGCGCCGCCGCCTTCAAAGAATGCCCGCCAAGCTCGAAGAAATGGCTATGCGCCCCGACTTGCTCCACCCCGAGCACATCAGACCAAATCTCAGCCAGTCTCTGCTCCGTTTTACTGCGCGGCGGAACATGGTTATCCGCTGCAGCGGAATGGAAGTCGGGCTGCGGCAGCGCATGGCGGTTCACTTTGCCGTTCGCGGTTAATGGCAGTTCATCCAGGAACACATAATGGACTGGAAGCATGTATTCCGGCAATTCCCGGGCCAGGTGCTCTCTCAGCTCCCGTACCGGCCATTCCCGGGAAGCGGCAATATAGGCGCATAACTCTGTTTCTTGCCGCAGGTTCTCTATCGCCAGGACAACAGCCTCCTTGATCCCCGCCTGCTTCAGGAGAACATTCTCTACCTCGCCCAGCTCGATGCGGTAACCGCGGATTTTAACCTGTTCATCCATCCGGCCTAAATACTCGAGGTCGCCTTCCGGCAGCCATCTGGCCAAATCTCCGGTTCGGTACATTCTTTCGCCGGGATAGAATGGGTCACTCGTAAACTTCTCCGCCGTCAAATCAGGCCGGTTCATATAACCCCGGGCCAAGCTGTCCCCGGCAACGCAGAGTTCGCCAGGCACCCCAACCGGGAGCAGCTTGTCATTGGCATCCAGGATATAGACCCGCACATTGTCGATCGGCTTGCCGATCGGAATATTATCGTACTCTCCCTTGACCTTGAATGCCGACGTCACGATGGTGTTCTCCGTTGGCCCATAGTTATTGACCAGCTCATAAGGCGTCGGACGATATACTCTGAGTTTATCTCCCCCCGTAATCAGCATGCGCAGCGAGTCGTTGTCGAGCTGGATGAACTGCTCGCAAACCGCCGTCGGTAAGAAGCTGATGGAAATACGGCTGTTGTTGTAATATTCCGCTAATAACCGTACATCGTATCGAATTTCCTCCGGAATGATGTGCAGCTCGCTGCCTGACAGGAGGGCCGGGAAAATCTCCCACACCGAAGCATCGAAGCCGAATCCGGCATATTTCGTACATTTGTCCGCGGCCGTCAGCTGGTAGTACGTCTGGTACCAGCTGGTCATATTCAGCAAGGAACGATGCTCGATCATAACGCCCTTCGGTTTCCCCGTCGAACCGGAGGTGTAGATGACATAGGCCAGGTCGGATGGCGAGGCCTCGACAGATGCCAGCGGTGGCGTTGATGTAGATGGCGATGAGGACGTCGTTGGTGTTGGCGTTGATGATGTTAATGTAGATGAAGGCAGCGGCCCCGCTTCCCTGGACGTAACAAGCACATCCTCCAGATCAATCGCTTGAATATGCCTTCCAGTGATATGAACCTTCATATCTGGAGCAAGCATATCTTTCGCTTGCAGCAGCCGGCTCTTAGTCAAGAGCAGGCCAGCATTGCTATCCTCCAAAATATAAGCGATGCGGTCGGCCGGATATTCATGGTCGATCGGCAGATAAGCTCCGCCTGCCTTTAGCACGGCTAGCACGGCAACGATCATTTCGATCGAATGCTCAGCCATAATGGCCGTAATTTCGCCCGGCTTGACGCCAAGCTCCCGCAGCATTTGAGCAAACCTGCCCGCCATCTCGTCCAATTGCCGATAAGTGAACCGCTCCTCCTTAAATACGAGGGCGATCTGTTCCGGCGTCCGCCCGGCCTGTTCCGCAAACAGTTCATATACCGTCCGGTTGCGCGGGTATTCGGTACGGGAACCATTAAAATCAACCATCATTTGCTGCCGCTCCTCTGGCGACAGCAATTCGATATCGGCAAGCTTCATCTCTTTATCTGCAGCAATGACTCGCAGCACCTGGACAAAATGCTTCAGCAGCCGTTCAATCGTAGCAGCCTTAAACAATTTGACAGCATACTCTGCGTCGATGAACATGCCTTGCTCCCGCTCGACCACCGTCAAGGTCAAATCGAACTTGGACATTCGGCCATCCCAAGAGCAGGATTGCACGGCCAGTCCAGTTAACTCAGCCTCCTGAATATCGATGTTCTGCAAGGTGAATACCGTATCGAACAGCGGATTGCGGCTCATATCCCGCCGTAAGCCGAGCTGCTCGATGAGATCTTCGTATTGGTAGTCCTGATGCTCGAAAGCCTGGAAGGCCGTTTGCTTCACCTCATTCAGGAAATCCCCGAATGTCTTCTGCGCTCCCGGCTTCAGGCGCAAAGCCAGCGTATTGACGAACATGCCGACCGTATGAAGCACGTCTGCATGGGTTCTGCCCGCCGTCGGAGAGCCGATCACGATATCCTCCTGAGCCGAATACTTAGACAGCAGCACACTGTAAGCGGCAAGCAAAACCATATATAAGGTGGCTCCCGTTTCATTAGCAAGCTGCTTGAGCCGGGACGACAGTTCCTGGTCGATTTCTGCGGAGGCAACCGCTCCCTCGAAGCTTTGAATTTGCGGACGCGGGTAATCGGTCAGCAAATTCAGTACCGGAGGCTCCTCGGCGAACTGTTCCAGCCAGTAGCGCTCATGCTGCTGCAAGCCCCCGGAGCCGAGCTGCTTATTTTGCCAGACGGCAAAATCTTTATATTGAATGCGCTGAACACCTAAACGCTCCAAGCCTTGACCGTTGTACAGATCGCTGAATTCCTTCACGATGACGCTGATGGAAGAGCCGTCAGCGACAATATGATGGATATCAATGACGAGCACATATCGCTCCTCCTGGCGTTTGGCGAGAGCGGCCCGCAGCAATGGAGCCTGGCCAAGATCGAACGGCGTGACCAGTTGATCGACGATATCCTCCATATTCTGATCAGGATGAACGTCCAGCAGCTCCATCGTAAAATCAACGCGGTCATGAATTCGCTGAACAGGCTCGCCCTGAAGGAGGGTAAAGGAAGTCCGCAAGGGCTCATGACGCGCAATCAACGCTTGAAACGCCTCTTCCAGCCGCTTCACATCAAGCCTGCCCTCGATTTGCATCACAAACGGCATGTTGTATGCGGTATCCATGCCTGTCATTCCATTTAGAATAAACAGCCGTTTTTGCGCCGAGGACACGGGATAGTATTCAGCCGCCGGGGCAGGCTCGATAACTAGTGCGGGATCAGAACCCGCTTCCTGATTCCCGCCAATGCGGGCCGCCATGTCTGCAAGTACAGGGGTCTGGAACACATCCGCCAGCGGCAGCTGAACCTGAAATTGCTTCTTCACTTCCGAAACCAGCTTCAGGGCCGTCAAGGAGTGGCCGCCCAGCTCAAAGAAATGATCATTCACGCCGACAGCAGGCACGCCTAGCACATCGCTCCATATGTCAGCGAGCTTCTGCTCCGCCTCATTGCGCGGGGCAACATAGATCCCTTCATATGCTGCGCTCTCCTCCGGCACGGGCAGAGCTTGGCGGTGAACCTTGCCGTTCGGGGTCAGCGGCAGCTGATCCATGAATACCCAATGGGAAGGAATCATGTAATCAGGAAGATAGCCCGCCAAATATTGCCTGATTTCCGCTGCACCCAGTTCACCCTCGCAGACGAGATAAGCACATAGGGCCTTGCTGCCTTCGCCTTTGTCCCATACCGTGACGATCGCTTCCTTCACGGCCTTGTGCAGCTGGATCCGGCTTTCAATCTCCCCGATTTCAATGCGGAATCCCCTGATTTTCACCTGATGATCCAGCCGGCCGATGAACTCGATCGTACCGTCCGGGAGCCAGCTTGCTGCATCTCCCGTGCGGTAAACACGCTCACCTTCCGTAAACGGACTGGCCATGAATTTCTCCGAGGTCAGCGCCTCGTTATTGATGTAGCCCCGAGCCACACCGTCGCCCCCGACCCATAGCTCGCCCGGCACACCGACGGGGCATAAGTGCCCGTATAAATCGACGACATAAGCCGTAGAATGAGCAATCGGCCCGCCAATCGGAATGCTCTTCTCCTCCTGCGAAGTAATCGTATAGCAGCAGGAGAAGGTCGTATTCTCGGTCGGTCCATACCCATTGATCAGCGTCGTGCCCTTGCACTGCTCCGCCACCTGTTGAATATGCTTGGGCGAGAGGGCATCTCCGCCGACAATCAGATAGCGAAGCGGCTGGAACAACTCCGGCTGCTGCTGGGCCAGCTGATTAAACAGCGGGGAGGTGAGCCACATCGTCGTAATGCTGTATTCGCGAAGCGCTTGGCCCAGCTTCTCTGGATCCAAGATCGATGTTTTGTCGATAATATACAGCTCCAGCCCGTTTAGCAGCGCGCCCCATATTTCAAACGTGCAGGCATCAAACACAGGAGCCCCCGTTTGCAGGATGCGATCCCCCGGCCGAAACGGAATGTAGTTCGTATTCTGGACAAGACGAACCACATTCTGGTGCTCGATCATAACCCCTTTGGGCCGCCCCGTTGAACCTGACGTGTACATGACGTAGGCCAAATTTGCAGGCTTCACAGGGTTCTGCCTCACCTGGAGCGGCGGCTCATCAAGCTGCTGGTCCAGATTGGAGGCAGGCTCCCTTTCCGGCTCGTTCTCATCAAGAATGATCACCTCAGCTTCACTCGCCAGGCGTTCCGCGTAGCATCGCGGAGTAACAACCCATTTCGCCTGGCTGTCGAGAAGCATATATTCAATGCGGTCGGCAGGGTATTCCGGATCGATGGGCAAATAAGCGCCCCCTGCCTTCAAAATCCCCAGCATGCCGATCACCGTGTCCGCGGAGCGCTCCCCGACCAGGCCGACGATCTGATCGGGGCCGACTCCTCTGCTGATGAGCCTGGCTGCAAGCTGATTGGCTTTATCGTTCAATGCTTTATATGTCAGATTTTTACCGTGATGAACGATGGCAAGATTTCCGGGAACTCGCTCGGCCTGACGCTCGAACAATTGCACGATGGTCTGGTCCCGCGGATACTCGCCTGCCGTGTCGTTAAACCTGTGTAAGATTAACTCTCGTTCCTCGGCCGTAATTACTGAAATATCCCGCAGAAGCACATTCGCATTTTGGCTGACCGTATTCAGCACTTGCTCATAATGCTGGAACAAGCGATCCATCGCCGCCTGTTCATAGCGGGCCGCATTATATTTGAATTTGACCTCAAGGCCTTCATTCGGCATCAAAATAAGATTGAAATCATAATGCGTCTGTTCAAAATCCTCCAGTTCGCTAATAGCGAATGGCTCTTTCGCCTCTGCTTCGTCCAGCGGATCCGCACTCACCGGATAGTTCTGAAAGGCGTAAATATGATCGATTAGGTGCTGTTTCTTGGTTGATAGGGACTGAATTTCTGCAAGTGGATAAAAATCGTAGTTTTGCGTCTCTAAGGAGGTGAGTTGCACTTGTTGAATGAGAGAAGAGAAGGTTTGGTCGCCATGGAAGGTAATCCTGATGGGAACGGTGTTGATGAACAGCCCGATCATTTGCTCAACCCCGTCCACTTCCGCCGGCCGGCCGGAGGTGACGGAACCGAAGACTACATCCTCGGTTCCGTTGTAACGGCCTAACAGCAGCGCCCAAGCGGACTGGAGCACCGTATTCAGCGTCACTTGATGGGCTTTGGCCACCTGCTCCAGCCGCTGAGCCGTCTCCTCGCTGATTTGATAGCTGCGATCGATTTGATCATTCGCCTTCTGGCGCATCATGCCTTGGTCGTGATGCGCCTTACCGTCCTGGCGCCGAAGCCCGAAAGAAGGCAGTTTAATCGCCGAATCATAGCCTTTCACATAATCGGCCCAATAACGGCGGGCCTCCTCGCGATCCTGGCGATCCAGCCACTGGATGTAGCTAGCGAAGGGAGGCGCCTCATCCAACTCCAGAGCTGCGCCCTGGCTCAGCGCTTTATATACATCGAACAGTTCCTGCACGATCGTTTTCAAGCACCAGCCATCCATAATGATATGATGATAGCTCCAAATCAGCTTATAACGACGCCCCGCTTGCTGATCTATTTCCTGATCCGTTTGCAGCACAGCCGCCCGCAGCAGCATATCCTTCGCCAGGTCGAAGCCCTTCTTCTGATCAGCCTCGATGAAGCGTTGTATATATAGCTCCTGCTCTGCCTTGTCCATTTGGGATATATCCTCGTAAAGAACGGACATGCTGCGCTTCTTGAATATAATCTGCTTCGGATTTTTCATATTTTCATGAAGGAAGTTCAGCCTTAGCACATCGTACTTGTCGATCAGAGCGTTAAAACTTCTCTCCAGCAGCCCGACGTCCAGCTGCCCTGTGACGGTACAGGCAAACTGTTCGAAATAAGCCGTGGACTCCGGATTCAAATAGGAATGAAAGAGCATTCCCTCTTGCATCGGCGTCAGGTTGCATACCCCGGCGATTGACAGCTTTTCGTTCATGACCATCCCTCCTCTAAATCTATTTTTTAACTATTGTAAAAATCCATAATAGCTTCCAGCTCTTCGATCGATAGATCGTCCCCAGCCACATCGGAAGGCGTCAGCTCCTGCGTCTCTTTGTCCGCGCAGTGCTTAATAATCTCGGTCAGCTGCGATTTGAAATGATTTCCGAAGACCCGAATATCTGCCTCCGCATATTCCTGCAGGTTATACTCGATAGACATCGTCAGCTGCCCATTCTCCACAAGTCCGCCGATGTTCAGGGCAATTTCCCTCTCGGCCTCCGGACTGACGGTTTGACCGTAAGGAAGATCGGAAACCTGGAACACGCCCGTGTTCACATCATTATCAAATTGTCCTAAATAGTTGAACTTGATTTCAGGCTCCAGCCGGAATCGGATGCTGTCATTCCCTTGTTCAGCAGCAAGATATTTGAGCAGCCCGTAGCCGATTCCTTTATTCGGAATGCGCCGGATGCTCTCCTTGACCGACTTGATCTGATAGGACAGCTCCGCCGTGCCGGGTACGTCCAGCACCACCGGATATACCGATGTAAACCAGCCGACGGTTCGGCTGACGTTCACATTTTTTAAAATTTCTTCGCGGCCGTGTCCTTCCAGGCAAATCAGCACCTTCTCCTCGCCTGTCCACTGCCGGACGGCCCGTCCCAAAGCGGTGAGAAGTATATCGTTAATTTCCGTGTTGTACGCTCCGTGAACCTTGCCGAGCAATTGCTCTGTCTCAAGCTTGGACAACTGGAAGGAATACGTCATGTTATCTAGCACCTTCAACGGCCCTACCCGGCGGCCCGATTTAGGCAATGCCTTGACCTCCGCAGATTCAATTTGCTGCCAGTAGTCCAGCTCCTTCCGCATGGCTTTGCTTCCAGCATGCTCCTTCAGTTGTTTCGCCCATGTCTGGAAGGAATCCGTTTTGGCGGGAAGCTGGATCGGCTTGCCGCTCGCAGCCTGCTCATAGGCCAGTGTTAAATCTTCAAATAAAATACGCCAGGAAATGCCGTCAATCACCAGATGGTGAATAATGATCGCCAGATGATCACCGGTGCTCGTCTTGAACAGGCCGGCCTTAACTAAAGGTCCCCGTTCCAGGTCGATACTCCCGTGCAGCAGGTCGATCTGTCGGGATATCTCCAGCCTGCCCTCATCCCCATCAGGTACCGTCATAACAGCTAGATCGAACCAGGCGCGTTCCGCCTGCCCGTCCAGCCCCTCGTTATACTGTATCCATGCTCCATCCTCCCGCTTGAATACCATCCTTAACGCGTCATGATGGCGGGTCAGCTCCGTGAGGACCTGGGACAACAGGTCAATCTGGAACCCGTCCCGTTTGTACAGAACAACCGCCTGGTTCCAATGATTGGCCGGTGAGAATCCGCATTCGAAGAACCACTTCTGAATCGGCGTAAGCTCAACCTCTCCCTCTACAGGGCCCTGGTCAATTTCACGCTGATCCTGCTGGACGTACTTGGACAGCTTGCGGATCTCGGGGTTCTGGAACAAATCCTTCATCTTCAGCGTATAGCCGCAGCTGCTTAGTTTGGAGGAAATTTGGATGGCCCGGATGGAGTCCCCGCCAAGCTCAAAGAAATTATGGTCAATCCCGATCTGCTGTACGCCAAGCACCTCTTCCCAAATCGCTGCCAGCACTTGTTCCAGATCATTACGCGGCGCGGCATAATCTCCGGCCATTGCTGCGCTTCGATCCGGGGCAGGCAGTGCCGCCCGGTCAATTTTGCCGCTGATTAGCAGCGGCATCTGCTCCAGCGTGACGAAATAAGCGGGGATCATATAGTTCGGCAGCGCCTTTTCCAGACGATCCTTAAGCTCGCGGAGGCAGGTCTCTTGCTGATTCGGCGCAAGTACGTCCAGCACCAGATAAGCGCATAAATATTTACTTCCGCTCTCATCCTCTCTAGCCAGCACAACCGCCTGCTTGATATGCGGAGCCTGCAAAATACGAACCTCGATCTCCTCCAGCTCAATGCGGAAGCCTCTGATTTTCACCTGAAAGTCCTTGCGCCCGAGGAATTCCAGGTTTCCGTCAGGAAGCCAGCGCCCTAAATCCCCGGTTCGATATAGTCGCAAGCTGGCGTCTGGCTTCTGTATGAAGGGATCCTGCATGAAAGCCTGGCCCGTTCGTTCCGGATCATGAATATATCCCCGGCCTACCCCGATGCCGGACACACAAATCTCTCCATACACACCAACAGGACATAATTCCAGCTGTTCGTCCACTACATAGAGGTTAAAATTCGCCAGCGGTTTGCCGATCGGGACCGTCTCCATCCCTTCCGGCAGCTGCCCGGTTACATATTGGCTAATATCATCAGCAGCCTCCGCGGGACCATAGGCGTTGACGATTTGAATTCCCGGGTACAGCTCCAGCCATCTCCGGGCCAAATCGGGCTTAATCGTTTCGCCCGTGATTAACAGATGACGGAGCGAAGGGAGCTCTGCCCTAGTCTGTACCAGAACATCCAGCATCACCGCCAAGTACGATGGAACAACCTCCAGGAGCGTTACCCCGTCCTCGATGACCTCCTCAAGGAACCGCTCCACCTCCAGTACAAGCTCCTGCGGATAAATCGCCGTTGTTCCTCCCAGGGCCAGCGCGCCAAAACATTGCCAAACCGAAATATCAAAACAGATATTAGCGTTCTGAGCGAATACGAGACGTTGATCCAAGCCCAGTTCATCGGCCTCCGCTAAAATGTGATTCAGCAGGCCTTTGTGCTCGATCATCACGCCTTTAGGCTTGCCCGTTGATCCGGAGGTAAACAAAATATAAGCCAAACTGCCGGCTGCCGGCGCAATGCCGATATTCTCCGGACTTTCTTCCATGACATCCGCCGCGATTCGGTCAAGACACACAATTACGCCTGTATATCTATCCTCCAGACCGTCCTGCAAATATTCAGAGCGGGTAATGAGCACCCGCGCGGCGGAATCCTCCAATATGCCCGCTTTGCGCTCAACGCCGTATTCTATGTCGATCGGAACGTAAGCCCCGCCGGCCTTCCAAATGGCAAGCACACTTTGAATGAAATCGGGCGATCGCTCCAGCATCACCGCCGCTACCGTGTCTGCCGGAATCCCGCCTAATCGTCTTTGCAAGTAACGCCCCAGTCGGTTCGCCCGGGCATTCAGCTCCGCATAGGTTAACACCTCTCCGGCGCAACGCACTGCCGGCTCCTCCGGCTGCTCCAAGGCGAACTGTTCAAATCGCAATGGCACGGTACAGGCAAAATCATAATCGGCCGCCCTGCCTTGACCCATCACCAGAAGCTGCTCACGCTCCTCCGCCGCAAGCATCCCCAGATTCATTAGAGGCACATCCGGATCAGCGGTGATATTATGCAGGAGCTCCATATAATGCTGACCAAGCTGCTCTGCGGTAAAGGCCGTAAATAAATCCGTATTGTATTGCAAGTCGAAATGAATCTCCGAAGCATCCGTGTACACGTCCAGCATAAGGTCGAATTTGGAAATATCGTTCTGCAGCGCGTAAGGAGTGAGCAGCATTTCGCCGATATGAATTTCCTGCCGCTCCCGATCCGTCAAGTTGAACATCGTGTCAAAGAGAGGGTTGCGGCTCGTATCCCGCTCCACATCCAGAAGCTCCACTAATCGTTCGAACGGTAAATCCTGATGGTCAATTGCCGATAAGGTATGATCCTTCACCTCATGAACAAACTGGCGGAATGTCTTATGCCGCTCCGGATAGCTGCGAAGCGCGACCGTATTGATGAACATGCCCAGCATTTGCTGCACATCCTGGTGCGTCCGTCCGGCTACTGGCGAACCGACGACAATGTCCTCCTGCCCCGAATATTTCGACAGCAGAATATTGTAGGCGGCCAGCAGCACCGCATATAATGTGGAGCCCGTGTCATGGGCCAGCGCCCGCAGCGCCCTGGACAGCTCATGCGGAAGCACAAATTGCAGCGTACAGCCGTTAAAGGTCTGCATCGGCGGTCTTCTATAATCCAGAGGCATGTTCAGCACAGGCAGCTCGCCGCGATAATGCTCCAGCCAATAAGCTTCATGCTCCTTCATTTCTTCGCCGGCCAGCCGTTCGTTCAGCCAGATCGCATAATCCTTATACTGAATCTCTAGCGGCGGCAGCGTGTCACCGCGATACAGCTGCTCCAGCTCACGCAGCATGATGCCGCCAGACAAGCCGTCCGATATAATATGATGCATGTCAATAAGCAGGACATGCTCCTCCTGAGCAAGCTGAAGCAGCTCCATCCGCATTAGCGGTGCCGCTTCTAAATCGAAAGGCTGGATAAACGATGAGATCCGCTGATTTACTTCCTCCGTGTCGGCTCCCCTTAGCTCCACCATTTCCAGCCTGCATTCCGCCTCGGGATGCACGACTTGCACAAGCTCCCCATCCACCACGCGGAAGGACGTTCTAAAACACTCGTGGCGTTCGGTCAGCCGGTTTACCACCTGCCGGAATTGAGCGGTGTCCAGTCGTCCTTGAATACGATAAGCAAACGGCATGTTATAAGCCGTCGAGCCCGATTCTTCCAGCGTATGCAGCACATACATCCTTCTTTGCGCCGGACTCACCGGGTAGTATTCTTGCACCGGGGCTGGCGTGATGGCGGACGAGGCGCACGGTCTGGCGCCAAGCTGCTGAATATGCTCGGCCAGCTGCGCTACGGTTGGATATTGGAAAATATCCTTCACCTTCACATCCGCGCCAAGCTCCCCATGGATTCTGGAGATGATGACCGTTGCTTTCAGAGAATGGCCGCCCAAGGTGAAGAAATCATCCTGAACGCTTACCCGCCTTACGTCCAGAACCTCCGTCCAAATCGACACCAGCGCCTCTTCCACAGCGTTCCGGGCAGGTACAAACGGGGCATCCAGACGATGATGGACGGGGTCTGGAAGCTGGCTGCGGTTAATCTTCCCGTTGGCATTATGCGGCATTTCCTCCAGCTGCATAAAAACGGAGGGAATCATATATTCCGGCACACAACTGCTTAAATACTCCTTTATTTCGGATATGCCGAGATCGATGTTCGCGGTGAAATAAGCGCATAAATACTTCTCCGCTTCTCCGCTTCCCTTCACGAGCACCGCGGCCTCCCGAACCTGTTCATGCTCGGCCAGCCGATGCTCGATTTCCCCGAGCTCAATGCGGAATCCTCTTATTTTGACCTGATGATCCTTACGGCCGACGAATTCGATGTTGCCGTCCGGAAGCCATCTGCCCAAATCGCCCGTTTTATACAATCTGACGCCCGGCTGCGGTGCAAACGGATCCTCCGTGAAAGCCTCCCCGGTCCGCAGCGGATCGTTGAGATATCCTCTCCCGACCGCGATGCCGGCCACGCATATTTCACCGATAATCCCTACAGGACATAAATGCATTTGCCGGTTCACGATATATATCCGGATGTTGGACAGCGGCTTGCCCACCGGAATATACTCCCTGTTCTCCGGTGGCTGCTCCATCACATATTGGCATATGTCGTCGGAGGCTTCCGCCGGTCCGTATGCATTCACCATCTTGATCCCGGGACATAGCGCAAACCAGCGTGCAACCAATGCCGGAGTGGCTGCTTCCCCGGTAATCAGCAAATGCTGCAAGTGTTCAAAGCGAAGTGAACGCTCCTCCACCAAATCCAGTAAAACCGCCAAATATGAAGGCACAACCTCGAGCAGGGTCACTTGATCGCGAATCACCTGATTAATGAACTGCCCGGGCGCAAGAATCAGCTCATCTGGGTAAATCGCCGTCGTTCCCCCAAGCACCAGAGCGCCGAAGAACTGCCATACCGAAATATCGAAGCAATGATTCGCCGTTTGGGCAAATACGATGTCCTCGGACAAGCCAAGATCGTCGGCTTCAGCCCAAATATGGTTCAGCATCCCCAGATGCTCAATCATGACTCCCTTCGGCTTGCCCGTCGATCCCGAGGTAAACAGCGTATAAGCCAGGTCGGTAATCGCCACCGGGAGATTAAGATCTTGGCTGTCCGCTTCCTCCGCCGGAACGACGGCTTTGTCCATCTCCACAAATCGGCCCGGGTAATCGGCACGCAGCCCGTCCTCCACGTACTCCGATAACGTGACGACGATTCGGGCGTCCGAGTCGGCGATGATCCCAGCCTTTCTATCCTCGGGATAATGGGCATCTACCGGTATGTAAGCTGCTCCCAATTTCCATATAGCCAGTATGCTTTCAACCATGAGCGGCGAGCGATCCAGCATCACCGCCGCAAAATCACCATGTCCCAGCCCTCGTTCCTGAAATACCCGGGCGAGCCGGTTCGCATTGTGGTTTAACTGCCCGTAGGTGATTTGCTCCCCTTGATAGAGAAGGGCAATTTTAGAGGGGTGAAGGCGCGCCCGTTCTTCAAACAGCTGATGCGCAGGCTTGTCGAACCGATAATCCTTATCCGTCCGGTTAAACTCGAATAATAGCTTTTGCTTCTCCCCTGCCGTAATCATTTCGATATCCCGGACAAGGATTTGCTCATTGCCTAATACCGCCGCCGTAATTTGCTTCAAATGTCCTTCCAGTCTTCGCAGAAACTCCTCGTCGTACATGGTTCCGTTATAGGTAAGCAGTACTTCCAGCTCGTCCTCGGGAAACACTGTAACGTCCAAATCATAATTCGTATGCTCCAGCATCTCACTGTCGGTAATAGCAAGATGCTGTTCCCCATCGCCGTCGGCTGCCGTCTCCAGCGGATAATTCTCGAACACAACGATATGGTTGATAAGATGCTGTTTCAGCACCGTTCCCGACTGAATATCGGCCAGCGAAACATAGTTATACCGGTTGGCCTCCAGAATCGAATCATGCACCTTGCGCAGCAGCTCCTGGAAGGAGGTATGTTCATCGCTTTTGACCCGTAAAGGAACCGTATTAATGAACAGGCCCACCATGCTCTCGATCCCGGGCAGCTCCGGAGGCCTTCCCGATACAACGGAACCGAATACGACATCCTCGCTATGGTTGTATTGCTGCAGCAAAATTCCCCATAACGCATGGAACACTGTACTGAGCGTCACCTGATTGTCTACTGCCAGCTTGTGCAATCTGCGTGTCGTCTCGGCATCCCATTTAAATGAGTATTTGCGGTGGTCGAAGCCCCCCGTCTCTCCAGCCCCCCTGGAGGAAGGGACCGCGGCCTGTAATTCATAACCGTCCAAATAGTCTCGCCAGTACTGCAGGGCCTCGTCCTGATCCTGCTCGCCCAGCCACTGGATATAATCACTATAAGGATACGGCGGGGACAGTTGAATTGGAGCATTGGCCGCGAGAGCCTCATAAATATGGAATAAATCCTGGGCAAGAATGCCGAGGCACCAGCCGTCCATAATAATATGATGAAATCTCCAAATGATTTGATGGGTGCGTTCATCGATTCTGAAGATGGCCATCCGAATCAACGGCCCCGTCTCCAGGTCGAATTTCTGCTGCTGATCCCGGGCTTTATACTCTTCGATCGATCGCTGCCGTTCAGCGGTGGAATAAGCAGATAAATCCCTATAATCCATGCGCGGCTCGCGTTGGCTGAGCACGATTTGCAGCGGCTGTTCAGTCTCTGTATAGATAAATACCGTTCTTAAAACGTCATAGCGTTCGACCAGCTTCGCAAAGCTCTGTTCCATCGTTCGGGAACACAGCTTCCCTCTGATCGTGAAGGACACATGTTCAAAGTACGCTTCAGAATCAGGATCAACCAGGGAATGGAACAAAATTCCCTCTTGCGTTGGCGTCAGCGGATATATTTTTTCGATTTCATGGCTGCTCAAATTTGATTCACTCCCCCTCTACTTTGGCGACCGAACCGTGCTGCCGGTTCGGTCGCTTCCACTGTCGGCCGTTCTAAAGCTTCTTCTTCAGCCGCTGGGATATTGCATCCAATTGTTTCTGCGACAGCTTGTTGTATTGGTAGTCTGTAGGCGTGATTTCCTTGACTTGCTTGGTGCAGCAATGCCGGATGATCTGGGCCAGATGCTCTTGATAACGATTGGCCAGCCCTTGTATCGTTTCCGGACGGTACTGGTATTTGTTGTAGTGAATATCCATGGTGAATTGATCACCGACCACCATTCCATTCAGTTCGAGCTTATGATCTCTCACGATATGCGCCCCCACTTCGGGCCCTGCAGGGATATCGCTTAGCTCAAACAGCCCGGTCTGAGCGCCAGCAGCGCCAAATTGCCCCAAATAGTTGAACACAATTTCCGGCTTAAGCTGGAAATGCAGCGGGAGCTCCATGTCCGGATTGCTGGCCGTTAAATATTTCAGAATTTCGTAGCCGAGCCCTTTGCCTGGAACCCGCCGTAAAGCATCCTTGGTTTGTTTAATGACCTCGTCTAGATCACTCGTTCCTTCCGCGCCAAGCACGAATGGGAATATCGATGTAAACCACCCCACGGTTCTGGATATATCCAGCCCTTTCACAATGGCTTCCCGGCCATGTCCCTCCAGCTGAATCAGCACAGAGGCAGCGCCTGCCCATTCCTGGAGCGTACAGCTTAAGGCCGCTAGCAGAATATCATTGATTTCCGTGCTGTAAGCATGGTGGACATCCGTTAACAGGCTTCTGGTTAGCTCGGCATCTAACGCCAGCTTCACCGTGGCATGATCCCCAGCTTGATTGGAGTTGATCTTATGATCGACAGGCAGTTCAACCGTTGAAGCCTGTTCGACGGTTTCCCAATATTTCGCTTCCTTCAATAGTCCTTTGCTGAAGGCATATTGCGCCAGCCCCTGTGACCACTCCTGAAAGGAGTGAGTCTTCTCTGGGAGAATAACCGCTGACTGATTCAGCAATTGTCCATATACGGTTGCCAAATCCTCCAGAATAAAACGCCAGGATACTCCGTCAACAACCAAATGATGAATAATGATCAGCAAATAATCGCCCAGTGCGGTATGATAGACGGCCAATTGAATCAGCGGCCCCTTCTCAATATCCAGCTCTGCCTGCAGTTTGGCCGATTGCCGCTCGATCTCCGCGCGAGGATCGCTGCTTGCCGTCACATCGAAGACATTTAATCGATGGAAGGCTTGCCCTTCAATGCCTTGATTGAACTGGACGACACCGCGATCTCCCAAGCTGAAGCTCATGCGGAGCGCATCGTGATGCTCTGCCATGCGATCGAAGGCCTCTGCAACCAGCTCCGCCTCAAACCCTTCCCGCCTGTACAGCATGACGGAATGATTGTAATGGTGGACGTGCTCCCATTTCTGTTCGAACAGACGGCTCTGAATCGGGGTAAGCCCCACTTCCCCTGTCACCGGCTCTTGGCTGATTTTGCGGGCGGAAGTTTGTACATACCTGCTTAGCTCGCGAATCGTCGGATATTTGAACAGATCCCTCATTTCCATCTTCAGGCCCTGCGTCATGAGCCGGGATGATACCTGCAGCGCCTTAATCGAATCTCCGCCGCATTCAAAGAAATGATGATCCGTCCCAATGCCTTTGACACCCAGGATTTCCTCCCATACCCGTATCATCGCTTCCTCGGTCTCATTCGCCGGAGCCGAATACGCTTCTGCAGGTTCAATATCGATAAGCGGCTCAGGCAGCGCTTTATAGTCCAGCTTGCCGTTCTCATTCAAAGGCATTTGATCAAGGAACACATAGGCTGCAGGGAGCATATAAGAAGGCAGCCGATGGGCCAAATGACCTCGCATATCGGATGCGGTCAACCCTTGCTGCGTCACAATATACGCGCATAAATATTTCGTATCCTCAGCACTCTCCTTCACGGTAAGCGCCACTTCCTGCACATCGGAATGCTCCATGAGCTGTGCTTCGATCTCAGCCAACTCCACCCGATAGCCTCTGATCTTGAGCTGATGATCCATTCTGCCGATGAACTCAATATCACCGTTTGGCAATCTTCTGGCCCGGTCTCCTGTCTTATACAGCCTCTGTTCATCATCAAGCGGATGAGGAACGAACTTCTGCTCTGTCAGCTCCGGGTCATTCAAATAGCCGCGCCCCAGGCCGCTGCCCGCAACAGCAAGCTCTCCCGGAACCCCGTCTGGCAGCAAATTGCCATATGCATCGATAATATAAGCCTCCGCGTTAAAGATCGGCCTGCCGATGACCGGCTGCTTGCAGAATGCATGGAAGTCAGCAAGCTTCATAGGGTGAGCGATACAACCGATGGTCGCTTCCGTAGGACCATAATGATTCACGAACCTGACATCCGGATACTGCTCGTAATATCGCTCGATGTCCTGCACCTTCATTTTTTCTCCGCCAAGCACGATCAGCTTCAATGAACTGAGCAGCGCTCTCGTCTTGAATCGTTCATGGCTGACCATGATATGGAATAAGGACGGCGTTGCCTTGATGAAGGTAATGCCGTTCGCCGCAATATAGTCCAGCACATATTCAGGATCGGCATAATCATGGCGGTCGAGCAAATGCAGCTCGCAGCCGCTGACCAGCGCTGGATACAGCGCGGTATAGCACAGGTCAAAGCTGGCCGAGGAGAGGAGCACCGTCCTGTCGCTTCCCTCAATCCGCTGAGATGTCGTAAACCAGTGCACATAGTTCGCAAGATTGCGATGTTCAAGCATGACGCCTTTGGGCCTTCCGGTCGTGCCAGAGGTATAAATGACGTAAGCCAGGTCGTGCCCGCTGACTTGGATATTTAAGTTATGGCCCTGTCCTTCGTACGTTTTAAGATGATCCAGCAAAAATACCTCGGTCACGCTCTCCGTTCCATGCAAGTGGCCGGCATAAGTTAGCAAATACTGAGCGCCGCTGTTGGTTAACATATAATCCACCCGGCCAGCCGGGAATTCGGGATCGATCGGCAGATAAGCTCCTCCTGCCTTTAGCACGGCCATCAGCGCTGCAATGGTCTCCGGCCGGTTCTCCATGACAATTCCAGCAATGCCGCCGCCAGCCGCAAAGCCGCTCTCCAGCATCCTCCTCGCCAACCGGTTAGCTCTGGCATTCAGTTCGGAGTAGCTCCATCTTTCACTACCGAAGACGAGAGCGGTTTGATCCGGCGTGCGCTCCGCCTGAGCTTCGAACCATTCAACAATGGTGCGGAATTCAGGCTGCTCCCCGGCATTTGCAGCACGTTGCGTTTGAACGTGACTATCGCCTTGGCCTTGTGTAGGGCTATGACCATTGCCTAGATTTGAACTTCCTCGGCTAATCAACTGCTCCAGCTTCTCCTCAGCGGTTAGAAGAGATAGCTTTGCCAGTTCCAGCTCCGGCTGCTCCACGCCCGTCCGCAGAATATGAACAAGGTGCCGGGCAAAACGCTGCATTGTGTCATCCGTAAACAGCGCTGTGCAGTAAACGAACTCCAGAATGATGTCATCGTCTGTCGCTTCCGCAAGCAGCGAAATATCAAATTTGGTCGAATGCTGCTCGAGCAGATAGGGCCTGACCGTCAAGCCCTCCATTTGAAAATCACTCTCGCTTGCATTCTGCATCGTCAGCATGACGTCAAACAGCGGGCTGCGGCTTAAATCCCGCGGAATCGCCAACGCCTCCACCAGGCTCTCAAATGGATACTGCTGGTGCTCATACGCGTTCAGGCAGATATCTTTTACTTCCTCCAGGTAGGACCGGAAGCTCTTCTGCCCCTCCGGCTTGCTCCGCATAGCCAGCGTATTGACGAAAATTCCCATCACCTGCTGTACATCAGCATGATCCCGGCCTGCTATCGCAGAGCCAACAATGACATCCTCCTGTCCCGCATATTTCGACAGCAGGATACTGTAGCCCGCCAGCAGAATCATGTACAGCGTCGTTCCTGTCTCCATGGCCAATTGCTGTAATTGGGCCGTCAGTTTCCGGCCGATGGCATGCTCCAGCTTGGCTCCCTCATAGCTGTGCTGCTGCGGCCGCGGAAAATCGGTTGGCAGGTCCAGCACCGGCAGCTCTCCCGCAAACTGTTCGAGCCAATATTGCTTATGGCTGTCGTATGCCCCCTTCGCCAGCTGACCGTTATGCCAAGCGGCATAGTCCTTATACTGAATGCGCAGCTTCGGCAGTGCTGCTCCGCTGTATAACGCATTAAATTCTTCCATAAATACGCCGACAGACGTGCCGTCGGAAATAATGTGATGCATGTCGATCAGCAGTACATGACCGCCCTCATCCCTTTGAGCGAGGCCTGCCCGGAATAAAGGAGCTCTGCTTAAATCAAATGGAGCGACAAATTGCGCGGCCAGCAGCTCCAATTCGGCATCGCTTACCTTCCCGTACTGTTCAAGCTTGAACTCGGCTTTCGGATGGATAACCTGTACCGGCTCCCCCGCTGCCATTTCAAAGGAAGTCCGGAAAGCCTCGTGCCGCTGTATCATAGCTTGGAAGGCAGCCTCCAGTTTCTCCATGTCCAGTTCCCCTTGAATTTCAAAGGCAGCTGTCATGTTATACGACGTATTTGGCCCGTTCATCTGATCCAGAATAAACAGGCGTCTCTGTGCTGCCGACACGGCATAACAGCTCTCCGGCTCTATGACGGGAATCTCAGTGAATGACTTATGAGCCGATTCCTGAATAAGCCCTGCTAAGCCCTGAATCGTAGGGTATTGAAAAATGCCCCGTACAGGGATGTCCACGCCGAATTCTTTATTTATCCTCGCGATTAAAATCGTCGCCTTTAAGGAATGGCCTCCCCGTTCAAAAAAGTTGTCATGGACACCGATTTGCTCCAGGCCGAGCTCCTCTTCCCATATATGAACCAGCCGTTCTTCTGCCTCGCTGCTCGGCGGTACATAGGAAGCCATTGCGGAATGGCTGGTTTCCGGATTGGGCAGGGCTTTCTTATCAATTTTGCCATTGGGCGTTAGCGGCATTTGCTCCAGCGCAATAAAATAGGATGGCACCATATATTCGGGCAGCGTGTTAAGCAGCTTCTCCCGAAGAGCTCCAAGCTCTGGCCCGCTATCCTGCGGCACGAAATAAGCGCATAAATAATAGTTTCCGCCTTCATCCTCTTTGGCTACGACAACGGCTTCCGCCACCGGCAATTGTGAAATCATCGTCTTCTCGATTTCCTCGAGTTCAATCCGGTATCCGCGAATTTTGACCTGGAAATCGGTTCTGCCGATATATTCAAGACAGCCGTCTTCTCTCCATTTCGCCAAATCGCCCGTGCGGTACATTTTGTGGCCTGGGACATGCGGATTGTCGACGAATTTCTGTTCCGTCAAATCCTCCCGCTGCCAATAGCCCGCCGCCAAGCCGTCCCCCGCAATGCACAGCTCCCCAGGCACTCCGGCCGGGACAAGCATGTCATCCTCATCCACGATATAAACCTGTGTATTGGCGATAGGCCGGCCGATATCCACGTTATTTCTGCGCGTCAGATCGCTTACACAGGACCAGACCGTCGTCTCCGTCGGGCCGTACATATTGTAGATCCTTAAATGGGCATAACCTTGCAGCTGATGCAATAGATGAATCGGCAAGGGCTCCCCGCCGAGCATGATGTCGGTCACTTTTTCCAGAAAGGTCATTTTTGGATCGCCGGACATCAGCATTTTCAAACGGGACGGAGTAATTTGCAGCATTTGTACGTTGTGAGCCGTAATAAGCTGGTGCAGAGCTTTAGGGTCAAGCTGCTCGTTTTCGTTCGCAATGACGATCGTTAGTCCCTTCGTTAAAGGCACCCATGTTTCCAGAACAAAAATATCAAAGGAAATTGTCGTCAGGCCCAGTATGCTTTTTCCAGGGGTAAAATCTATGGCTTGAGCCATCGCTTCAATGAAGTTGTGGACGGCTTGATGCGTAATCATGACGCCCTTGGGATTGCCGGTAGATCCGGATGTGTAAATGACATAGGCATTATGAGCGGCTGTATGGCTGCGAAATTCCCGCTCGTCGTTCTCCTCCAGGTAGAGATTCTCATCATGAACGAAAATTGTCGCCGCATCGCAATTGACGTGGTTCGCCAAATGCGCCTCGGTCAGCAAAATTTGCGCACCGCTGTCTGTCAGCATATATTCAATGCGCTTCGCCGGATAATCGGGATCAATCGGCAGGTAGGCCGCTCCCGCCTTCAAAACCCCTAACAAAGCGATGATCATATCGATCGAACGTGTGACCATCACGCCGGCAATTGTCCCTGGCAGTACCCCCTTCTTGCGGAGAGCGGCTGCAAGCCGACTGGATTTCACGTCGAGTTCTTTATAGGTATAGGATCTGTTATCCCATATCGCAGCAATGTCCTCCGGGGTGCGCTCGGCCTGACGCTGGAACAGCTCGTCAATCGTCAGCTGCTTGTCATAGCGCAAATCTGTTGCATTGAATTCAACGATCAGCCGCTGCCGCTCCTCTGCGGTTAACAGATCAATCTGGGACAAACGAACATCTGTGTTCTCTGTGATGATATTCAAAATATTTATATAGTGGTCCAGCATCCGCTCGGCTTTGTCCCGCTTAAACAGCTTCGTGCTGTAATCGAGATTGACCGCAATGGATTCCTCGCTCCAGTCTTCTGCGCTCAAAGTCAAATCATACGGCGACACTCCGGGATTACGCTCCTCCGGGCTGAAAGTAACGCCAGCTGCGGATGCCGTCTCCATATCCATGTTCTGCAAAATAAACATCGTATCGAACAACGGGTTGCGGCTGAGATCCCGCTGGATATTCAGCCGGTCGACGAGCATCTCGAACGGGTAATCCTGATGGTCGAATGCTGCGATGCTGCTGCGCCGTACTTCCTCCAAATACTCACGGTACGCCTTATCCTTGGCAGGATAACTGCGAATAGCGACTGTATTGATAAACACGCCAATCAGCGGCTCAATATCGGGATGATTGCGCCCTGATACCGGCGTACCGACCACCAAATCGTCCTGCCCGG
Source organism: Paenibacillus sp. FSL W8-0186 (assembly GCF_037969765.1). Classification (NCBI taxonomy): domain Bacteria; kingdom Bacillati; phylum Bacillota; class Bacilli; order Caryophanales; family Paenibacillaceae; genus Paenibacillus; species Paenibacillus sp. FSL W8-0186. The sequence goes on along the minus strand of NZ_CP150207.1, from coordinate 547,094 downwards.
TATATTTATGAAGCAAAATTTTGTAAGCGGACAGCATAACCATGAATAAGGTCGCATCGGTCTCGCTTGCCAACCGGCGGAGCCGCTCTGTCAACTGCTTGTCCAGGCGGGCAGTCAGCCGCTGTCCTTCCATGCTTAGCTGACCGGGTCTCGGATAATCGGCCGGTAAATTCAAAACAGGCAAATCTCCTTCAAATTGGTGCAGCCAATATGCTTCCTGCTCGCTTATTGTCAGATCATTCACCGTCTGATTCTGCCAGACGGAAAAATCGGTATACTGTATTTTCAACTCGGGCAGCGCCTGCCCTTCGTACAACTCCACAAGCTCCCTCATGAACACGGCCATCGAATATCCGTCGGAAATCAGATGATGCATATCTATAAACAGAATGTGCTCAGCTGCGGACAGCTTCACAAGCTCAGCCCGGAATAACGGCGCTTGGGTTAGATCGAACGGCTGCACAAAGTGCTGGAACCTCTGTTCCGCTTCCTCCGGACTAGACAGCTCGATGTACGGTACATTCAATACGGCCGCATCGCCTATGCGCTGCACGATTTCATGCCCATCGATTTCAAATGTCGTTCTGAACACCTGATGTCTGCTGACGATATGTCTAAGAGCTGCGACCAGCCGCTCGGCGTCAAGCATGCCCCGAAGCGTAATTTGTCCAGGGATATTGTGGACCAGCGTACCTGAGTCCAGCTGCTCCAGAATATAAATGCGCTTCTGCGCCGCCGAGATTTCGTAAGTATCCCGCGGCTCTTGCACCGGAATCGGCTGGAAAGGTTCGGCCGCCCCGCCATCAATAAGTCCGGCTAGCTTGCGGATCGTCGGGTATTGGAACCACTGCCCGATTGGAATTTGAATGCCGAATTCCTTGTAGATTCGTGACAGCATCACCGTCGCTTTCAGCGAGTTGCCTCCTAGCGAGGTGAAATGGTCATGCACGCCGATATTCGCTTCTCCCAGCAGCTCGCTCCAGAGACGGACAAGCCCAGCCTCCGTCTCATTTAAAGGCTCCTGCCCTCGCCGCGTCATGTCCGGTGCCGGGAGCAAGCTCTCGTCGATCGACCCGTCCTCCAGCAGCGTAAACGACTCCAGTACAATAAGATGAGTTGGCATCGCATAATCCGGGAGGCGTTCAGCCATCTCAGCCCGGACCAGCGGCTCATCGATCGTCTTGGCTGGCGCAGCAATATAAACTGCGAGCTCCGGGGCATGATGTCCGGCAACCATCCGGACAACGGCTTGGGCATGCCTTAGGCTCGGAAGCCCCAGCAGAGCTTCCTCCAGCTGCACTAAATTAATGCGGTACCCCCGATTTTCAGCAATGCGGGCTGCCTCCCCGCAAATTTTCAATTCCCCGGACGGCATGAACATCGCCAGCTGTCCCGTAGGGGTCATCCCGCCTGTCTCGAAGTCCAGTATTTGCAGTTCGCCTGTTACGCCAAGGGGGGCTGGCTCCCCGTAACTATCCAGAATACATTTCCCTCCATGGCTATTTTCGAGCTTTGCCAAGAAACGAGCCTGCTCATCTGTAAGGAGCGAAAGCCGGGATACCTTCATGGAGGAGTCCTGAACGATGGAGAGCAATAAGCGGCGATATCCTTCCGCCCAGAGCTGCATAACCTCCGGGTCGATCAAATCCATGCTGTAATCAAAATCAAGCCACAGCTCCTGATGGACCTCCGTGATGTTCAGGAATAAATCATAATGCAGATGCTGAACAGGGTACGGAACAAGCTCCGTGTCCAACCCGCTGAAATTCAACTTCCGAACAGGCCGATCCATATTGAACAGAATGTTCATAGTCGGCACAACTGCTCCGGGTATCTGTTCGGCCAAGCTCGCTAGAGAATAGCTCTGGTATCGGTCCAATTGCTGCATCGCCGTTTTCACGGCAGAAAGATAGTCCTCCGCCGAGGCGCTGCCATGAATTTCTGTATATACCGGAAGCATGTTCACGCAATTTCCGATGAGATGGGTCTCGCCCATATGAGACTGCCCGGCCGTAGGAATGCCAACGACAATTTGCCGCTGTCCGGCAAGCCGATGCAGGAACAGGCCATAGGCAGCGAGCATTGTAATGAACAGGCTGTTCTTGCTCCTTATGCTTAAGGCTCGCAATTCCTTCGTGAGCGCGCGATCCAGCTTCAATGTCTGCCTGCCCCCGCTGAACGTCTTTCTCGCCATATGCCCATCCGGCGAAGGCAGCTGCAGGGTCGGGACAGGCTCGGAGAAGCGCTCCGCCCAGAATGCCGCGGCCTCACCAGCCTCGGGCTCATGCTGCAGCCGCTCCTGCCATTGCAAATATTGACGAAATGGAACCGGCTGGGGCAGCCCGGGGGTGCGCCTCCCGCAAATCGCCGAGTACACCTCCTCCAGCTCACCTACAAATACCGCGATCGACCAGCCGTCCACGACGATATGATGGAAGGCAAGCGCCAGAATATACGCATCATCGGCCATGTGGAGCACCGTTATACGAAACAATGGCTGCTCTTCACGCAGATCGAATGCTCTGGAAGCATCCATGGCCAGCCAGGCATCTAGCTTGGCCTTGCTCTCGCCCGGCGTGTGAGCGCGAAGATCCTCCACGGCGACCGGAGCGGGAAGCTCCGGCAAAATCGTTTGAAACTCGCCGCTGGGATCAATAACTGTCCGCAAAGCCTCATGCCGCCGCATCAATAGGCTTACCGCTTGCCGCAATGCCTGTACGTCCAGCGCCCCTTCCATTTTGAGCAGAACGGATTCGTTTAATGATGCGGAAGCCGGGCCGCCAGAGACGGAGGAAATCCACAGCTGCTTCTGCTCATTGGACAAGCTTGCCGTCCTCTTCCCGCCGTTATCGTCCGGCGGCTGCGGCGTACCCGGCAGGAACCCGCCGCGCTGCAAATCGCCGACGCTCTCTTTGACAATACGAATGATCGTGTCTATGTCCTCCAGGGTATGTGCTGTAGACAGGAAACAATTGCGGCCTTCCCAGACATACAGCCCTTTGTAGTTCAAATGATAGAAGAACAATTCGATGTCGCCAAAGGAGACGAAGCGGAACAGCGAGCCGTAATTGACCATATAAATCGGAATGCTTCTTTCCTTGAAGAAAGAGTTCAGCTCCTGTACCAAATAATCCGTATTGCGATTCAGCTCCTCGTATAGGGCTGGACCTTGCGATTCCAGATAATCAATCGTCTTCAGAGCTACCCGCATGGTCAGCGGATGCGTGCAGAAGGTGCCGCCAACAAACGTCTTTTGCGCGGCCTTCGTCGGATAGGAAGCATCGCCGAAATTCCACTTCCCGCCGTCAATCGGATCCATAAACTGCTCTTTACCCGCAACGATGCCGATCGGCAGGCCGCCTCCCACCACCTTACCGTAAACGACCAGATCCGCCTGCACGCCGAACCAAGCCTGAGCTCCGCCTAGACCGATGCGAAAACCAGTAATTACTTCGTCAAAAATAAGCGCGGTGCCTGATTGAGAGGTAATTTCCCTAAGCTGCTGCAAAAACTTGCGCGGCTGCAAATCCGGCCTGCGGCTCTGCACAGGCTCTACGATCACCGCGGCTAGCTCATGGGCATGCTTGCGGATAATCTCCAGGGATTCTGGCTTATTGTAATTCAGCATTAAGGCGTCGCGAACGTAATTCTCCTGAATGCCAGGCGCCATGGGAAGCGCTGATGCCTCATCAGACTCTGGGTTGGCTACTCCTAATACTCCATCAAAAGTGCCGTGATATGAACCGGAGAAAATCACGACCTTCGAACGTCCCGTAGCTGCCCTCGCCGTACGCAAGGCTACCATAACGGCCTCCGTACCCGAATTATAGAAGGCTACCCGTTCAACCCCCGTGATCCGGCTAATGCGTTCCGCCACTTCGCCGGCCAGATCGGACATCGGGCCTAAAGGCGGCAGCGATGATGACGACTGGGCTTTCATCTCCTCTACGATGAAATCGGGATTATGGCCCAATAGATTAACACCGAATCCCATCGTCAAGTCGATATATTCATTGCCGTCCACATCCCACATCTTCGACCCGGAGGATCGCTCTGCCACGATCGGATAAATCGCTTCCTTCCAGTAAGAGCGGAATCCCGAAACGTTGCGGTTATTGGCATGTACATAACGAGTCTGCTGGGTATAAGCTTTGGAGCCCTGGGTACGGCTCATGTACTCGGTAAAGAAACGGTCTAAATATGCCTGCTGCTGCGCGGTAAAATGACCGTCTTCGCCGATAATCATCGGCTGATAAGGAATGAACGGCTTCGGCTCGTCTTGGGAAGTCTTATTGACTTTAACCGCTTGGGCCGCTTGGGCAGATTGCACTCCTGGAGCGGGCTGCACGGCAGCTTGCACGCTTGCCGCTGCTTGAACGCCTGCTATAGCATGAATACCCTCGCCAGCATCCTGCGTACCAAACGCCGTTGACCTTCCGGCCGCACGGCTTCCATGAGTCTGCCCGGTTCTGAACCCCTGCTCCGGGTATGGCTCCTGCAAACCTTGCTGAACCAGGCTGTTCTGCGCGGCTCGGCCGCTTAGCAAATCAAGCTGCCGGCCAAGAATATCGGATACGCTTTGCTGCTGAAGGCTCATCAGCTCGATCTGGCGGGCCATAATCCGTTCCATCGCCGAGCTGCCGGCGAGCGGAGATATGATTTCCCCCATTTCCGATGATCCCATCTCCTCCACCTCTACAGCTGCCGTTGCCGCTGCTTGCTGGTGCTGCTCCTCCGCCCCTTGCAGCGCCGAATGCTGCTGTGGCGCCTCCTCGCGGCTCTTGGCCTCAGCTGCTGCCGTCACAGCCGCCGGCTGGCGGACATCGGCATTTGCAAGAATATATTGAGTCAAGCTATGCACATTCGTAATCGAGTCAAAAAAGCGCTCTATCACAATATCGAGGCCATAAATTTCTTCGATCTCCTTACGGATTCGCACAAGCATGATTGAATCCAGCCCCATCTCCAGGAAGTGGGCATGCTCGTCAATTTCCGCTGCATCCAAACCAGAAGCCTCGCTTACCATTTTCGTAACCGTATGTTGTACCTCGGCCGACAGATCAGAGGCTTCAACAGCCCTCACCAGCATTTCGCCTGGATTAGACATCGAATTCCCCTCCAGTTCTTGATTATGGATACGTTCAATTTCTATCCAGCAGCGTTTCCGTTCAAAAGGATATAGCGGCAAGGGTACTCTGCGGACGGATTGCTGCAGGTACAGCTCGTCCCAATTCACATGGGCACCCTGAACATACAGCTCACAAATGCGCTCCAAGCCTTCCTGGTCTGCGAGTCCGGCAGCAGCAGCCTGCACCTTCTCAGCCGCTTCTTCGCTGATCGCATTCAGTTCTTCCTCCGTGATCTCACCCCGCACGCGCTGCTGGCCCGCCTCCGGAACGATACGGTATACGCCCCTGAATATTCCGCCCTGCATGCCGTCTGCTGCGATATTCTCCAGCTTGCGGGACAATTCTTCCCGCGTTGCGCATATGAAGGCAATGCGATGCTCCAAATGAGCCCGCCCTGCTGCGGCCGTATAGCAAATATCCGCGATGTTCTGATGCGGTGCCATGGCTAAGTGGCTAACATACCTGTGAACCAGCTCCTGAAGCGAGGCTTCATTCTTGGCTGACACCGCAAAAATGTAAGATTGATCATTATTGCGAGCCGTTGTCTGCAGCAGCGGATCCACATACTCTTCCATGACAACGTGGCAATTCGTGCCGCTAAAGCCAAAGGAGCTAACGCCGCAGCGCAGCGGCCGCTGAGTATCATCAAAAGCTGCTAGCTCCGTATTGATATAAAAAGGGGATTGCTCCAATTTGATGTTGCTGTTCGGCTGACGGAAGTGAACCAGCGGCGGGTTTTGCCGATGCTTCAGCATCAATGCCGATTTAATCAGGCTGGCAATACCGGACGCCTCAAAGGTATGTCCGATGTTCGCTTTTACCGATCCGAGCGCACAATATTGCTTCTTATCCGTATAGCTGGCGAACGCCCTCTCCAAAGCGGAAAATTCGACAGGATCGCCAAGCTTCGTCCCCGTTCCATGCGCTTCGATAAAAGCGAGCGTATTGGGATCGAGTCCGGCATCCTTCCAGGCAGCTTGGATGACCTCCGTCTGCGAGGCAGGATTTGGAGCGGTAATGCCTACCGTCGTGCCATCCTGATTCATCGCACTGCCCTTGATAACTGCGTAGACATGATCCCCGTCCTGAATCGCCTGGTTCAGCGGCTTTAACAGCACCGAAGCTACACCTTCGCTGACTCCTGTTCCATCGGAAGCCGCATCAAAGGCGCGGGTATATCCATCTGCGGATTCCATATCGAGCCCCAGTGACAACGGCAGCAGCGATGTTCTAACACCGCCGGCGAGCGCCATTTCGCATTCACCGCTTCGTATGGCTTGGCATGCCATATGGACGGCGACCAAGGAGGAGGAGCAGGCTGTATCGATCGTGACTGCCGGCCCTTTCAAATCGAGAAAGTACGCGATCCGGCTCGCTAGAACTGACGGTAAATTCCCAACGACATAATTCGAAATCCGCTCCGGTTCATGCTTGGAAATCAAACGCTCATAATCATAGCCTACCTTGGAAAACCCGGCATACACCCCTACACTGCGGCCGCGCAGCTTATTCCCCGCGTACCCCGCATCCTCCAGCGTATGCCATGCCTGCTGTGTAAATAGCCGCTGGTTTGGATCCATGAGCTTAGCCTCATTCGGAGTCAGCTTAAAGAAGGCATAGTCAAACTTATCGATCTCCTCCAAATAGCCGCCAACCCGAAAATCAGATTCGCTCTTATTCCAGCCGATCACCGACAAATAATCCTTGGCGTCCTCCTGTCTATTCGCCTGGTATTCCCCGATATGATCTCGTCCCGCAGTCAAATTGCTCCAATAGTCCTGAAGGGTCGCTGCGCCCGGCAGATACACAGACATTCCGATAATGGCGATGTCTTTCCCGCTAACGGCAATATCTTTCCCGCATTGCGCTGCTTCGCCTTCTACCTGGTCTCTGCTGCGCTGCACACTCACTTCCGCTTTAATAAACCTGGCGAGTTCAACAATCGAAGGATATGCGAATAAGTCGGCAACCTCCAGTTGAATCGCAAACTGCTTCTCGATCCGGTCGGCAATTTGCACAAGATGAAGAGAACTGGCTCCCATATCGAAATAACTGTCCCGAATGCTGATTCCGTCCTTCTCCATCACTTCCCGGCAAATCTGCTGAATTTGCCGCTCGATCTCGCTTTGCGTAAACCGCATATTGCCAGGCACAGCTTGAGACGCCGGCCGCGGCACATCCTGCTTGTTCAGATTCTCGGGATTCCCCGGGTTCTCCGTTCTCTGTTTCTCCTCCAGCTTTTCCGTCTTTTCCGCCATCTCCAGCTTTGCCGCTTCAATGGTGCGGGCTGCTTCCCTTAATTCCTGCCTTACATCATCGTACTCGCCATCTCTATATTGCTGGGCCAGCTTGTAACGCTGCACCTTGCCGCTGGTTGTTTTGGGCATCCGCTTAATAGGGACGATGTCGGCGATTTCCCAACCGCCCCGCTGATTTAGCAGCCGCTTTAGCTCCAGCATGGTGGGGTAGAACTTCTCTATTTTTTTCTTGGATACGACAAATAGAACGATCTCTTCCTTCTTCAGCTCCGCATTGTAGACCCCGCATGCAGCCACCCTGCCGAGCTCTACCCCCTCCACTTCCTCAGCGATCCGCTCCACGTCATGGGGATATACATTCTGCCCGTTCACGAAAATAATGTCCTTCGCCCGCCCTGTGATGACCAATTGGCCATTTCTCAGAAACCCTAGGTCTCCTGTCCGCACCCAGCCATCATCCGTCAATATATTCCGCGTCGCCTCAGGGTTGTTGTAATACCCCTGGGTCACGTTGTGCCCATGAATATGAATATGGCCAACGATACCATCGCCTAGCTCCTGATCCGCCTCATCGCAAATCCGGAACTGGCAGTAATCAAGGGGATAGCCAACCACGACGAAGGACAACCCTCCAGCAAAGTCCTTGTCCACTTCAACGACCTTACTGCCGATCCTTAGCTGCTCGCGGTCCACGTAAAGGGTGACAAATTCATCCTCCACCTGAGGAATAGCCACCCCCACAGAAGCTTCAGCCAGCCCATAAACGGTGCACATCGCAGTTCGCTTCAATCCATAAGGCGCGAGCGTATCCAAGAAGGCGTCGCATAACTCGGTCGAAATCGGCTCTGCCCCGTTATAAATGATGCGAATTCGCGATAAATCCCAGCTGCTGGCCTTCTCCGTTTTGAAAAACTGCAGGAAATATTTATAGCCAAAATTCGGCGACGAAATGATGCTGACGCGATGCTCGCTAGCCTTTTTGATCCACAAGACAGGCTGGCGAATAAATAGGGACGTAGGCATAATATACTGCTCCAGCCCAGCCACCAGCGGAGCCATATGGTTGCAGATCAGCCCCATATCATGGGTCAAAGGCATCCATTGCAAATAGGAGTCCTCTGCGGTGATTTTCGAACCGTTGATAATGCCGCTAGTGTTATAAATCAGGTTTTTGTGCGTCAGCATGACTCCTTTCGGATCGCCCGTGGAGCCCGAGGAGAACTGAATAAACGCAATATCCTCAGCCTTGGCACTATGTATTTGCGGATGATGCTGCCGCATGAATACCTCGCTATTGTCAGCGAGTGTAACGTTGTTGCGAATCAAGTCATACAAATGGGCTTGCCCGCTCTTTGCTGTATATTTCTCTAAATCTAGCAATATTTTTGATTCCGTTATGAGATAAGGGCGATGCAGCACCTCCCAGATTCGGAACACCTTAATCTTGTGCTCATCGTTGTTCCCCGTACTGACAGGTACCGGGATCATCCCCCCAAGGATACAGGCCCAGAAAGCAATGACAAAACGCCGGTTGTCCTCAATTTGAAACACAACTTCCTGCCCTTGACCTACGCCCTGCGCCTGGAGATAACCTAAAAAGCCGCAAGCTTCCTCATACAGCTCCCTATAGGTCAATCGAACCTCCTGCTCATCTCCCTCAATAAAGGTAATGCCTCTGCTTTCGGATTTGCCCCGCTCCTGAATTACGTCGATAAGTGTTGTAAATTGCTTCGTAAACACATTCTTCCCCCCAGAAAAAAAGTATTAGCGATTAATTTACGGCCCCAGACGGTATTTTTCTAATGATTCTCGACTGCTCATCCGGTGATAGCTGCTTGGTGGTCAGGATGAATTGCAGCTGCTCCTTGATCTGGTGTACCGCCTGATCCATATTCAAACCGCGGTCGCGTTCAATCTGTTCTATGATTTGTCTTATTTGCTGGATTGGCAGGACAACGCCTGTCCTATGCTGGTCATTATTGTCACTGCGGCTTCGGGCAATTACTGCTGCTGTAAAAGCTTCCCGAATATTGGCGATAGCTGCTGCGCGGTTATACTCTGCGTTAAATGCGGAGCGTAAGTGCTCTAATTCTAGCGGATTGTCAAAATGGTAGGTTTCTATGGCGGGATAGGTGTCATTCATAAGCTGAGTCAGAACCTGCCGCGGCCCGACTTCCACCGTCCGGTCGACTCCATTGCGGAACATATACTCCATCGTCTCCAGCCAGCGAACTGGATGAGTCATCTGGCGGTAAAGAAGCTCATTCAGCTCCTGCCGCTGGTAGGGCCGGGCAGTAACGTTGGAAATAATAGGCCATTGCCCATCCTGGGTCTCATACTGCTCCAGTTCTACGATGAGCTGATCGGCTGCGGTTTGCATTAGCGGGCTGTGGAACGGAGCGCTGACATTCAAATACTTCACAACCGCGCCCGGCACGGCTTCCAGCCTCTCAACGACGGTTTGGACTGCCTCCTGGTGCCCAGCAATCACATGCTGGCTCCGTGAATTGCAGCAGGCAACAACTACCTGTTTCGTGGCCGTAGAAGCCTGACGGCACCACATCTCCAATGCTTCCCTGGGTACATGAATCACGGCTACCATTGCTCCAAGGCTGGAGGCAACTGCCGCTTGCATCAGCATTCCCCGCTTCCTGACGATGCGAAGCCCGTCCGAAAACGACAAGAGGCCGCTGCACACTAAGGCCGAATATTCACCCAGACTATGTCCAGCCAGCAAATAGGGCTCCCAGCCCAGTTCTTCCTTGCCGATTTCAAAGGCAGCGACGCTTACGGCCAAAATAGCCGGCTGCGTATTCATCGTCTGCATGAGTTCCGAGGAACTTCCTTCGAAACACAGCTTGGCAAGATCGAAGCCCAATGTATCATTCGCTTCCTCGAACAGATGTCTTGCCCTGGCGAATTGATCCCGCAGCTTTTTCCCCATTCCGACATATTGGGAACCTTGCCCCGGAAACAAAAAGGCCGTTTTTGTCATAAGCAGACCTCAATTCCCTATGGTTTTTTTGACATTCTTCCAAATTTTGTGAGTTTATTAAATTGTGAGTTAGAGAGTTACTTGCATTTCGAGTAGGATGTTATAGCGATTAATGTGGAGTCGTGGATGTTTCAAAGTGGGTTTAGAAAAAAGAGCTCTAAAGATGAGGTTTTTAATGTCATTTAATCTTGTAAATTACATAAATACATAATAGAGTTTGCTTCCCATAAAATAACATTACCTATGTTCTTTTTCAAAGTCAATCCAAATAATGTAAGAATTGTGTAAGTTTCATGTTAAAAATGTTGTATTATGTTTTTTTTCAGAAACAGCAAAAAGGCCGCTGGACAGACCAGCAAGCCGTTTTTTGCAAACATTTATTTTCAAGAATTTTAGACTAGTAAAAAATTTATTTATTCCACCGTCAGAATTCGCGGCGATGTCGTTTGAACAGATCTGGAGGCGAACCAAGATCCCAGACATGCAGCCACGATACTCAGGGGAATCATCGCGGCAATCCCTCCCCCATTCAAAATTAATGGTACCTCAACTATTCCATAATCGGCCAGAATGAAGTTCAGCAGAGGAGGGAGACCTATTAATCCGAGGGGAACTCCCACTAAAGCCCCAATCGCCGACACCACTAGAATTCCAGCAGTTACCGCCATGCGAATTTGCCTGGAAGTCATGCCAATCGATTTGTAAATGCCATAGGTCCGGCTTTCCTTCTTCATGTTGATCCGGCAGATGCTGTAGATAATAACGAACGTAATGACGATGAACAACAGGGCCATCACCGACATGGGCAAAATCAATATAGTAACCGCTTGGGAGAACACCTCATCCACTAGCGTAGCTTGGCTTGCCGTCCAGATTGAACTGCCGTATTTATGATGCAATTCGCTTACGAATTGATCAATAGAGACGCCATCCTGCAAATTGATAAAAGTCGTGTTCATCACAGCGCCATAGTCGGGGTTAACCTTTCGAACAACATCAGCTGTTATGCGTCCCGTGTAGGACATGTTTGCGATGGCCTGATAGATCCCCGTCACGGTAAGCGTATGCTTCTCTCCTTCGATGTAAATGTCGAGCGGATCGCCTACATCGATGTTCAAGCTTCTAGCAATATTAACGCCGATGGAAATTTCTTGGCCGTTCAACGGATTGCGCCCTTTGACGTTCTCATAACCAATCTCATCATAGTTCCCCTCAGCCACCGTCAGCAAAATTCCCATCGTATCCTGCTCCATTTCGGCTGCCAAATCTTTGTCGATCGGCAATACGGCATTGGCGTCTCCATATCGGCTATAGTTCTTGACCCTTTGATCTGATAGCACTTCTTCGTGAAGCTGCTCATAGGTCAATTTGGCCGGATTATCAATCCTTACCGATAGGTCGGCCGAATCATATCCCCATTTCGCAATAGTTCCATGAATGGAGGAAATGCTGTACACGAACAAAAATCCAAAAACGAGCACTGAAGTAGACAACGCCGTAATCAAAATGATCAATGCAGAACCCCGTATATTTTTCGTTACGCCCCTTAGTCCGATGATCATCTCCGTTGGAAGGGAACCCAGCTTCAGCAGCTTCTTCTTCCATGTGCTTCCCCGGCCCGATTGTTTGGAGCTGTCCTTCTCCGACATGCCATAACGAATCGCCTGTGCGGGCTCAATACCGCGAGCTTTGTAGGAGAACAGCAGGGCAGACAGGAATATGACCGCGACCACCGCTGCACCCACCCAGATTGCAATAGCCGAAAATTGAACATTCATATCCGCTGTGCCTGTATTGAGATAGGCCATCGAGCTGCTAACGATATTGTTCGAGAACACATAACTTAACAAAATGCCCGGAATAACCGAGACGAACGCCAGCAGCGTATATTGCGTCACATAAGCCGCAACTACCTTGCGAGAAGATAAGCCAACCGATTTGATAATGCCGATCGTCTTGTAGCTCGACAGAATCGCATCGGAAATTGTAAATCCAAGCGTATATAGAGCAACGGATATCATGACGACTGCCAGGAAGACCATAATAAAGCTGATGACTTGATTGGCAATCATATAGTAGGAGGAAATGCTTTCGAAATCTTTCACTGACTCCAAGTAAGGTGTGCCCAGGAACTTCTCGAAGCTCTCCCAGTAAGCACGGTTTTGGCTATAATCATCAAAACGGAGCCCTGTCATATACATATCGCTGCCTTGCAGCGAGGCCATATGGGTGTTGTAATCCTGGCCATTCATCCATATTCTCCCGCTGGTCGCAAACGGCGAGCAGTAGGAGATGTCCACGACCACCGCAGCGACCTGCAGACGGAAGGTTTCCTTGTCCGTCTTGAACTCGATTGGATCGCCTACCTGTATATCATTGGAATAAGCGAGAGATGTCGGAATCCAGGCTGTCCCAGGCTTGGGAGCCTGTGTCTCCCCCCCTTGTACAAACAAGAGCTTATCGACGGGAAAAGGGCCTTTCGGCGTATCCATCATGAACAAGTCGACATTAGGAATTTCTGCACCGGCATGCGACATGCTGGACAGATAGCGGTACCGCATCATCTCCGAGGCCGTAACCCCCTGCTGTCCGGCCCACCACTGATGAACCTGATTAGGATCATGAATACCGTTCTCCAGCCGCAGAATTTGATGGGCCCCATGAACCTTGGCATGCATATTCTCATATACCCGGTTCGTGTTGTTGATGACCAATATCGCCGTGGAGAGAAGCAGGGCAGATAACATGATGATGATCGCCATGAAGCTGTTTTGTACTTTTTTATTTTTTAGATTCGACCAGCATAGCTTCCATATCGCATACATCCGTTACCGCCCCTTTCCCGACATAAACATAAAGATTTGGTTTTCTCTGTCCTTCAATTGATCCGGGGAATACTTGCCGAGTTCCAGGATCCCGTCTATGTTTCCATCCTTCACTAGAATCAGGCGATCCGCTCTGCAGGCTGCCTTAATATCATGTGTAACCATAACTATGGATTGAGACTTTTGGTTCATTTCCGTCAAAATATCCAAAATGATTGTGCCTTGCTCCTGACTAAGCGCCCCTGTCGGCTCATCGGCAAAAATAACTTCAGGAGAGTTGATCAGCGCCCGGGCAATGGCTGCCCGCTGCTGCTGTCCGCCGGATACCTGGGACGGCAGACGGTCTGCCTGCTCAGCAATGCCCATCATTTGCAGCAGGGTCATAGCCTGTATATTAATTTCACTCTTACCGCGACCAGCCACATACCCCGGAAAAGCGACATTTTCCAATAAGGTGAAATCCGGGATTAAGTTGATCGACTGATAAACATAGCCGATTTTGTTGGATCGAAAATCCGTGATCTCCTTCTCCGAATATTGGTCGATTCGCTGGCCCTTAAAATATACTTCTCCGGAAGTTATCGTATCCAGACCGCTCAGCAGATACAGCAGCGTGGATTTGCCCGAGCCCGAGCTGCCCATAATGACCGTGAAATCCCCCTCGTACAACTGAAGATTTACACCTTTGGCCGCATGGAACTGTTCAGTTCCCATAGAATAAGATTTGCACAAATTAACCGCCTCGATGATAACAACCTTCTTGGCATTGGCCGTAATCATAAATATTCCTCCTTGTAAATTACATTTTATATTTTTAATTTCATTTTTTTACATTCGTAGCGCGCAATTGGCCATCGGGTTCATCTGTTGCTGCAAATTAGTTGTTATGATCATGGTAAGTGGTTATTTAGCATATCTAGTAGGTAGGCATAAACGAGAGGGCTGCTTATTTATGTTCAATAATGAGGTTGCCGGTGTCGGAGACAAGATGCAATAGCGGTCCTCCAGCGCCGATATGATCATCTTCGTAGTGGGGTAGTGTGACATGGATCTGTCCGGAATCTGTTTCAAGTTTGGTGCGAAGCGCTTCAGGCGCCTTGGCGGTCTGTATCGTAATGTCGCCCGTATCCGTCACCGCCTTGATGTCGTAGTTAATTCGTTCAAGGGCTATCTCGATTGCTCCAGTGTCCGACTTTACGTTCAAGAGACCCTCGGCTGCGTTCACTTCTATATTGCCTGTGTCGCTAGTCAGCTCATATTCATTCGCCTGGACCGATTCTATATAAATACTTGCCGTATCCGTGACGACCTGCAGTTGATCCAGCTCGGCCGCAGGAATGCCTACCGTTAACTGAAGCTTAGTATAGAGGTCAAAAAAGCGCATCCTGCTGTCCTGCACAATCTCAATCTGAACTCGTCCGCTTTCCTTATCCATGACTAAGTGGTAGTCCTTCAGCCATTTCTTGGTCGTCCTTCCCTCCAATATCGCTTCGATTTCATTTCCTTCAATCGGAATGATCTTCACCGTCCCAGTCTCGGCTCGAATATACAGTTCTTTGACTTGCTCAGTACTAGCGGATCTTTGAATGTCAAAATTCTCTACGTTGAATGGGGAATTCCCCATTAGATACATCACTACATTACCTATTACCGCAACAGCAATCAGAACAATCGCCAGTCTTAATATATTTCGCATGTTTTTTGTCAAAATAAATCATATCCTCCCTATAGCTTTCAAATTATACCGTAAATACCGGATTACCAGCTTGTAATATAGACCAGTCACCTTTAACGCTCCAACCATAAGTAATAATCCTGCACCGACTAGGCCAAGCATAAGGAAGAAATCATGGATGAGAATGGAGACCGATTGATGCTGAATAATAAGCAGGATGGGAGATATGATTAAGAAGAGGGAAAATCCATACAATCCGGCAAGCACGAGTAACGAAGCAACGAACGGCAGAAATACAATGATTAGATTGAACAAACCCAGGCTTACCGTTGCCATGACGGCTTTAGTCACGTTGGGGAGCGAAGGAGACTGTCCCGCCTTCTGGATTTGGGACTGGGCCAGCACCTCGCGGGCGACCAGTTTCGGCTCCCCTAGCTTAAGGATCACTTCTTCTTCGCTTCGTCCGCTGAGCTCAGCTTGCTCAAAGTGCTCCATGTAGTCAGCCAGGATATCCTTTCTTTCGGCAGGAGAAAGCTGCTTTAAATATTGAAGCAGTTCGTTTAGATACGCCTCCTTATTCACCCCAAGCCCTCCTCAATCATCTCTTGTACTCCTACAGCAAATTTGCTCCATTCCGATACCAGCTCATTCATGACTTCCCTTCCTTGTTCCGTAATCTTATAGTACTTTCTTGGAGGGCCCTCCATTGATTCATGAAGATAGGTTGAAAATAAACCTTCTGCGGCGAGCCTTCTCAGCAATGGATAAATCGTTCCTTCCGCAATTTCGAACCTTTGTGAAATCTGCTCCACAAGCTCATAACCGTAACGATCCTTCTTAGCCGTCAAGACGAGAACACAAAGCTCCAAAACCCCTTTCTTGAATTGGATATTCATCGCTTCTCACCACCGCTTTACTCAGTACTATTCAATGCACAGTAGTTAGGATATACATATATTAACATTCAGTACTATATATTGCAAGATACCTGTTATTATATTTTTTCCCATTTATAAGCCCAAATCTAAAGGTACCAGGTCTTAAAAAAGACTGCCCCCTCAGCCCTGCGGCCTTGAAGACAGTCTTATCGCATAAATTTTGCTTCACTTATCGGCGTACGCCCACTGTTACAATTTCGCTCGGGAGCACCTGCATGGACAATCCTTCACGGCTGTTCCCGGAGGATAGTGGCTCCCGCGGTTCTTCCAGAATCGTCGTCTTATAGAAATACTGATGGGGAATTTCAGATTTCAGCATAAGCTCAGCATGCTGATCACTCATATTGTACCAGCGCATCAGCAGATCTCCTGTCTCCTCATTCATTTTCAACGAAGAGAACGCCAGCTCTGGGCTTTCCCATTGGAACGGCGCATAAGCCGGCGCAATCGCCCCATCATGCACCCCGGTCTGGCACACCGTCCATGGGATCTGGAACTGGTAGGCTTCCACATAAGCGCCAGTCGTCATGCCGTCCCCGGAATGCGGGATCAGTTCCATCCGTACTGTATGCTTCCCAAGGCACTGGGCCTCCGGCGTCGGGAACAGTCCCCAGTCTCCAAGCTCGCCGACGCTGCGCAACAGCGTGACCGCAATGGTGTTGCGTCCATCGCGCAGCACCTCGTATTCATTTAAGCCGAGGTTCGCTACGGTCAGTCCTGCCCCAGCCTCTGAGTCACTTACGTCCACGAACGCCTGCTGATGCTGGGTGTTGCTCGGATTGGCCCATTCCGGCGCCGGGACGTTATCCCGTACCGGGATTTCGAACATGGAATCGACATGATGTACGGAAGAGGACAGATCCGTCGGGAACAATGCCCGTACCCGATGATCTTTGGCCTGGTTATCGATCGTGGTCTCGATATGAACTCCCCTGCCGCCGCGCTCCAAGGAGATGATCGTCCGCAGCTTCAGGATTACAGTCTCTCGACTGCGCTGCGCCTTGCGCTCCGGGTAATAGACAAGCTCACGCTGCTCCTCATCCAGCTTGGCATCCGCCGAAGCCGGAATTTCCCAATCATGCGCAATCTGAATAGATGCGCGATACGGCGTATCCTCCAATACAGAAATGCGGGCTGAAAGTCCTTTCGTCGTCAGCGCCGCTTCTCCCTCAGGCTGCTTGTACATATACTCGTTCCCGATATCCCCGGTGTTCTCGTACACGCCCAGTTCGCGGTAGACACGGCCTGTCGCCTTGTCGGTGATCGAGAACGAGCCATTGTCGGCAATTTCGACATGGAGCAGCTCGTTCTCCATTACGCGCTCGCCGTGCAGCAGGGAGGAGCCGACAGGGGATGCTGCGGCCTCAGCACGTCGTACCCAGGCGTACGCACGCAGCCCAAGCGCAGGTACTTGCTCCGCCCGGAATGTCAGCTTCACCCGGCGGCACATATAAGGCTGACGGAACTTGTCATCCGGCAAATCATAGCCGAACAACTGACCGAGATCCTCTACCGTCACATCAAGCGTATTCCCTTGATCATCTACCAGCACGCGGCCGGCGAGGTCCACCTCTTTCATCTGGCGAGCCGTCTCTTCCAGCGTGAAGCCTTCCCGCAAATACAGGCGCGCTGCATCCAGCTCTACGCTGATCGTACCGCTGCGAGTCCACCCCGTCGTATTCATCGCTACCAGCGGCAGCGCATCTTCGCCAAAGGATGCGAACACCGAAGTATCCACCTTAGACGCAATCAACTGCTTGCTATCGTCGATAATCGCCTCGGCCACATGGCGGCTCTTATCGAAGCGTGTCACCATTTCCCGGTGCACCTCGTCTACGCTGCAGCCGCAAATGCTGTCATGCGGATGGTTCTGCATCAGTGTCTTCCAGGCGTAGGTAAACAAGTGATGCGGATACTCTTTGCCCAGTACATGAGCAAACGAAGCTAGCGGTTCTGCGACCTTTTCCAGCAGCGCCTGTCCTTCCTGGTTCATCTGCTTCAAGTAAATTCGGGCCGACGCCGTATTGACCAGTGTGCCCCATCCGTCCGTCCGCTGGCTGCGCAGCTCGCCTTTGACGGTCGATAGACTGTCGTTATCTAGAACCTGCTCCACCGCCTGCAAATAATCCGGGAAATTCGAATGAACGAACTCCGTATCCGGGTACAGCTTCCGCGCCGTTTCGATTGCCTCCGGCAGATCCAATTGTACCGGCTGATGATCGCAGCCGTTCATGAACAGCAGCTCGCTTGTCGAGGCGTATTTCTCGGCGTCCGCCAGCTTGCGATCCCAGAACGCCCTTGCTTCCGCTTCGTCCACCGGCACTTCATTCCCGTTCGAGTACCAATTCGCAAATAGAATGCCGAGCACCTTGGAGCCGTCCGGCCCTTCCCAGATCAGCTCCGAGAAGGAGGATTCATAACCATCGTCCGACACCGTATTGTTGAACCCGGTCGGCTTCACGCCGCGGCCGAAGAATACATTCGTGATTCCGGACTGCTGCATCAGCTGCGGCGTCTGGCCCACCAGCCCGAACGTATCCGGGAAGTAGCCGATTTTGGCTACCTCTCCGTAACGCTTGGCATCCTGGTGTCCAATCTGCATGTTCCGCACATTGGCTTCCCCGCTCGTCAGAAACGCATCCTGCAAAATATACCAAGGCCCAATCAGCAGGCGTCCGGCGGTAATATGCCGCTGCAGCCGCTCCTGATTTTCCGGGCGGACCTGGAGGTAATCCTCCAGAATAATCGTCTGTCCATCGAGATAGAAGCTGCGGAATTCGCTATCCCCGTCCAGCTTGTCCAACAAGGCATCGATAAGCTGCACCAGCCTTACATGATGCTTCTCATAAGGCATATACCATTCCCGATCCCAGTGGGTGTGGGAAATGATGTGTGCTGTTTTCTTTTTATTCATCTCTCGATTACCTGCCTTCCATCTTATAATGGGTACTCCTCCATATAGTTCAACAGCTCATCTACCGTCGTGAAGGCCAGCCCTGTCACCGTATCGGCACAGCCGTAATAGATGGCAATGCGGCCGGTATCGGCATCGGTCAAGGCGGCGCAAGGGAAAGTTACATTCGGCACGTCGCCTACGCATTCGTACATTGTTTCAGGGCCGAGAATATAGTTGCGCGATCTAGAGATCACCTTCCAAGGCTCATCCAGGTCCAGCAGGGCACAGCCCATACGGTACACGAACCCATTGCATGTATTGATAACCCCATGGTAAATCAACAGCCAGCCTTTGTCGGTCTCGATCGGAACCGGACCAGGGCCGATTTTTTTGGACTGCCAAGCGGATTCGTCGCCGTTGACGGTACCCATCACATACCGGTGTTTCCCCCAGAACGTAAGATCCGGGCTTACGCTGTAAAAGATATCCCCAAAAGGCGTATGCCCCGTATCGCTAGGACGGCTGACCATGGCATAATAATCGCCGATTTTGCGCGGGAACAGCACTCCGTTGCGGTTATATGGCAAAAAGGCGTTTTCCAGCTGATGGAACGTTTTGAAGTCGGTCGTATAGCCGACTCCGATGGTTGGGCCATGGTAGCCGTTACACCAGGTAATATAATAGCGTTTTCCAATTTTAATCACCCGAGGGTCGTAACGGTATTCCCGTTTGGTGATTTCAGGGTCGCCCTCAAACACGATCGGCTCATGATTGATCGTCCAGTTCACACCATCATCGCTAAACCCGGCGAAAATATCCATGCTCACCGATCTGGAATCACAGCGGAACACGCCAGCAAACTTGCCCTCAAAGGGAACAACGGCGGAGTTGAATACACTGTTGGAATTCGGGATCGCATTTCTCTCGATAATCGGGTTTGCCGAGTAACGCCAGACTGGCGCATTCAGACCGGCGGGCTTATCCTGCCAAGGGATATTTTTCAAGGACTCTCCAATAATTTTGCTCATGGTTGATGTCTCCTTTATATCGTAATTAAATTTACAAAATACCTTCCTTCATCGCACGGTACACGAGCTGAGAGAACAAGCTGTTCGACCAGGCGAACCAGCTCCGCGTAAAGATGGCAGGGTCATCCGCATGGAAGCCTTCATGCATGAACCCGGTATCCGCGTCCGTCGCCTCCAGCATGGCGATCATCTCCAGCTTCTCTTCCTTTGTCCGGGCGGTAATGCCCTGCATGGACAGCGCCATATGCCAGATATAATTCTCAGGCGTATGCGGGCTGCCGATGCCCCGCGCCGCCTTCCCCTCGAAGTAGAACGGATTCTCCTTGCTCAATGCGAAACGGCGTGTATTTTGATAGATTTCATCGTCGGCCGTCACATAACCAAGATACGGAATCGACATCAGCCCCGGCGTTCCCGCATCATCCATCAGGCAGTAGTTGCCATAGCCGTCGGTTTCGTAAGCGTAAATCGGCCCGAATTCCGGATGACGGTAGATGCCGTACAGCTTGATTCCATGATCCACCTCGAACTCCAGCTCCTTCAGCTCCGCCAGGAAGTCCATGTCCCGGAACACCCATTCCGCGAACTCCTGCATCTGGCGCAACGCGACGACCGCGAACATATTGCCGGGAATGTTGTAGTGGAAATCACAGGCATCATCGCTGGAACGGAAGCCGGACCAGATCATCCCAGTATAGTTGACCGGCATTCCCAGCCCGTTATTGCGAAGGGAATCCTCCGGTATCCCGTTATTGCGTGTAAACCGGTATGGGGACTGCTCGAAATGGCGCTGCTCTGTTTTGAATACATCGACGATCTTGCGCATCGCCGCCTTGAACCCGGCATCAAAAATATCGGTGCGCTCCGTCTCCTTCCAATACATATAAGCGAGCCGTACTACGAAACATAACGAGTCAATTTCGAACTTCCGCTCCCACACCCATGGCGACATTTCCGTCTCATCCGTCGTGTTCCAGTGCCAGTCATTGGCGGTCTCGTTAAACGCGTTGGCATACGGATCAATATGGACATACTGAATGTGGCGCTTGATCAGCCCGCCGATAATCCGCTGCAAATCAGCGTCGTCCTTGGCCAGCGGCACGTAATGAATGACCTGCTCCACGGAGTCGCGCAGCCACAAAGCCGGGATATCGCCCGTAATTACGAAGGTCGTGCCGTCGTCCATCAGTTTCGTTGTCGTCTCCAGCGTATTCGGAAAAGTATTCTTGAACAGCTTCAGCAGCTTAG
This sequence comes from Paenibacillus sp. FSL W8-0186, assembly GCF_037969765.1. Lineage (NCBI taxonomy): Bacteria > Bacillati > Bacillota > Bacilli > Caryophanales > Paenibacillaceae > Paenibacillus > Paenibacillus sp. FSL W8-0186. The sequence goes on along the minus strand of NZ_CP150207.1, from coordinate 526,102 downwards.
GCCGGTGTGCCAGCTTCTCCTCGGCTTCCTGCAATACCTCCAGCACAGCCCTTGGCAGCTCCAGCTTCGGCATTGGAATTTTCGGTAATCTGAATTGTTCCATGTCGTTTCTCTCCTTAATATGTCGAGTAGTATAGGCTTATGAGTGTGAGTAGAACTATTGGCTGAATGAAGCCGTGAATGCTTAATGGTGACTGCTAACTCATATGTTGTTGCTGATGCTTAACAATGAATGCTTGATCTTGATGGTCCTGATTTCATATGGCGCAAAAGACAGAGCAATGACCCCGTTGTCATCGTTCAGCCGCTCCGTTTCCTCTTCCAGCGCATTAGACAGCCACACATCCTGCACAGGCTGCGCCCAGCGGAGTTCCACATCCTCCCGGCCTCCGGAAGATTCGTAGAAACGCAGGACCGTCCCGCTTCCATCCTCCGCCGGCTTGACGGTATCGACAATGACATGCCGTCCCGTAAACGAGATGAAAGAATGCTCCGCAGGAAGCTTCCCTTGTTTCGGCTCTGCGGCCGCAACGACGGAAGCATGATTCAGTTCGGACGCCTGCCTTACCGTGTGCGCAGACTGCCAGTCCCCTTGGTGAGGGAAGAGCGAGTATGTAAACTCATGCTCGCCAAGATCCGCGCTAATATCCGGCCATTTTGGCGCCCGCAGCAGGGACAAGCGAATCGTGCTGCCCTGAACGTCGTAGCCGTATTTGCAATCGTTCAGCAGGCTTACACCGTAGCCCCGCTCGGACACATCGGCGAAACGGTGGCCGCACACCTCGTACTGGGCCTGCTCCCAGCTCGTATTGCGATGGGTTGTGCGCTCCAGTGCCCCGAAAGGAATTTCATAGGTCGCTTTGTCCGTAACAACATCGATCGGGAATCCGACCTTGAGGAGCTTGTGTGCTTCATTCCAGTCGACATGCGTCTTGAAGTCGATGCGCGGGTTATCGTGATAGAAAATCACATCCTGCGTAATGAACGACTGGCTGATGCTCCAGCGGAATCGAAGCACGTCCTTGGTGGCCCCCGTCCAGAGAATGCGCTTCTCCAGCAGCTCGGCTTCTCCCGCCGGCTGTTGTTCATAACGCTCATCGATATCCCATGCGTCCCATAATGTCGGACGGTCATGGAAGAAATGGAACCGGTTGGCCGCTTCCCCTGGCTTCACAATCTCTCGGCTGGCCAGTTTGTCGAACAAGCTGACGATTTCTCCCCGATCATTGAAGCGGACAAGGTAATACTCCGTCTCCCAGACCGCTAGATCTTGCTGCTTATCTTGGCCTGGTGCAGCCTCATCAGCGACCGAATCCCTGTCCAGATCGGCCGTCACGCGATCAGTCTCAAGCCAAATCGTCGTGTAACCGAAGGCGGGAATGTTCTTCACCAAAACCCATACCGTTCGCTTGCCCTGGTCATCGCTGCTGACGTCAACTGCAAGGCGATGCCCTTGCGCATCATAAGCAGCCACCCCTGCAGAGATAGGAGTCTCCTCTGCATCGCTCTCCTCTAATTCAATGGCAACGACTTCAGTGCGGCTCCAGCCCAGGCTGTTAAATATGATGTAAGGCTTGCCATTGCTTGCCATTGCCCCTGTGCCCGGATTTATGTCATAACCGCCATTGCCGTCCCCCGGCAGGGTTGTAATCATTTCCGCCAGCGCTTGGATGCCGAACCCCAGCACAGTCTCGCCGTGCTCGAAGACCTCGGCGTACTCCTTCATGGAGGTAACGTAGCTCTCGGTAATCGCCGAGCCCGGAATAATGTCGTGGAACTGATTCAGCAGGATGAGCTTCCAGCCGTCATGGAGGCGCTGATCCGCCTCCTGCCGCAGCTCCGGCTGCATGGCCTGTGCCCCGAGCGCATTCCACAATTCCGCCTCGCGGTATAATATCTCCGCCTTGCGATTGTTCAGCTTGTTTCGGCCATGGGTCGTATACGTTCCGCGGTGCAGCTCCAAATACAAGTCGCCATGCCATTCCGGCAGTTTCGGCTGAGTTTCCGATATTCCGGCGAAGAATTCCTTCGCCGTGCTGTAGCGGCTGCCTGGCTGGCCAACCATCAGCTCTGCGCGGTCGATATATTCCAGCATTTCGCGAGTCACTCCGCCCCCGCCGTCCCCATGTCCGTAGGGCAGCATCTGCTCATTATGCTTGGCCTTCTCCCGGTAGGACTGCCAGTGATCATGGACATCCTTCGGCAGCGTATTCTCGTTCACGCCATGGTTCAGATAGGAGAGCATCGCCGTACCGTCTATGCCAACCCAGTGGAACAGATCATACGGGAACACATTCGTATCGTTCCAGCCGAGCTTCGTAGTCATGAAGTAACGTACACCGCCGTGCTGCAAAATTTGCGGCAGGGAGGCGCAGTAACCGAACGTATCCGGCAGCCATTCGATATCCGAGGTCATGCCGAACTCCTCCTGATAGAACCGCTGGCCATACAGCATTTGCCGCATCAGCGATTCGCCGCTCGGAATGTTCAAATCCGGCTCGACCCACATGCCGCCAACCAGCTCCCAGCGCCCTTCCCGGATTCTAGCCTTGACTCGTTCGTATAGCTCCGGGTCATTGTCCTTCAAATAAGCAAATAATAGCGGCTGGCTCTGTGCATATTGATACTGCGGATATTCGTCCATCAAGGCGTCTACAGTAGAGAACGTGCGGCTCACCTTGCGAACCGTTTCTCGTGCCGGCCACAGCCAGGCAATATCGATATGCGATTGCCCGACCATATGCAGCGTACCTTCCGCATTGCCGCCGATCTCCCGGATTCTTTCCCTTAATTCTTGCTCTAAATGCTCTATAGCTCCTCCGTCGCGAATCTCCGCCACGCTGAGAGCAACGAACTGATCCATCGCCTGGTACAGCGCCTCCATCAGCCGGGTGCGGCGAAAATCCTGCTCCGGCAGCAGTTGCATGGAATCACGGGCGATCACAGCCGTATACATCAGGCTTTGTACCGCGCGGTTTACCAGCACCAGACTACTGCGGATTGACGTAATCGGCGGTTGGATGACCGCCTGCTGATTCAACGGATCTACCGGTTCAGGGATCGGATCAAAGAGCTCAATTTCCAGGTCGAGGACGCTTCCATCCCGCTCTGGCCGCAATGTAACGAATGTGTGGTTTCGATCCAGCCCCTGATAAGAGGCTCCGTTCACCCGCAGCAATCCCTCCCCGCCCGATTCGAAGATAAGGCCGATATGCGCGCCATGCCTGTTATGTCCATTACGCCCGTCATGCACGTTATGCCCATTACGCCCGTTAAGCCAGGCCGCGGGAATTTCAAGCTGCTGCCTGAAAAAATACGTCGTCCCCTGCGTACTTGGAAACCGCTGCAAATCGCGTCCATCGGCATACGTTCCGAAATGCTCGTACTGGCCAGGCAAGTGGTACGTCGCATAGGAAATATCCCAATTAGCCAGCTCGCAAGATTCCAGCCACTGACGCTCAGACAGCTCGCGAATGAATCTCCTGATCCGTTCCATCGCTATTCCTCCTCCCGTACTCTCAGATCGACGCTCTCCCCGTCGTTTACGTGCTTGCCGACATAAATTTTGAATTGCCCCGGCTCTACGACCGGTTTATGATCAAGCCCGATGTATTCCAGCTGCTCCCGGCCCACCTTGAAGCTCACTTCCCGGCTTTCGCCCGGCGCAAGCTGGAGCTTCGCAAAGCCCTTCAGCTCCTTGGCCGGTCTCGTCACTTTGCTGGCCACATCGGATACATACATCTGCACAACTTCTGCTCCCGCAAGCTGGCCGGCATTCGTCACGGTGACGCTGACGACCGCCTCTTCATCCTCCGAAATGACCGCCGGCTCTACGCGCAGATTGGAATACGCAAATTCCGTATAGCTCAATCCGTAGCCGAACGGATACCGCGGCTGGGCGTCCTCCTCCAAATAACGCTTGCCCCGCGAGCGTTTGCCGTTGTAGTAGACCGGAAGCTGACCGACATGCTTGGGAATCGAGATCGTCAGACGACCTGACGGGTTCACGTCGCCGAACAACACGTCCGCGACTGCATGGCCGCCCTCCTGTCCCGGATACCAAGCCTCTACCACCGCATGGGCATGATCCTCGATCCACGGCTCGGCAATCGGCCGCCCGTTAATGTAGACGACGATGACTGGTTTGCCCAGCTTGTGAACCTCTTGCACAAGCTCCAGCTGCACACCGGACAATTGCAAGGAGATGCGGTCAATCCCTTCGCCGCAGTCCATGTCGCTCCAGGAATTTTCCGTCACCTTGGATGCTCCCGTCCGCAGATCGATCGTGCCTTCGCCGAAATCACGGGCACTGGAGCCCCCAACGACCATGATGATCGTGTCGGCCTGCTCCGCACAGGACAAGGCGTACTCGAAGCCTTCCCTGGAATCGCCTTTAATCCGGCAGCCCGGCGCATACAGCACCCGCTCCGGCTGGCCGGCAAGCTTGCTGCGAATGCCGTCCAGCACAGTGACCACCTTATCCTTTGGCTGAGGGGACGTGTAATCCCCAAGCTGGTTATAGCCCACGTCTGCATTCGGCCCGATGACCGCGACCTTTCCTGCCGTTTTCGACAGCGGCAGAATGCCGTCCTCGTTCTTCAGCAGCACGATGCCTTCGCCAGCGATCCGGCGAGCCAGCTCCTTGTGCTTATCGCTGCCAATCACCTCCGCCGCCCGCTCCGGGTCAGCATACGGACGCTCGAACAGGCCCAGCTTGAATTTCAGCGTCAGCACCCGGCGTACGGCCGTATCAACCACTTCCATATCCAGCTTGCCTTGACGTACGGCTTCAACCAAATACTTGCCGAACATTTCACCCGACATTTCCATATCGATGCCTGCGGTAATGGCTTGAATTGCGGCATCCATCCCGTCTTCAGCCACATCATGACCCGCAGCAAGCATATCGATCGCTCCGCAGTCGGTAATGACCATGCCATCGAAGCCCCACTCCCCACGAAGCACATCGTCCAGCAGCTCGCGATTCGTCGTGCACGGCACCCCATCGATTTCGTTGTAAGCCGGCATAATGGACTTCGCGCCTGCTTCAACCGCTTTTCTAAACGGCAGCATATCCACTTCCAGCAGCTCCCGCATGCCCATATGCACAGGTCCAGCATTTCTGCCCCCTTCGGAGCTGCCGTACCCGACAAAATGCTTGAGGGTAGCTGCAACGGTATCATCCCGATCTAACGAATCTCCTTGCAATCCTTCCACCGAAGCGACCGCCATTTCGCCGATCAGATAGGGATCTTCCCCGAAGCATTCCTCGGTCCGGCCCCAACGCGGATCGCGAACGACATCCAGCACGGGCGAATAAGTGACCGCGCCGCCTTGGCTTCTCGTCTCCAAAGCGACCGCACGGCACATCTCGCGGTACAGTTCCACATTCCAGGTACTGCCCAGCGACAGCGGCACAGGGAACACCGTCGCGCCAATCGCCATATGTCCGTGAGAGCACTCCTCCCCGATCAGAATCGGGATGCCGAGCCGGGAATTCTCGATGGCGTAGCGCTGAATTTCGTTCACCGCCTCAGCCCCTTCCCGGGGAGACAGCCCCGTTTCCAGCGTAACCCCTGTCCATGGGTCAGCCCGAAGCGTGCCGTAAAGAGAACCAATGCCTCCGTTTTTCACTTGTTCCTTGAAGGATTCCGTAAGACTGATTTTTCCATCTATATGCTCATAGGCTTGCCAGCCGAAAGTTTGAATCAGCTGTCCCGCCTTCTCTTCCAAAGTCATAAGCCCGAGCAGATGCTCTACCCGTTCTTCCGTTGGTCTATGCCTATCTTTATAGATCTTGGTCATCGTCTCCACTCTCTCCTCTACCTCGATGATCTTATTCTTTAACAGCGCCGATCGTCAGACCTTGAATGAAATAGCGCTGGAAGAAGGGATAAGCGAAAATAATCGGCCCCGTCGCGAGAACAACCATCGCCATACGGGATGTATCCTGCGGCATCGAACGCAGCGCCTCCAGGCTAAGTGAGCTATTCTGTGAGTTTTGCATAATGAATTGCATGCTTGTCTCGATCCGCATCAGCATGGATTGCAGCGGAACCAGATTAGGATCGTCGATATAGAGCAGGGCATTGAACCAGTCATTCCAGTAGCCCAGCGTGCTGAACAGCCCGATCGTAGCGAGGCCCGGCAGAGACAGCGGCAATACAAGCTTCAGAAAAATACGGAATTCGCCCGCGCCGTCGATTTTACCCGATTCTAGAATCGCATCCGGAACACTCGTGCTATAGAAGGTCCGCAGAATCATAATATAGAACGCGTTAACGGCCAGCGGCAGAATCAATGCCCAAATCGTATCCTTCAGGCCGAGCAGCTGCGTCGTAACGATATACGTCGGAACGAGTCCGCCGTTGAACAGCATCGTAAAGAAAGCAAAGAAGGAGAAAAAGTTGCGATATTTAAAGCTTTTGCGCGAAATGGCATAAGCATAAAATGCGATAAACAATAAACTGATTATCGTCCCTACAACGGTTATGAATATCGTTACTCCGTACGAACGGAGCAGCGTATCCCCCGTCTGAAACACGTATTTGTAGGCTTCAAAGCTCCATTTGGCAGGCAGCAGACGATAGCCGTCACGCGCCAATACTCCTTCATCCGTGAAGGAAATGATGACTACGAATAGAAAAGGAAATACGCACACAAAAGAAAAAATGCCGGCAATCAGGTTGAATATCATATTCCAAGGCTTGGATAAATGGTGGAAATCCCTTGTTTTTATAGCACTTTGCGCCATGTTGCTTCTCACTCCCTTCTAGAACAACGCATTGTCCTTATCGAACTTGCGCACGATGTAGTTTGACGTCATAACGAGCGTAAAGCCGACGATGGATTGATACAGGCCAGCTGCGGTACTCATGCCGATTTCTCCTGTCGTCTTAAGGCCACGGTACACATACGTATCGATGACGTTCGTAACGGCATACAGGCTTCCGGAGTTTCTCGGCACCTGATAGAAGAGACCGAAGTCTGCGTAGAATATTTTCCCGACCGCAAGCAGCGTCATAATCGTAATGATCGGGGCAAGCATCGGCACCGTGATGCGGCGGATTTGCTGCCATTTGTTCGCACCGTCGATCATTGCCGCCTCGTATAGCGACCTGTCGATTCCCATAATCGCCGCCAGATAGACGACGCTGTTGTAGCCGACCGCCTTCCACAGATAGACCAGAATAATAATAAACGGCCAATATTTCGGATCGGCATACCATTGGATAGGATCCATGCCAAGACCTTTAAACACCTGATTCAGCAGCCCGCGCTCGGAGCTCAGGAAGCTGAATGCGAAATAGCCGACGATGACCCAGGACAAAAAATACGGGAGGAACATGCCGGTTTGATATATTTTCGCTAAGCGTTTGTTCACGATCTCAGAGAGCACGATGGCCATCAATACCGACAACACTAAACCGATAAAAATAAATGCTAGATTATACAGCAGCGTGTTCCGCGTAATGACAAATGCGTCGTTTGTGCTGAACAGAAACTTGAAATTATCCCATCCGACCCACTTACTGTTCACGATACTCGCCCAGAAGCCGTCTCTATGGAAACGGTACTGCTTAAAGGCAATGACGGTACCCAGCATCGGCAGATAGGAGAAGAAGAGAAACCACAATGCACCCGGCAGAACCATGAGCAGCATCACTTTGTTTTTGGCGATGTCTTTAAAAAAGCTGCCGATTTTCCTCACGCTTACCCCTCCTGTTGGTTATTGAAAAAGAAGACCGGGAGGGCCAATCACCCGCCCGATCTTCGATTCGTTCCTACTTGTTGTTTGCAGCTCTCCACTCGTCAATCTGTTTTTGAGCTTCCGCGATAATCTTATCCAGACCCGCGGCTTTAAATTTCTCATTTGCTTTTGGCAGGTACTCTTCCGGATCTACTGTACCCGTCATAAGGGATGCCCAGAATTCGTCCTTCACGTTCTGCACGGCAGCGATTTCACTCGCTACATTCGTTGCATCAAAGTTGAAGCCCAGCAGCGGCGCGTTTTTACCCGATTCGTTGAACTCTTTGAATTGCTCCCATTTGTCGGAAGGATCGTTCTCGTTCAAGTAAGTGATCAGAATGTTCCCCAGGGAGAAGGTTGGCATGTCATAGTTCTTAGATTCCTCCAGGTTTTTCATGACATTGTCGCCGACTTTCTCATAATGGACGCCTTCGATTCCAGAATCGATCATATTGCGAAGCACTGGGTCTGTGTTAAGCAGATTCAGAAATTCCATAGCTTTCTCAGGGTATTTCGAGTTTGCGGAAATCGCCTGCATCGAACCCATAACGGACCAGTTATATACATAAGCATCGCCAGCTGGCGTTGAGGTTACCGGATAACCATAGCTTGCAGACCAGAGGTTATTGGCCAGCGGCTGTGTAGCAGCGCGATCCGAGAACCATTTTCCGGATTTATACAAATCATCTACCGAAGTCGTGGTCGCTGCCTCTGGAGAAATGTAGCCGGCTTGATAGAACTTGCGCATCGTCTTCAATGTTTCCTTGGCTTCCTCAGTTTCCAGGATGTTCACGACTTTATAGTCCTTGGTGTCCATGTATACAGCCATCGGCATTTTTTCAATCACGTAGTCGAACGGCATAAGCGGCACATGGTCACTCATGATGGCATACGGCGTGATGCCGGGCTCATTCTCCTTGATGACCTTCAGCAGAGGCTCAAGGCTCTCCAGAGAACGTACGTTTGAAATGCCTAAATTGTATTTATCAAGCAAGTCTTGATTGAAGCGGTAAACCTCCTGTGCTGGTAATTCCTTGTTGGCCGGAACAGCATAGTTATGTCCGTCAACCTTGGAGCCTTCCAGGAACGCAGGATCCAGTACTTCCTTGATGCCTTGGCCATGCGTCTCCAGCAGCTCGTCGATTTCCATAAATGCCCCTTTGCGGGCATTCTGCACGTAATCGAACGCCCAGGAGCTGGTGAACAGAATGTCCATAGGCTCACCGGATGCGGCCATGACCTGCATTTTTTGCGTATAGTCGCCGAAGTCGATCATTTTCATTTTGATCGTTGCATTGATTTTTTCCTTGGTATATTTGTTGACTTCCTCCATCACTTTGTCAACATCTTTCTGCGGTGTGCCGATCGTGTACCAAATCAATTCAACCGGCTTGTCGGAGCTGCCTCCAGCGCCAGAAGCCGCTCCATTGTTGCTCGCCTTGCCGCCTCCGCATGCGCTCAGCACAAGTGTAAGCGCCATCAAGGATACGAGAAGCAGAGACAATCTTTTTCTTTGTTTAGCCATTACCTATGAACCTCCCTTTGGTGTAGCCTCCGAATGATCTGCAGCATAACAACGCTATCGTTCCTCCGGACTTCCAAATTATTCATGATGCGATTGCTGGTGGAGGAAGCGGCCAGACTGCCATTCGCGGCTGGCTTTTCGCCTTGATTTCCTTAGTAGGACTATCTTTACTGTAATTTATGAAAGCATTTTCAAATAGAAGCGAAATTAAATAAATCCATGTATAAAATAAAGAAAGGGCTTTCCAGCGGCATGTTCCGCTAGCTAAGCCCTTTGAATTCAGTCGGCGATATACCGACGTATTTTTTGAATTGTTTATAAAAATAACCGGTCTCCCAATACCCGACCTTCCGTGCGATTTCCTGCACCTTCATGTTCGTCATCCGCAGCAGTTCCTTCGCTTTCTCGATCCGGTATCGGTTAATATACTCGGTGAACGTCTCATTAACTTCTTTATGAAATAATTGTCCCAGGTACACCGGATGGATATTGTACATCGAGCCAAGCACCTTCAGCGACAAATCCTGATTGTACGCATCATGAATATAATTTAGCACCTGCTGGACGACCGGACTCTTCACGTCGCGTTCAAGCAGATCCACCGTCATAGCCGCCGCTTCCTTGATCATCTCCATCAGTTCGGCCGAGGTTGTCGCCCTCCGAATTTGGCTAAGCCCACCCTTGTACGGCTCCGGATCATCGGTATGGGTGATTTCCTGCAGCAGCATCTTGAAGCGAATCAGCCATTCCATCGCGATCTCCTGCAGCAGATCCGGCGTCATACCCTCCAATTGCTGCAGATAAGCGAAGTCCTTCTCGATGCGAAGAAACAACGCCTTCGTATCCTTCGCCATAACTTCCTTCTTGTATTCATTCCAGTCGATCGGCCAATCTCCGAGGCGCGTCTCCTGCTGCCGGCTAGCCAAATCCTCATAACGTAAAATCCGGTCGGCTGATCTGACCATGAAATATTCCTGTGCCCGTTTGGCATGACTGTAGCTTTGCGAGGCATCCTCCACCTTCTCCACACTGCCAAGTGATGCACAAATTTTGTTATGGGGGGACAGGAGCAGGCGCAGATTATCGCTGATTCGTTCCGCATCCTCCTTGCACGACGACACATCATCCGCGTTGAACACAAGCACAATGTCGCCGTCCATATCCCGGAAGGGCACAACATTCTCCGACGAACTCAGCTGATTCATTACAGAATCGAACACCTCTGCCATAGAATGCCCGGCTCGCAGTATGGATACCTGCACATACCGCTGATCGAGCTCAATGCCCAGCAGATCGGCACGCTCCTGGAACTCCTTTGGACTAATCTGATCCTGCAGCCAGCGATACATCACATTGTCCCTCAATATCCGCATGCTCTGCTCGTTCAAGGCGAGCTCCGACCGGTTCACATTCAACTTCTGGGCAACCGTTCTCAAGGTTCCCTTGAATTCTTCCAAATTGATCGGCTTCAACAGATAGTTCTCAATCCCAAGCGCCATGCCTTCTTTCAAGTAATCAAACTCGTTATATCCGCTAAGGACGATGACTTTCAACTCGGGATGAACAGCCCGGACATGGCGGATTAAATCCAATCCACTCATCACGGGCATCGAAATATCCGTAATTAGAATATCGGCTGGCGTTACCTTCATCGCTTCAAGCGCAATCGCGCCATTCTCCGCATGGCCCACAATTTCCATGCCGAGCTTAGCCCAATCGACAATATCGTAAAGCCCCTCGATAATGAACGGCTCATCGTCTACGATAAACACTTTAAACATGGTTGATTACCCCCTCTCCCTTCCGGGGAAAACGAATGGTAAGTGTGGTGCCCTGTCCTTCTTCACTTTCGATTTCAAGGCCGTAACGGTCGCCAAAGAGCAGCCCCAGTCTCTCATGGATGCTGCGCAGCCCGAACGATTCCGCGTTCTTGTCCGGATGATACAGTCCAGTCATGATTTGCTCCAGCCGCTCCCGCGCAATACCCTTGCCATTGTCCCTGACCTGGACGATACAATCCTCGCCGCTTGGCTGTACGGATATTTCAATATGATTGTCATTCCTGTCCGCCCTCATGCCATGCAGAATGTAATTTTCAATGATCGGCTGCAGCGACATTTTAAAAATGGGAATGCTCTCAAACGGCCTATCGCATCGGATGCTGTAGGAAAACTTATCCTTGTACCGGATGCGAAACAGCTCCAGATACAAGCGGCAAGCCTCCAGCTCGTCCTTCAGCGTATAGTTGCTTTTCTGCTGAACAAAGCTCTTGAACAGCACCGACAGGCTGTAGATCATCTCCGCGACATCATGGGCTCCGTGGGATATGGACCGCATGCGAATGACTTCAAGCGTATTGTACAGGAAGTGGGGATTCACCCTCGCCTCCAGCGCGGCGAGCTCCGCGTGCTTCTGCTTGATTTCCGCCTTGAGCCCGCGATCAATATACAAGTTCAGTTCATCGAGCATATCATTGAAGCTCTTGGAAATTTGTCCAAGCTCATCCTCACGGGGATCATCGATACGCGCTTTCAGGTCGCCCTTCTTCACTTTTCTCATCAAACGAATGATGTTATAGATCCGTCTAGCAAAATTGCCGATAAACAAGGACGGAACGATAATGGCGACCAGTATGCAAATCAAGGCGATCGTAATGATCGAATTGCGCACGCCCCGGTAGGTGGCGGCAAGCTCTTCCTTTGGCACCGCGCTGAGCACGGTATATCCTCCCTGGCTCTGGGTCAGTTTCGTGATGGTCATATCTTCACCGATTACCCCAGTGTCATAAATGGAGCTGATCTGTTCTGCATACGGATACTTGCGGCCGTACAACGTATTTGAAGTGTCGAACAAGACGTCGCCGTCCGCGGACAGCACAACGATCGTCCCTTTAAAATCATCGCGATAATTCGCCAGGCTCCCCCAAATCTTCTCCGCATCAAAATAAACGAGCAGCTGCCCGACATTGCGCAGTGATTGCTTGTTGTTCACCGGGACGCGAAGCGAGTACATCGACTGCTCTGGCAAATTCACAATTTTCCGTACCCAAATGTTCGGGATCGATACCTGGGCCTCTTCTTCCAGGTACATCGCATCCGGCACGAAGGAGCGGGCCGCGTTTGTCGGGATGATTTTGAACTGCTTATGCTGATTGTAGACATATAATTGCTGCTGATCCGCACTGTACAGCATCAAGCTGCGAATGTCGGGATCATCCTCCATCTTATTGCGGAAGAACTGAACCGCATCAGTTGTTGCTCCGATATCGCTGTAGAACTTATCCAATCTGAACCGGACATACTCTTCATAGGGATGCTCCATAAGAAAAGAGGTGTTGCTCGCCAGCTCGCTGTCCCGGTACACATCGCGCATCATATTTTGCACCGATTCGTATTTCCCGCTGACATAGCTGCTAACGCTTTCAACCGCCCGTTTCTGGATGTTCATCTGACGCTGTACCGCAGCCTCCGACAAGGATAAGAACATCAAGTACGAGAACGTTATAATTGTCACAATCATGATAATCGAAAAGAACAGAATCATTTTCAAAAACAGATTGTTCTTGAAATACTTTCGGTATACATTGCCGATAATCATGGTAACCTCCTCAGAATATCGCTTATTATAACATGGCTGCGTGCAAATTTCTTATAAGGAACGCCGCCCAAATGAAATAAAAAAAAGGAAATCACCCCTGCAAAAGGCAATTTCCTCTAGGTTTATTCTACTGTCTTTATTTACGAATGGCTGAAGCAGATTTGTTCATTTTACGCCAAAGGGAGCACCTTCCAGGTGCTCTCTTTCACTATTGTTCTGGCTTTTTGCGCTCTTGCGCTTTTGTCCACCATTGCTGCTTAAGCTGTTCTTGCTGCGATTACTGCTCTCTGAACTCCTGCAAGCCCTCGTTCAAGGAACGGGTTGCCGAGTATACTTGCTGGTAGAGCTTGAACAACCGTGCATATTTCTCGACATTCGCCGCATTTGGCTCGTATGTGGCACGGTAACCGATGAATTTATCCGCGCAGTCCTTCAGGCTGTCAAACCAGCCGCTGCCAACCGCTGCCATCATCGCTGCGCCCATGGCCGGGCCCTGCTCGTTGTTCAATGCAACGACCGGCGTGCCGAAAATATCCGCCTGCATTTGCAGCCATACCGGATTCTTGGCGCCGCCGCCGATCGAGATAATGCGCTCCACGTTAATTCCCGCTTGACGGAACAGCTCCAGCGATTCTGCCAGTGAGAAGGTGATGCCCTCCATCACAGCGCGGGCGAGATGCTCGCGGCGATGCGTGCCAGACAGTCCAATGAAGCTGCCGCGGATGACGCTGTCCGCATGCGGCGTACGCTCGCCGACCAGATAAGGCGTGAACAGCAGCCCTTCCGCTCCAGGAGCGATATCGGCTACCGGCTTCAAAAGCTCGTCGAAGCTCAGTTCCGGCGCGAGCGAATCCTTGAACCAGCTCATGCTGTAGCCTGCCGCCAGCGTAACGCCCATCGCATAGAACGCTCCCGGATGAGAGTGGTTGAAGAAATGCACCTTACCACCGAAATCTTTATTTTTATCTTCCTCATACGACAAAATAACACCGGACGTACCGATGCTGCACAGCGCATCGCCCTGACGGACGATCCCGGCTCCAACAGCGCCGCAAGCATTGTCCGCTCCGCCGCCAAATACCTTGGTGCTCGTGGAAAGCCCTGTCAGTTCAGCGAATTCCGGCAGCAAAGTTCCGGTCTCTTCGGTGCTTCCGACCAGCGGAGGCGCAAAATCGCTGGACAGCCCGAATGCCTCCAGAATTTCCTCGCTCCATTTCGCTTCCGGCACGTTCAGCATCAGCGTACCTGCCGCATCGGACAGTTCCATGTGTACGTTCCCCGTCATGCGGTAGCGCAAATAGTCCTTCGGCAGCACAAAACGCGCCGCTTTGGCGAACAGCTCCGGCTCGTTCTCCTGCACCCACAGGACTTTCGGCAGCGTAAAGCCTTCCAATGCAGCGTTTCTGGTAATGTCCAGCAGCTTGTCGCCAAGCTTGGCTTCAATTTCCCGGCATTGCTTCGTCGTGCGGGTATCATTCCACAGAATGGCATGGCGCAGCACTTCATTCTTATCGTCCAGCAGCACAAGGCCGTGCATTTGGCCGGAGAACGAGACGCCTTCGATGTCCTCGGCAGCGATGCCGCTGCTCTTCATCAGTTCTTTGAGGCAGGTGATCGTGCCTTTTACCCATTCTTCAGGGTCTTGCTCACTGTACCCGGGGCGCTCGTGAATAAGCGGATAAGCTGCCGTTGCTTCTCCTTTGATCTCTCCGTCTTGGCCTACCAGCAGCGTCTTTACCGAGCTAGTGCCCAGATCGATTCCGATTACGTATTTCATCCGTGACTCTCCCTTCACCAAATAAAAATTGCCGCTCCCAGCTTACTTCTCATATTCAAAAGGGGACGTCCAGCGTCCCCTTTATAATTGCTCTTATTTCATAGTGATCTTATTTCGTAGTGATCTTATTTCGTAGCGAAAATATATTCGTTCAATCGAGCTTTAACCAATTCCAGGTGGCTGGATTTGTTGCGGATCTCGCTGTTTTGCAGTGCATAAGCTTCCAGCGTCTTGAAGTTGGCTTTACCGGATACGATGTCGGCTCCGATGCCGCTCTTGAAGCTGGCATAACGCTCTTCCAGCAAGTTGTCGAAGAATTTGTCCTCGATCAGTTTAGCTGCTACTTTAAGTCCTTTGGCGAAGGTATCCATACCTGCGATGTGAGAGTAGAACAGGTCTTCCGGCTCGAAGGAGCTTCTTCTTACCTTCGCGTCGAAGTTCACGCCGCCAGCGCCAAGGCCGCCGTTCTCCAGAATTTCGTACATTGCCAGTGTAACTGCATACAGATCTGTCGGGAATTCATCCGTATCCCAGCCAAGCAGCAGGTCGCCTTGGTTGGCATCGATGGAACCCAGCATGTTGTTGAGGCGTGCAACGCGCAGCTCATGCTCGAACGTATGTCCAGCCAGTGTCGCGTGGTTCGCTTCCAGGTTCAGCTTGAAGTGGTCTGCCAAGCCGTATTTTTGCAGGAATGCGATGGTTGTAGCCGCATCGAAGTCGTATTGGTGCTTGGAAGGCTCTTTCGGCTTAGGCTCGATCAGGAATTGGCCTGTGTAGCCGATTTCCTTCGCATAATCAAGAGCCATATGGAAGAATCTTGCCAGGTTGTCAAGCTCAAGACCCATGTCCGTATTGAGCAGAGACTCGTAGCCTTCACGGCCGCCCCAGAATACATAGTTTTCAGAACCAAGCTCAAGACCTGTTTCCAGACCTTTCTTCACTTGTGCAGCTGCATAAGCAAATACATCAGCATTGGAAGTCGTTGCTGCACCGTGAACAAAACGAGGGTTGGAGAACATGTTCGCTGTGTTCCAGAGCAATTTCACGCCGGTAGCTTTCATGCCTTCTTTGATCTTAGCAACGATAACGTCCAAGTTTTCGTTCGTCTCTTTCAGGTTTGCGCCTTCAGGAGCAATGTCGCGGTCATGGAACGCGAAGTAAGGAGCACCGAGCTTCTCTAGGAATTCGAAGTTTACTTCCACGCGGTCCTTCGCAAGATCAAGACCTGTGCGAGTCTCCCATGGACGAATCATGGTTGCTTGACCGAACGGGTCGCTTCCGTCCATCGTCAGGGTATGCCAGTAAGCCACCGCAAAACGAAGATGCTCTTTCATCGTTTTGCCAAGTACGACTTCGTCCTCGTTATAATGTTTGAATGCCAGCGGATTGTTGGAGCCTGAACCTTCGTACTGGATTTTGTTAATGTTCTTGAAATAACTCATACTTGAAATCCTCCCAGTCTGATTTGGAATTACTTGTGGAAAGTAAGCCTTTACATCATGATGATTATTAGTAGCATGACCCAAATTTAGACGAGGCATGCTGCTTGATATCTTTATCCTAACACGGCCGACTTAGTTTGTCTAGTAAACTAACTAAGTTATTGATTTAGCATCACCGTTATGTGTATGATGTAGTTATCTTTTATGTAGAATCGAGGGTATCATCATGAAAATTACGGGCGATCAGCAACTGATCAAGAAAATGAACAAAACGCTCGTTCTGGATACGATTCGTCAGCGGCAGCCCTTGTCCCGTGCCGATATCGCCGCTACGCTCGGCCTGAATAAAGCCACTGTATCTTCGCTTGTCTCCGAGCTGATCGAGAGCCAGCTGGTCACCGAAATCGGCCCTGGCGAATCGAGCGGCGGGCGGAAGCCTACGCTGCTGCTGTTCAACCGCGGCGCCGGATATGCCATCGGCATCGATATCCGCGTCAACGATCTGTTTGCCCTGCTCGTAGACCTGGAAGGGAACGTCATTCGGGAACGAACGGTTCCCCTGGAGGATTCGTCGCCTGATCATGCGATTGACCAAATCCGCAAAATGATCCACTGGCTCAGCAAGAAAGCGCCCGAATCGCCTTACGGCATCGTCGGCATCGGGATCGGTGTACCGGGACTCGTCGACGAGAAGAGCCGGATCGTCTCGGCCCCGAACCTGGGCTGGAACAATGTCGCTGTTCAGAATTTACTCGTCTCCGAATTCGGGGAGAATATTCACATAGACAATGAAGCCAACGCAGGGGCAATCGGCGAGAAGCTGTACGGGGCCGGACGCGATGCCGCCAATTTGATTTATATCAGCATCGGTGTCGGGATCGGCTCCGGCATGATTGTCGGCGGCGAGCTGTACCGCGGCATTTCCAATTTCTCCGGCGAAGTGGGCCACATGACGGTGAGCGAGAACGGCCCCCTTTGCCGCTGCGGCAACCGCGGCTGTTGGGAGACGCTCGCTTCGGAGAAGGCGCTGCTCGATCGTGCAGCCCAGCGCTGGAAGGACAGCTCGGCCGCTTCCGATGAGGAAGGGCTGGAGCGCCTGCTAAACCTTGCCCGGGCAGGCGATCCCGATGCGCTCTCCCTGCTGGAAGAGACGGGGAAGCATCTGGGCGTCGGCCTAGCAAACCTCGTCAACATTCTGAATCCTGAATTGATTGTCATCGGCAACCGTCTGTCGATGGCTGGAGATCTGCTTCAGGAGCCTATGCTGCATACCCTGGAGAGCCGCAGTTTGTCCTATCATATGAAGAAGACGCAGGTCGCCTTCGCCGAGCTGGGCATTCGCAGCACCGCCCTGGGCGCGGCCTCGATGCCAATCACTTCCTTTCTAGCCGATCCGGATGTCACTTCGCAGAAAACCCAGCTTTAAAACTCATTAAGCCCTGACCAGAACACTCTACCTGGTCAGGGCTTTTTATTGTTTCAATCCATATTTTTGCAAATAAGGCAGCAGTACAGCTGAGAAACCTATAATTTACAGGTATTTTCTTGTAACTAAGTATAATATTTGCTAACTTAATAGGATACGAATAGTGAATAAGGGACAGGAGAGATATTTATGCGTAAACTGTTTGAGCTGTTAAGTTTAGCAGGTGTTGTCGGCTACTTGATTACCCGCTTTTTTTCTATGAGCACAAGACTCTGATGTTTATTTTCGGAGGATTAGCCATGGTCGGGCTTATTGGCAGGTGGCTCACTCGAGAATCAAAGAATGTATAGGGGATGAAAGAAGGAGAATTGTTATGAAAGGAATAGTAATTAAAGAATTCGTCGGCCTAATTAGAGGAATTAAATCTATTTTAATCGTTTTATTTATTACCGGAATATCCATTTTAGCCGCCCGCAGCTTGAGAAATAGCCCCCTATTTATGGACGAATCCTCGAATCCGTCGGCTACGGCTCTGGCTGGATTATCTTTTATACTGGTGATCTTTGGGGCTCTATTTGTGCTTACTCTATCGCATGATATTGTGAATCGCGACATTCAGCTGCAGCGGATCCGTCTTTTGATTACCAAAACCTCCCGCCCTTCAGTGATTCTAGGCAAGTTCTTGGCGGTATGGTTATTTTGGGTCATCGTATCTCTCATTTCTTTCGTATTGGTATCCTTTATCACGCGAACCTTTGTCATTCATGAATTGCTATTTCTATGGATATATCTTGCCTTCCTGTCCAGCATTTGCGTTATGCTATCTACCTTAGTGATACACCACGCCTATTCCGTGATCCTGAGCGTGCTGCTCGGTCTGGCCCTGCCGATTTTTGGAATCTGGAGCATGTTCTCCTCCGTTGTGCCGATCCGTGCTTTGCGTTATCTGCTTCCCTACTACCCAATGTTTGAACAACCAGCACTGCTGCTCGTAACTGTGGCCGAGGTCCTTGTCTACTTAGCAGCCGCCGTGGTTTTATTTCAGAGAAAGGATTTATAAGCATGAAAGCATTAATCGTAAACCAACTGTCTAAAGAGTATAAGACGAAGAAAGCCGTGGATGATATCAGCTTTAGTCTAGAGACTGGAGAAGTATTCGCTCTTCTCGGAAGAAATGGAGCTGGCAAAAGTACTACCATCAACATGCTGAGCGGCATTTTAACACCGACTTCTGGCACAATCGAGATCTTAAATACACCCTACAGGCATATGAATAAAATCAAACAGCGCATCGGTGTCTTGCCAGATAACAGTAATTACTACAATGAAATGACCGCCATTCAGCATATGAAATTTTTCGCTCGAGTTAAAGGGGTTTCAGCCCGAAAGGACTCGCTTGTTGACCTGCTTGAATCGGTAGGTCTAGGAGAGGATTTAGGCCGAAAGGTCGGGCAATTCTCGCTTGGAATGAGAAAAAAATTAGGCATCGCTCAAGCTTTGATCGGCTCCCCAGAGCTGATTTTTCTAGATGAGCCCACCTCGACGCTGGACGTCGAGTCCGCACTGCAAATTCGTCAATTGATCAGTACGCTAGCATCTCAAGGCATTACTATATTCATGACGTCCCATAATCTCGAAGAAATTGAACGCATCTGTGATCGGGTGGCTATTCTGAACCATGGAAAAATTGAAAAAATGGGAACCTTGGAACAGCTTCGCGAGGCACATACCCGCAGCATCAACATAACTATCAAATATCAAGCCAGCGATCAATCACAAGAAAGCCTGTGGCTGGATCGGTTACAGCAGATGGCTGGTGCCGTGCAGTGTAAACCCCCTTATGTCGAGATAGAGCTCGACGAGGAAGAGGTGATCCCGGAGATTGTCCAAGCCGCGGTGGAGTGTAAAATCAGAATTTACAGCATCGAACGGGAAAGGGTCTCGCTGGAAAACATTTTTCTGGATGAGAAGCTGGCCTGAGACAAAACGGCAGGATGCATATCTTTTATCGCGAACAGCCCCCCGTGATTGATACACGCTCCCATCATAGTAAACCTAGAAAAAACAAATGACCCTGACCAGGGCACAAATCCTGGTCAGGGTATTTTTATGGAAAATCCAAACATCACTGCAATCCATCCTATTCCAAATAAGTCGGTCATAGCCTGTAACCTTTTCGCCCACTCCCCGATCTAATTCTATAGAGGGCCCTCAAAAGGAGTTGAAATTCTTGCAGCAAGATATAGTACTGGACGTCAAGCGGGCGCAGCAAGGTGACCGGGAAGCGTTCATCCGGCTCTTCCGGATGCTGGAGCCTCAGTTATATAGCTTGGCCAAGTCCATTGTCAGACGTGACGAAGACTGTGCGGACGCATTTCAGGAAACTACGCTTAAAGCGTACAAAGGCTTAGCCACATTACAACAGCCAAAATATTTTAAAACCTGGGTCATCCGGATTCTGATCAATGAATGCAATCAGTTGCTTCGTTTGCGCAGTAAGACGGTGGTTATGGCAGAACTCCCGGAAGCGGAGCCTCCGTTCCATTACTACGAGGACAGCAGCAAGCTGGATCTGCATGAGGCCGTGGATCATCTGGACGAGTCATTGCGCATCGTCATCCATTTGTTTTATTTTCAAGACTTGTCAATTAAACAAATCTCGAGTGTGCTGGACATTTCCGAAGGAGCCGTCCGAACGCGTCTGCACCGGGCTCGCGGGATATTAGCCGATGAAATAAAGCGGAAACAGGAGGGGAAGCTGACTTATGGAAATATATGATCTCGATAAAAAGCTTCGGGAAATCGGCAGAGGAGAACTAAACGAAGTACCGGAGATCATTCGTCAACGTCAGGATCAAGTTTACGCTTCCTTGCCCCATCATCCGATAGAGAACAAAACCGGGCATAACATCCGCAGCCGGATCATGAGCAAATTTTGGGCCGCTACAGCCGCTGCCGTCCTCCTTATCTTTATCGGGGGACTAAGTGGTGTAATGATGTCGCCAGCGTTGGCAAATTCATTGAAAAACCTGCCGCTCATCAGCAATATCTTCAAACTGGTTGACGATTTGGGACTACAAACAGCGGAGGAGCAAGGACTGGTCGAGGAAACAAAAGCCAGTGTGACCCATGAGGGAGTTACTCTGCATGTGCCCCAGGTCATCTTTGACGGACTTCGCTTGTCTCTGGCGGTTCAGCGAGAAGGCGATCATTTTCCCAACGCTATTCTGGATTCCGAGGTCGTCGGAGAAGGGGAGAATGCGAAAGTGATCCACCAAAGAGGCGAAATCAGAGATTTCAAAATGTTCATCAACGGCAAACCTACCCACGAATATAAGGGAAACCAACGCATCGGTTTGAGCGGGCTGCCGACAGAAGATCCTCATTCAGCGATTTTCCGGTTAACTGCCCATTCCGGCCCGGGGGAATCGGCATATTTTCTACCAGATCAATTTACACTGACAGCTCAATTTTGGCTGGAGGGTACCAAGGAGCCATTTGTTTTCGAGATGCCTGTTCGCAAGCAGACGAAGACAACGAGTCTCTCCCCTAGAGAAACGAGAAACTGGAGAAATGTTACCGTCACACTGGACGAAATTCAATTTACCCCCCTGACAACGAAGGTGACTTTAAATCTGGAACCAGAGGATGGGTCGAGAGAAGCTTATCAGAACTTAATATTCGAGCTATGGGATGGGCAAGGAAATCTCTTGAATTTTGTCGGCGGCATGGGGGCGCTCGGAGAAGCTGGCGAAAGCCGGAGTGAACTGTTATTTGACCGCTTCAAGGAAGCCCCAAGTACAGTAACGCTGAAAGCATTTGTCCCTGAAATGGTCGACCCTTCGGCCAAAACGGGCTTGTTCAAGCTTGATCAGAATGGAGAACTTGTCAAACATTATGTGAAAGAACTTGAAATGAGCGTACAAGTAAATCAGAACGAAATAGAGAAACTGTACAACCTATCCAAATAATAAAACCATATGTGGAGGAGTTTAAAATGAAAAAGGTATATAAAGTGATGACAACAGCCGCTTTAGCAAGTTTGATTTTGGGTGGAGCGGCTTTAGGAACAGCGACAGCGAATGTATCCCGTACACCCCTGCTTACCCCTACGAGCGTGGCGGCACAAGCGTCGGCGCAAAATCCTAGTGTAACCCACAACGGCATTACGCTGAGCGTAAGTAAGGCGCTGTATGACGGCAACTATATCGGTATTACCGTAAATCGAAGCGGCGGAGGATTGACTTCAGGAATAACCAAAGGGCATTTTGATCAACAGGCCGAGGATTATGTATGGGCAAAAGGAGCCATTAAGGACATTCAAATTTTCATGAATGGCAAAAATATTTATGACATGGGCGACGGAAAGCTGCATAAAAGACCTAGTCTCGGTTGGGCGCAAGGCTCCAATCCAGACACAGCGGAAATTAAGATTGTCGATCCATCCTGGCTGGGGGATCATCTCAACGAGCTCGCTTTTTCAAATAAATTCAAGCTTACCGTCAAGATCACGCTGGAAGGTGTAGACAATCCGTATACCTTAGAAATGCCGATCCAGCAAAGCGTAGAGAAAGCGACGGCCTTGAAGCCAAATATGACCAAAAAACACGGAAACCTAAGCGTCACCTTGAGCAAGCTTAATCTAACCTCAGATTCTTCCCGTATTCAATTGATTGAGAAAGGCTTAGACAAAGACAAGCATTCGGGCATCATTTATGAGTTCGTAGATGACGAAGGCAACATGATCGAACAAATTTCCAGCTTTGGAACAAACGACAACAACAAAAATGGGCACTGGTACCACAATTTCGTGATCGATGCCCTGAGTAAAAACACCGAGTCGATCACGGTCAAAGCTTTTATTCCTGAAATGGAAACACCAGGAGCAACATCAGGCAGTTTTAAACGAGATGAAAACGGCAATTTGGTAAAAAATTATATTAAAAATCTCGAAATGACTGTAAAGGTGAAGTAACCCATTGTAAACCTTGCCCCGCGCCTTGTATTCTGGGCGCGGAGCAAGGTTTTTTTATATTTAAGTTCTTATACGACAACATTGAAACTACGATTGGCCAAACGTATAGGAGCCGCCAGCCTCACCATCAAATGAAATGATGCCGATCCCTGGCCCCTTCAACCGGCAGGATGCGGCAACCGCGCAGCTCACGACAACCTCCGTAAGAAGGCCCTCCGCCCAGGAGAAATCGACGGTGAACCCGCCCCGGGCCCGCAGCCCTTTGACCCTCCCTTCGCTCCACCCTTCAGGCAAAGCGGGGAGCAATCGAATCATTCCGGTATGGCTTTGCAGCAGCATCTCGGCAATGCCCGCCGTCCCGCCGAAATTTCCGTCAATTTGAAACGGCGGATGGTTGTCAAAAAGATTGGGCAGCGTGGAGTGACTGAGCAGTTCCTTCACATTCTCGTAAGCTTTAGCCCCCTCCCGCAGCCTGGCCCAGAAATTGATTATCCACGCCCGGCTCCAGCCGGTGTGGCCTCCGCCATTCGCCAGCCTGCGCTCCAGTGTCGTCCGCGCGGCTTCGGCCAGCTCCGGGGTGCGCTCTACACAAAAAGCTTCGCCCGGGAATAACGCGAATAGATGGGATATATGGCGGTGTCCCGGCTCCATCTCCTCATAATCCTCCATCCACTCTTGGATCTGGCCGTATTTGCCGATCTGCGGCTTGGGGAGCCGCTTCAGGGCAGTGGCAAGTTCCTTCCGGAACGCCTCATCCCGTCCGATGATCTCCGCACTGCGGATGCAGGCGCTAAATAGCGCCTCGATAATCTGAAAATCCATGGAAGCCCCAGCACACAGCATGCCTGTCTCCCCATTGGGAAGCTTATAGCTGTTCTCGGGAGAGACGGACGGGCAAGTAATCAAACGGCCCTCCCCGTCCTCGATCAAATAGTCGAGAAGAAATTGTGCCGCTTCCTTCATGGTCTCATACGCCCGATGCAAGAAATATTGATCCTGACTGAACCGGTAATGCTCCCACAAGTGCAGACATAACCAGGCCGCACCCATCGGCCAGTAGGAAGCCGGGAGATACATATCCTGCGGAGCCGTATCCGCCCAAATATCCGTGTTGTGGTGCGCCGTGAAGCCCCGGCAGCCGTACATCACCCTGGCCGTTACCCGGCCAGGCTCCCGCATCCGCTCGATCAAATCGAATAATGGCTCATGGCACTCGTTCAGATTGCAGTTTTCCGCCAGCCAATAATTCATTTGGGCATTGATATTGATCGTGAATTTGCTGTCCCACGGCGGCAAAAAGCTGTCGTTCCATATGCCCTGCAAATTTGCAGGCAAGGAGCCGGGCCGGCTGGAGGAAATGAGCAGATAGCGGCCAAATTGAAAATAAGTTGCTATCAGGCCATGATCCTCTTCTCCTTTCCGGATTAGCGCTAGCCGTTCATCGGTCGGGAGTGTGGTTCTGTCCGGGTTTTTCGGCAGCTCGATGTCAACCCGCCCGTACAGCTCCCGATAGTCGGCAACGTGGCGGGCCAATTGCTCGCTATAAGTGGACTTGCTTATCGCCGTCACCTGCCGCTTGCCGTAAAGCTCCGGATCCGGATGCCGGAAGGTTGTACCGGCAACGAGCAGCAGTGTAACTGCATCCGCTCCGGTCACCACCAGATGTTCGCCAAGGGTGCGGGTGTCGCCGCCTTCCGGGATCGCCTTCAGTACGGCGCAGAAGGAACTGCCCCCCTTCCCCCCGCATTCCCCGCGCATAACCAGCCCGCTTTGCCCCCATTTCTCCGACTTCTCCAAGTACCTCCAGTTCTGCCGGTTGAACCGGGCTCTGAAAGATAGGGCTTTCTCCTTGTCGGCGGAAATTCGGAGGACGATCGCCTGGTCCGGATAGCTGGCGAACATCTCGCGGGTGTACCGCACCTGGCCAATCCGATAGCTGACGCGGGATACGCCGTGCTCGAGATCCAGCTCCCGGATGTAGTCTTCCGCAGGCGGCTCATGATCAGCGAACGCCAGCAGCAGATCGCCTAGCGGCAAATAGTGGCGCTGAGCTTCGGGCAGCCCCGTCATCGTCATCGCCGCCAGATCCTCCGCCTCCCGCAGCCGTCCGTCCATAATCAGTTCGCGTATTTGGGGCAAATGAGGCAGTGCATCTTCATTGTTGCGGTCACGCGGACCGCCGTACCATACCGAATCCTCGTTAAGCTGCAGCTTCTCTTCGGCCGTGCCCCCGAAGATCATGGCCCCCAGCCGTCCGTTTCCGATGGGCAGAGCTTCGTTCCATTCCGCAGCCGGTTCTCTATACCACAAACCATGCTTCTGTTCCATCGCAGTCATGCTTCCCCTCCGATCCGTTGGATTGAGATCACGAATATATTCAACCTTATTCCAGCGTGAACGAGGCCAAGCTCGCGCTTCCCATGCCAGTGTATGTAAAATACAAGGCTTGGATGCCGTCGGGAATGACAAGTTCTGTAGAATACGGTTTCCATACGTTTGAAAATTCAACCGGAATCGTTCCGAGAACAGGGCCGTTCCATGCGGTTTTGATTTCAAAGGCACCACGGCAATACCCACGCACCTGGATGGTCATCCTCCTGATTCCATGGCAGTCAAAATACTTGAACCCCGCCGTAGCCGAATCCGTCATATTGGCGATATATCCCATCTCCTCATCGCCGTCTTTTCCATCCTGGGTTATTTTCGGAAACCGGCTGTCCATCCATGCCCCGGAAGCGCCAAAACCTCCTGTATACAGCTCTTCGTCTTTACAAAACAGGTTACATGCCAAATATGCAGGATATTCGCCGCGCCCTGCAAGCGGCCCTCCGTTCGGGCCACAGGAGGTCATCTCCACCTGAGGGATCGTTCCGTCCTCCCGGAATGAAATGGGCTCCATACACCCCTGGCGGCTAAATGCGGTACCATTGGTATGCCTGTGATAGAAAATGTACCATTGCCCCTGAATTTCCACAGCACCGCCATGGTTATTGCCTCCGTAATACATCGGTTTGTCAGCCGGTTTATAAGAATCAATATGAAGATCATTATTGCTTACAATGACTCCCTGATATGTAAAGCCCTTTGTCGGAAATGGGCTGGTCGCATAACACAACTCATGCATGACAACCGAAGAATAGATCAGATAATAAGTATCGCCTCGCTTCCTGATGGATGGCGCCTCGAAAAACTCATGTCCTTCAAATCCGCTGCCCTTGCTGTACGGTTCGCTTGGCGCAACAAACACCGGTTCTTCCACGATGGTGAGCATATCCCGGCCGAGCACCGTGGCCATGGCCCCTTTTCTTGATTTGTCCCCGATGGCACAAAAGCCGGTATACAGATAAGTGAATTCCCCTTCTGTCAGCACGGCAGGATCAAATTGAGGCTCATCGCCCTGTCTTTCTCCTAGACGTGTTCCATCCGAATATCTCACATAGCCATAGAACTCATATTCACCAGCTGGAGAGTCACAGACGGCAACCGAAACAATGGGAACCTTATCTAGGACATAGTACAGATAGTACCGTCCATCAGGTCCCACGGTGACATCCGGTGCATACAGACACATGCCGCCGTCCGGATTAAGCGGATCGTCTGTTTTTTTGTAAATCACACCTTCATACCGCCAGTCCGCCAAATCTGCTACGGGTGCTGACCAGCATACATAGTCGTTTAAACAAAAAGCATGTCCGTTAAAGCGATCATGGGAGCCGTAAACATAAACCCTGTCGTTAAAAACATGCGGCTCCCCGTCAGGAACGTATTCCCAGGATGGAAGATATGGATTCAAACCTTGTTTTGTCATCATTAATGTTGTGCACTCCTTATTTTTTGATATAAACTGTCGAAATATTGATATACTCTTTGTATTCATAGATATATTCCCTTTGATTGAGGTGAGGAGCATGACCAAGATTTTCTATGTGGAATATGATGCGGCACACAATAGCCATTTTATTTTTGATATTCCCGAAGGACATGACTGCTGGCTTTTAGTGATCACGCAAACTCCGGCTCAATTTTGGGTGGACGGGGAATTGAAGGAATACCCGGCTCACTGCGCTGTGCTCTATCAGCCGAAGCAGAAAATTTACTACCGGGCCTGTTCCCAGCAATACATCAACAATTGGATTCGTTTCGAATCCGACGAGCCTTATGTGACCGAAACATCGCTCCCTTTCGGTGTTCCTTTCGCTTTAGATGACCCGGAGTACTGTCACAAGTTATTTCAGCTGCTCGTAAGCGAAAATTCATTCAGCAATGATTATAGAGAGTCGTCTATCGACTGCCTGCTTCGAACGCTGTTTAATAAACTCTTGGAGTCTTACTTCCAGGATGAGATTACTCCGCAGCACTATAACCTGTTAAAGCTCCGGGCCACCATTCACAACGACCCCGGCCAGCATTGGTCGGTTCCAAAGATGGCGGAGATTCTTCGCATCAGTCCGGGTTATCTTCAATGGATTTACAAAAAAAACTTCGGGATTTCCTGTATGGACGATGTCATCCATAGCCGAATTCGGCTGGCTAAAGAATATCTGATCCATGGTACACACACGGTTGCCGAAATTGCCGATCGATGCGGGTACCACAATGTGGAGCACTTCTGCCGGCAGTTTAAACAGTTAACCGGGTACACGCCAAGAAACTTTCACAAGCATACCCGCAGTCTGACCGGCAGAGCAGAGGTCTCATCCCTTGATTCCCGTCATCGTAATGCCCTGAACAAAATGCCGCTGCCCCACGAAGAACAGAATAAGTACGGGAATCACCGTTATTAAGGAGACGGCCATCAGCATCTGAATTTGCGACGAACCAAAGGAATTCTGGAAGAACTGCAAGCCGATTGCCAAGGTAAAGTTCTGATCGCTGTTCAGGTATATCAACGGCGACATATAGTCATTCCAATGAAAGGTTATAGACATGAGGGCAACCGTAATTAAAGCAGGCTTTATAGCCGGGAGCAGAATTTTATAATAGATCTGGAAGGCGTTTGCGCCATCAATATATGCGGCTTCATCCAAATCCTTCGGAATCGATCTAAAGAATTGCCGCAGCAGAAAAATATTAAACGCACCTCCGCCAAAAAAAGAAGGTACGATAAGCGGCTTCAGTGTATCCAGCCAGCCCATTTTGGTAAATAAGAGATAAGTAGGAACTAGGGTAACTTGACTGGGCAGCATTAATGTGGCGAGCACGGCAGTAAACAGCAGGTTGTTGTATCGTGATTTGAACCTGGCAAACCCATAGGCTACGAAGGATGCGGAGAGGACCGTTCCCAACGTGGCGAGTAGAGTTACGGTCAACGTATTTAATGTATAACGCGTGAAGTCCGCATACTTCCACCCCTCGATGAAGTTATCCAGTGTGAATGTCTTGGGAAACAACTTCGGAGGCAAGGTATAAGCCTCGGACGGTATTTTAAAGGCCGTGGAAAGCATCCATAGGAACGGAAAAATGAAGATACCCGCACAAATGATCAAGACCACATAACTCAGACTGTATCTGATTAAATCGCCGGTTCTTTTACTCTTATAGTAGGTGTCCACAGTAATGCCTCCCAACTTAATTGTCGTAATAGACCCAGTATTTGGAGGTCCGGTTTACAATCTGGGTTATGATCATAATGACAATGAACAATAACCATGCCAAGGTTGATGCATAGCCCATCTCACTATATTTGAACCCATTGTTATAAATGTGCATCATGTAGGTGTATGTGGCGTAACTCGGGCCGCCCTCTGTCAGAATGTAAGGCTGCATGAAGATTTGAAACCCGCCGATAATCCCCATGATCAAGTTGAAATACAGCGTGGGGGTTACCAACGGCAGCGTAATGCGCATGACCTTCACCAAACCATTCGCCCCATCTATTTCAGCACTTTCATATAATTGCTCCGGAATATCCTGCAGTCCCGCGAGGGTGATAATAATCGAATTGCCGATCGTCCAGACCCCCATGATAATGATCGCAGGCATCGCCCACTTGGTGTCGCTCAACCAACTTGGTCCCGAGATTCCGAACAGGGACAGGAAATAATTAATAAGTCCATATTGCGCGTTAAAAATCCATCCCCACAATAACGTAACTGCAACGCCGGAAGTGATGTACGGGATATAAAAGCTGGTTCTGAAAAAGCCTACCCCTCTGATCTTTTGATTGAGCAGTAGTGCGATCAGGAAGGCTAATATCAGACTGACCGGGACGGAAACGAGTACGAAGTACAGCGTATTCAGCAGAGATTTATAGAACAGCGGGTCCTGTACAAAAGCCCGGATGATATTGGCAAAGCCGATGAATTTTCCAGTGCCCGTCATATCCATATTCGTAAAGACCAATATGACCGAAAAGATCATGGGATACAGGGTGAAAATCAAAAAGCCCAAAAGCCATGGCGAGATAAAGAAGAAAAAATGCCTTTCTTCTCTCTTTGCAATGCTGTTTTTTCGCGCCTTCATTATTTCGCCTCCCCGGAGCCTCCCTAGGAGACTCTGAATTTTAAAGCATGGGAGGATATTGAGTTAAATACCCTCCCCTAACTCTAGCCGTCATACCCACTTACTTTCTGTTTTGATGGATGGAATCAAAGGCGGATTGAATTTGCGATGCATATTCCTTCGCCGCATCTTCAGCCGATTTGCCCTGAATCGTCACCTGCTGCCACATTTGCGCATACAGGTCTCCCGCCTTGGATATCGCGCCTCCCCAAGGGAAGGTAATAGCATCTTGCAGTCCTGTCACAAAATCCACCATGGAGATGTCTGTATTTTCAATCTTCATATTTACAAAGGTGCTTTCGGCTGCTTCCTTGGCTGCAGGAAGGTTTACTTTGCTGTACAAATCGCCGACTTCTTTATTCAGGGACACCGTCTTAATATAAGCCCACGCCGCTTCTTTGTTCTTGGAGGCCTTGTTCATCGCAAATCCCGTTTGAAATTTAATGTTCACGGTTTTCCCCGACGGGTCTTTCGGAGGCATCACGATCCCCCATTCAAAGTTGTTTCCGACATTTTTTGCGATCGTCGATGCTTCAAACAAGCCCATCGGGTACATGGCAGCTTTTCCAGCCGCGAACATCTGGTCCATCGGCATGCTCTTGGCGGCGGCATCATCCGGCATCGCCCCGGCCTTAACGAGGTCGCCAAACAATTGGTAACCCTTAATCGTATTCGGGTCATCTAATGTCTGCTTCGTCCAATCTTCGTTATACGGCGCTCCACCGTACACAAACGGGGCCAAGCTCTGCAGAATCCAGTGTGACACGATGCCGTAAACCCGGTTTGCCCCTTCTCCTGAAGATACTTGTTTGGAAACCTCAGCGAATTCATCCCACGTCCATTCATTTGTCGGATACGGTACACCGGCTTTATCGAAAATTTCCTTGTTATATGCAATCATAAAATCGGAGGCTGTGGTCGGCATTCCTTCCCTTTTTCCATCGGAATCTACATACCCCCCGTCAACACCTTGCGTGAGCAGAGCCTCGAGATCCAGGTTATCCCGCTCGATATAAGGATTCAAATCTTCAAACCATTTAGAGCGAAGCCCCTTCCAGTCAGGAGACATCATGATGACATCGCCTGCATTCCCTGCGGCCAAAGCCGCATCCAGCTTCACGTCAATGTTATCCGCCGGCAGCCAGATTTCATTCACTTTCACCCCTGGATACAGCTTCTTGAAAATTTTGGTGGCTTCCTTCCGGCTCTGAAGCTCTTCCCCGCCACCCCATCCAAACACCGTGATTTCCCCAGAAATCTCCTGACCCTTCTTGTCCGGATCGGCCGGCTGGCCATTCGTCTGTGTGTTATTCCCTCCACATGCCACGAGGGTCATAATTAAAATCCCGACCAACAACATTGCCAAAAATCTTCTCATATGCATCCCCCTCTTCTATTGCACGCTGATCAAAGTGTCGTGAATCGATGAGTAAACATAATCTCCTGACTAAGGACAAAAACCGGGATATTTATTGATATATTCTTATTTCATGTCGTTCTATGGAAATATACTAGTGTTCGTTTGTCACTCAGCAAACTCCCTAGACAAGCCCCCTTTCCATATGACAACTCGATTGTTAGCGTTTTCATTATATTCTAACATTAAAACTTTGAACGATTTGATTCAATGACATATTCTAATTTAATATTGATTTATTCTAATATCGTGAACACGCCTCAATAATAGCTGCTAATAAAAAAATACACCTTCCAGATGTCTTCATATCTTACGACATGATATACATGCTTGAAGGTGTCATTTATTCAAGACCTTACTTTATAAATACCGGAACGGCTCTTTTGCATCCACAAAACTTACGCGAATATCGCTAACGAGGGGCTGAAGCCAATCCGCCATATGCTTCATTCCCCATTCCTCGCTTCGCTCATGACCGACGATCAGCATCGCCTTATTCATTCCTAGCATGGCAGCGTCATTGACGTATGCACATAGCGTCCACTCCGTGATTTCTCCGCAAACCATGACATCCAGGTTCTGCTCTCTCATCAGTTGCATCGGCATATGCTCCTGTCCCAGCCCCAGGCTCCCTCCACCAACCAAAATTCCAATCCGAGAACAAGGCATATGGGGATTACCTACGATGCGCAAAGTGTCCATGGACAGTTTTTGTTTAAAAAATTGCGCGAGTTCCCCCACAGTCGTCTGCTCGATAATATATATCCAAGGGCTGTCTTCATTGGCCTGATGCTTCTCCCAGCCAATTTCTTTCAGAAGTCCCGCATAGATCCGGTCAGGTTGCGCCATGTGCATATGATCATGATACCGCCAAATCGCAATTCCGTAGTCGTCGATCCATTTTTTCTTAGCTAAATATACAGGATCCTCCCCCACCCAATCGAGACGATCTGCCCCGGTATAGTAAGTAGGCTCATGGGTAATGATCATGTTGGCTCCGAGCGAAATAGCTTCCTTAATCACATCCACAGTCGCCATAAAGCTGGTCACAATCCCTGTCACCTGCATGTCGGGGCTGCCGGATACCAATTGATCGCAGGTGTCAGTCAACTGTTTCCCGCCGCAGGAGTCGAGCAGGATTCGATCGATAACATCTTGTACTTTCATGCATTTATTCTCCTTTACAACAAGCTAGTCTTATGTTCGCTTCTTATCCTTTAATGGCGCCAATAACGACCCCTTTGGTCAAATACTTCTGCAGAAACGGCAGCACCAGCACAATCGGCAATATACCGATTACTGCCATCGACATGCGAATCCCCGTGCTCGGAAGCTCTACCGCACCTGCACCAATCACGTTTCCGGCCTGCCCGGATTTAAGAAACTGAATGTTGTTCATCAGGTTGATTAGCATGTTTTGAATGCCATAATATTTCGGTGATGTAATGTAGTATAAGGCGTTAATCCAATCGTTCCAGTAGGCCAATCCCATAAACAGCCCCACCGTTGCCATGACCGGAACAGACAGTGGCAGCATTATCCGAAAGAACGTCCGCAGTTCCGAGGCACCGTCGATTTGTGCGGCTTCAATCAGTTCGCTGGGTACATTGTTTTTGTAGTAGTTGCGGATGAGAAGCACATAAAAGCCATTCGTCAATAAATTGGGCACAATCAATGCCGCCAAGGAGTCTTTGATATGGAAGTACTTCGTCCACATGATATAAGAAGGTACGATGCCTCCGCTAAACAGCATGGTAAAAAAAATAATGAATGCCAATACGTTATGATATTTGAAATCCTTTCTTGACATGGGATATGCCAGCATACTTGAAATTAGAAGTCCGATGCTCGTACCCAAAATCGTAACCAGAAAAGACACACCGTAAGCTCTAGCAAAAGTGGATGCTGAAGAAACCATATAAAGATAGGCGTCCAAGCTCAGCTTCTCAGGAAAATAGCTGTATCCGTTCCGAATCAAGGCCGACTCGTCTGTAAAGGAAGCGACAACGATCAGAATAAAGGGCAAAAAAGCCAGTATAGCCCACAATCCCATAACAACGATGGAAAAAAGCCAAAAAATCCTTTCACCTCTAGTTTGAATCATGATGTGCCTCCTAAAACAACGCATTATCCGCGTTAACCTTTTTGACAATGGCATTTGCCACCATGACAAGAATAAACCCGACTAGCGACTGATAAAGACCTGCGGCGGCAGACATACCAATATCGTTAACCTGCATCAGCGCACGATACACGTAAGTATCAATCGTTTGCGTCGTACTGTACAAGGCGCCTGAATTTAAAGGAACCTGATAAAACAAACCGAAGTCTGAATTAAAAATCCTGCCGATCGACATTAATGTCAGAATAACAATGGTTGGCTTCAGCAGCGGCAAAGTAATCGTCCATATTTGCTTGAGCTTGCCTGCACCGTCGATCTTCGCAGCCTCATAGACGCTCTTATCTATCCCTGCTATAAACGCAATGTACACGATAGATCCGTACCCTGCGGTTTTCCAGAGCTGGATAAAAACCAACAGGAAAGGCCAGTATTGCGGCTCCGAGTACCAATTGATCTCCGGCAGGCCAAGCGGTATAAGAATCGAGTTGTTAATGAACCCGCTGTCCGCATTCAGAAACGCAAAGACAAGATACGAAAGGACGACCATGGAGATAAGATTGGGTAATATAAGGCTAGTATGAAATATCTTAGAGAATGCTTTGCTGAGCAATTCCGACATCAAGATCGCGATAAGGATCGATAGAATCGTCCCCAGCACGATAAAAGCGACATTGTATAGAAGCGTGTTTCTCGTCATGATCCAGGCATCGCTCGTTTGAAACAGAAACTTAAAATTGTCGAATCCGATCCAATCACTTCGGAATATCCCTTTGGCATAGTTGATATCCTTAAAGGCAATAAAGATACCTATCATGGGAATATAACTGTTTATAATAAAGTAGAGCAGCCCGGGAGCCGCTAGAAGCAAGAGCGGAAGCGTCTTTTTGGGTCCTTTCGATTTCGCCGTTGTGGTTGTCATACGATGTTCTCCTCCATTAACGCGAGGCGGACTCGACTCGAACCCACCTCGCCCAACACTTGATTAACGCTTACTGGGTGCTTTGTCCAGCAATCCACTGATCCAGTTGTTCTTGTTTGCTCTTAATAATCGCCTCAGCCCCCGCATCGTTTAACGCCTTTACAAACTTCGGAATGGACGTCTCAGGATCCAATACTCCGCATACAAGGCCAGGCAGATACTGGTTCACTACGTTGGTAACCGCACTCATTTGTGTTTTTACATCGCTAGGATCAAAGATGAAGCCAAAGAACGGGGACATCTTCGTTTCCTTATTCTCTCGCAGCTTCAGTTCCACATCTGACCAATTTACGCCTTCAAGCTGATACTGCAAAGATTCGGAGCCTACAATTCCCGTACTCAGCATGGCGGTATAGCCCACGGTGGAAGCATCCTTGCCTTCTGGAAATTTCACATGATGCTCGCCAGCCTTGACGTAATCCTCGCCTTCGATGCCATACAATACGGTATTGATCAATTCTTGATCCGAATACAGCAGGTTAAGGAACTTCACAGCCCCTTCCGGAGCTTTGGTCGTACTGGAAACCATCCAACTCACCATATTTACCGCACCGGTCTCAAAATAATAGGGGGCGATCCGCTTCATCTCTAGGTTTTTGCCCGTTTGCGCGCTTAATGCCTTCGCAGCTTCCAAGCCGCTGTACGAGGCCATAAAGGAGAATCCCCGCCCGGAGGCAATCATATCCGAGAAAGCGATTGAGGTTGTCGCCGCATCCTTCTCCAGATAGCCTTGATTGAACCATTCTCTCATCATGCTGACGCCACGTTTGAACTCCTCCGTTTCGTAAAAGTTCAATACCTGTGAATCGTCGCCGATAACTACCCCGATCCCGGTGGTGTCTGATAGGAAATCAACCTCGTACATTCCTTTTAACAGGAAAATAAGGCCTGGATCGCTCGGATTTACATTGACTGGACCAAATGGAATGACTTCCGGATACTTCTGCTTAATTGCATCAAAAATTTTGGGCATATCGTCGACGGACTGAATGTCATCGGCGCTGAAGCCGACTTCCTTCAACATGTCCGCATTGTAGACGATATTGCTCGGTATCGACATCCCCTTATTGACGGGTATGCCGTAAATATGGCCGTCCAAGGTGGTCGATTTCAGCATGTCCGGCCCAAAGTCTTTCTCAATAATCGCCAGTAAATCTTTGCCATGCTCTGGGAGAAGATCCTCCAGCGGGTATAGCTGGTTTTTGGATACATAGCTCGTAAATTGGCCGAGGGTTGTAAATACATCCATCTGCTCTCCACTCTGCAGAGCTAAATTCACCTTCTGGGCGTAATCCGCAGGGCCAAATACTTTGAAATCCACTTCGACTCCGATTTTTGGAATCGTTATTGCATTAATGGCTTCTGTAACTCTGTTGATATTATCTGGAATTCGATTAAAAGATGGCATGGCAAAAACGATTTTATCGGCCTTGGCCGATCCGCTTCCAGCGCCTTGTGAATTGGCCTTTGAGTCCCCTGAATTGCCGCATCCCCCCACGATTGAACTAAGCATCAGAATCGTTAGCAGTAAAGACACTATCCCCTTTTTTCTTCTCATGTTTGTATTCTTGCCTCCTGTCACTGTGATTTCAGTAATATCTTATCCCTTTGAAAACCACATGACTTTTAAAAAAACGGTATGTTTTTTCAAAAACAAGTGTTTCGAACAACTATTTATGATTAGCCCGATAAGCATTCGGCGTTTCGCCCGTAAGCTTCTTGAACAACGTAGAAAAATAGGAAATATTGTCAAATCCAGTATTCGATGCGATTACGCTGATGCTCGCCGTACTTTCAATCAACAACCGTTTGGCCTGTTCAATTCGATATTCGTTCAAATATTCTTTTATCGTTAAACCTGTTTCTTGCTTGAACACTTTAGCTAAGTAATCCGGCGTTAGAAAAACACAGGCAGCAACATCCTCCCGGCTTATATCCAGGTTAAAGTTCTGATGGATAAACCGCTTGGCCCGCTCAACTACCCCTTCAGAACGCAGCGTTTCCTTGGTGGTCTCAATCGAAATTTCTGTTATCATGTGCGCCCACTTCATGAAATCGAATATACTGCCATCGGATCTTTGGTACAATCGCTGGGCGACATCATCGGAGAACAGTTTATGGGCTTGAATTTGGTTGCCCGCAAGGAACGAGTAGACGACTTGAAGAAAATCCTCTCGAATCGAATGAAGCGTAGCCGGATCCAGCTTGTTGTGAGCAGTAAGCTGCTCCAGCTCTTTTTTCAACTGATTGACGATTTGTATCTGTTCCTTCTGAACGAATAGCGCCGCATAATGACGCGTATTCAGCGTATATCGTTCCGACGTATTGTAATTGAAATGATCTCTTTCATAGTGAATACCCCCTCTGAAAATCAGATTGGATATGTCCATATTCTCCAGTTCGGCTTTTGCTTGCGCCAGCTCCTCGATACTCCTCTCCTCGCTGATATAGCACGTAACATGGCACTTGAAATATTGCCTGCACAACCGGTTCAACCTCTCTGCTTTCACATGCAATTGGTCATTATTCTCTCTCGCTTCATACACAATCATCGTATAAATCCGGCTGTCTGTTGGATAAGTAATGACCCTTTCATGGCCGGGTTGATCAAACATCACTTCCGAACTCAAATTCGACAAGGCATAAATGAAGACATTCATGTCCCAATGCTGATCCAAATCATGCCGCTGAGCGCTCGCTAGAAACAAGATATAACCTTGCTCGACCGACAAAGACAAATCCCGTTTACGAATTTCGACCTGAA
Source organism: Paenibacillus sp. FSL W8-0186 (assembly GCF_037969765.1). Lineage (NCBI taxonomy): Bacteria > Bacillati > Bacillota > Bacilli > Caryophanales > Paenibacillaceae > Paenibacillus > Paenibacillus sp. FSL W8-0186. Next base: position 489,827 of record NZ_CP150207.1, on the reverse strand, counting down.
TCAGATCGAGTCGCGAATTTATGGTGCCGCTCAGTACATCCTTCCAGAAACTTTTTTCTACGAATGCCTTATTTTTCAACCAGGTGAGACCTAGCTTCCGGTATTCGCCCAGCATTCTCTTTCGTTTGAGTGATTCCACCGATTTCCGCAATGCCGCTTCCAGCTTCAGCTTATCCAGTGGTTTGGTCAGGTACGAGTCTGCGTTGTACGAGATCGCGGTGGAGGCGAAGTCAAAACTCTCATGACAGGTAAGAAAGATAAAGGCTCCCTCGTAACCTTGCTCCCGAACCCATTTGATCATATCAATCCCGGTACCTCGGGGCATTTCAATATCACAAATCACGAGATCAGGCGCTTCCACTGCAAAGATCGCTTTGGCCTCCTGAACACTGTGTGCCTGCGACACCCGCATAATGCCAAAATCATTCCAGCGGATCATGTCACGAAGCACCTCAATCGTAGGAATGTCGTCATCTATCAGCAAGCAATGCATAATTACCCTCCTTAAGAATCAATCCGCCCTTGCATAAACAGGAATTCGCAGCTCAACTCTCGCACCAGACCGCTCCACATTCGAGAGATACAATAGATCGTCTCGCTTGTAGATCAACTGAAGCGTTCTGCGAATGTTGGCAATTCCCACTTGGCCGTCGGTTTCCCTGGCTTCTTGCTGTACAGGTTCATGAATCTGTAACGCCTCGGGAAATCCCTCTCCGTTATCTTCCACCACGATTCTAACGAAGGGTTCCTCATTCAGCATTTCAATGTCAGCCCGAATAAATATAGACAACATCTCCCCATAGGTCATGGCATGCTTAAAGATGTTCTCCACAAAGGTTTGAATCAAAAATTGCGGTATTTCAATTTCTCCTGCCCTGTAATCGATGTCTGTCATGTAAAAGATCTGATCGGGGTATCGAATCTCTTGCATGCGAATATAATTTTCGACGTGACTCATCTCTTCATAAATGGGAACGAACGTAAACGCGCCCTTAAACATGTATCTCAGATGCTTGGACAACAGGCTGATCCATTCCCTGATTTCCTCATTCTTCTGCTGATAGGAGAGACTCGAAATCGTCGAGATCGCGTTGAGAAAAAAATGCGGCCGAATTTGCATTTGCAGGTACTTCAGCTCATTGCGACTCTTCTCGATTTGTTCTTCATAGGTACGAATTTTCAAAGTCGTAATCTCGTTTACCATAGAATGAAAAGAGTGAAATAGTTTCATAAACTCCAGCGAATAACGTTCCGACGGGAGAGGGAATTCCGGCTGCCCTGTTTCCACTTCTTTAGCCGCTCGGACTAGTTCCAGAATCGGCTGTAAAATGTCTTTTGCCAGCCACCGGAGCAACAGCGGAATCACGATAATAGAAATGACGCCAAGCGAAATGATAAGCCATTGGATCAACTTTAGACCGGAAAAAATATTTTGCTTCGCTGCAATATGGATGATTTGGCCAAACTCGTTGATCGGCTCGGATATAAATAGATAGCTATCCTCATGCCTGTCCCGAAGCCCCCGTAGCGCTGCTTCACCGCCAACGAACCCGGAGTCTGTCGAAGCAAGAATAATCCCTTCATGGTTGCTTAAGACATAATGGCCGAAGCCGTCCCCTTCCCTCTCCGCGATCGATAACAAACTGCTTGCCTTCACGAATGTGCCAAAAGTAATGTCATTGTACGTAATAAATTTGAATAAATAATGCTGATCTTGAATGATTAAACCTGTCCATTGGTCTATTTCTGTCTGGGAATCCGGCCTGAATTCATGACGATCCAGGAAATCAGCCAAAATCAGCTTATCGGCTATTTCAGAGCGATTTCCAAATTGAATAAGCGTTGCCGCACTGCCAGGGAGCTTGATGAACACCCCATCGCTGGAATAGTTGTTAGAGACCTTGGCTTTTAAAGCATTCATTAACTGAATATCCTGAAAATAACTGCTGTCATCACCATTGTTAGAACGATCTATAGCGATGTCGATGTTATTCTCAAACACCTCGGTCAGATCTTTGGAGTAAATGCTGAGGTTGTTATGAATGTTCTCCACATAAATCTCTAGGGTATTCCGGGCATTGTTGAGAAAATGATTACGCACCACTTCCAGCGAGTAAATATTGCTCAGGAGCAGCACCGAGAACAGAATGAATAGAATAATCGTCAGGGGTACCAAGAATTTGAAAACAATGCTGTTCGTTTTAAACATGCTTCCGCCCCTCATCACTCAACCTCTCCCCTCGTTTACTTAGCTAAGTCAAAAAAAGCCCCTACAAGAACGATTCGCTCTGTAGAGGCATGGGTGTGCAATCATTAGATTATCTACGTGTTGGGGTTATTGCCCAGAGCCCATTCTATGGCATACACGATATATTCACTCCAAAAATCCCAGGTGTGGGCACCAGCGCTTTCCACGTAGGTTAGCGGAACATTCTCCCGCACTAGGAAATCGCGGAAACGCTGGTTGACATCCAACAAAAAGTCTTCCGTACCGCAAGCCATATAAATTTGAGGAATAGGCTCGCCCGATTCCTTCAAGCCCATAACAAGCGCTTCGGGATCTTTATCGCTTCCGAGGAGTTGATCCAAATCGCCAAACACCCGTCTGAAATATTTATAATCGGCAATTCCGTCCTTGAAATCCGGAGCCGCGTTTGCGATTTTATAAGGAAGAATCGCCGATGACAGCGCAATGATTCTACTGAAATGGCTTGCGTATTTCAAGCCGTTACGAATAGCTCCGTAACCCCCCATCGACAAGCCGCCGATAAAGGTATCTTCCCGGTCCGTAGACAGCGGGAGCATCGTTCGCGTAAACTCTACCAGCTCCTTGCCTACAAACTCCCCGTAAAGCGCCCCCAGATCTTCGTCGTCTACATAAAAGTGATTTTCCCCGGACGGCATAATCACAGCGATTTTATGTTTGTCCGACAGCTCACGGATTCTCGAATAGCTTAGCCAGTCCCCATGACTGCCTGAATACCCATGAAGCAGATACAAGGTCTTGAGCGGCTTGATTCTATGCTCTTCCTCCGTCTGCCCAGGAATAACCGGGGAATCCACCGGCAATAGAGCATTAAATGTCACTTCTCTGCGCAGACACTTGGAGAAAAAGTTAACTTGTATCGTCGCCATGGATCTAACTCCTTCCTCGTGAAGTGAACTTAGACAATATACTCAACGGTATGATTCATGTCATCTGCGTACTTGATCACGGAGCGATAGGTTTGCAGGTTAATCGCCAGCTCACAGCTTTTCTCGCCCTTTTGCCACTGAAGACGAATTTCATGGTCTGGCGAATCCAGCACACGGAATTCCCCGTTGAAGGCATCGTACGAATTACGGAAACGAATCAGCTTCAGCAATCGTTGAACAACATCTTTCTCCAAGGCCTGTTCAATTTCCTCCACGGTATAATTGTGCCGGTTGATTTCGCGCCCTTCGCCAGTCTCTTGAACGCGCTCCATATCGTTTTCGCCAGCCAGCAGTCCTACATAATATACCTGCGGAATGCCCGGTGCAAAAAATTGAATGGCTCTTGCCGCCATATAGGCGTCATCATCATGATTAAGGACACTATAATAGCTGCAGCGAATTTGATGAACATCAAACCCATCTGCCGCTTTATGCTCATCCGATAGAATCAGGCTTAGATTGGAGCCTCTCTCCAGACAGACGTCCACCAGCTTTCTTGCTTCCGTTGTATCGATAAGATCATCCAGGTCCGGCTTCACAGGAATACCGTCGTGGCAATCTAACATCGTGAACTGCTTATGCGGGCGAGTCTTCAGGTATTGGTTGAGCTCCGCGCTCGAATGGTTGATCAAAGCTTCTAGAACCCGATAAGGCAAAATAAAATCATAAATCCAGCAGCCATGCTCGGCAAGTTTGAATTGGGTGGAGTAATGCGCATGCACCTCCGGCAGCAATTCAATGTCATACGAATCAGCGAGCTCCTTGACCCAGTCAAGGAACTTATAAATTTCCGGCTCAACGAAGAAGCAGCTGGTTCCCAGTTTCTTAATGACATAGCCGACAGCATCCAGCCTGACAATCTTGACGTTTTGTTTCTTGAAATTTTCAAAAAACTCTTCAAAAAGCCGCCGCGTCAGCGGGGACTGGATATCCAGGTCGATTTGTTCGGAAGGATCTGTTTTACCAAAGGTCGTCCATACCTTTTCTTCCTTGCCATCCTTCCCGATTTGGAAGGTCGAGTAAGGCTGCGGGCGGCGCAAAAACATTTGATCAATATCTGCCTGTACCGGTTCGCCGTCTTCCCAGACCTTGTCTAGAGTCAGAAAGAGATCGGCATACTGCGAGTCGCGCCCCTTGGCGAGGAAGTCTTGAAAATAGGGTGACTGCCTTGATATATGGTTGACCATGAGATCAAGCAAAACATCAAACTTCTCCCCGATCTCCCGAATCTCGTCCCAAGTGCCAAAGCTCGGCTCGATTTCCAGATAGGTCAATGGGGCAAAGCCTCGATCCCCAGAGGAAGGAAATGGAGGAAGGATGTGAATGCCACCCTCAAAAATATCTGAAAAATGCTTGTTTAACATCTGATTCAGTGTTTTTAAATCCCCGCCCATAGAATCCGGATACGTAATAAGTTGTACTTGGTTCTTAATTGCCATTTCTAGACCTCCTACAAACTAAATTGTTCTTTAATAACATCCAGCCTCGGCAAATGCACCACTGCACCCGTAAATCTTAACTTGTACGCACTGACTGCAAATCCAAGATGGAGCGCCTCCCTGATGCTGTGGCCCTTGATTAATGCCGCATAGAATCCCGACCAGAACGCATCCCCAGCTCCTGTGGTGTCCACGATCTCGGTTGCCAAAGAGTCGAAGGACAGCGTCTCCTTGCCATTGGATACAATGGCTCCATCCTTACCCAATGTCATAATGACAAGCTTCGCGCCTAATTCAAGAAATTTCTCCAACTGTTTGACGGGCTCATCCTTCCCAAACAAGCGTTCAGCATCATCCTCCGATGGCTTAATCACATCCACCTTAGATATGATGGATTTAACATATTGCGCCCCATCCTCGCCCCGCTGCCAAATCATGGGATGATAATTCGGATCAAAGCCGATGAGCAGACCTTGAGAGCGGGCTTCTTCGATTACCTTTTCGAGCGTGTGTCGCGCCGGCGTTCGGGAGATGGGCCAACAGGAGAAGTGAACGATTTTAGAGTTGGCTATCCTTTGCTCCAACGAAGCATCGAATGTCATTTGATAATCAGCGTCGCGATAAAATATGGGGATCGGGGTTGTCCTGCTTTTTGTAACCACCACCAGGCTCGTGGAAGCATCTACCCTCTGTATGCCTTTTGTGTCCATATCTTCTTGCTGCAATCGCCGCAGAAGGTATGTTCCAAATCCATCATTCCCTACCGCCGAGACGATTTCAGAACGAATACCTAACCGATTTACATTCATCGCGATGTTGGAGGGAGCTCCTCCGGAAAACTTGGTATATCCATCGCATTCGAAGCTGCCATCGTCGTATTCATTGGAAATCATATCAACAAGCAGTTCCCCTACTGCTAGCAAATCATTGGATTTATCTCCAAGCGGAATGATATCGTCTAATTCAAACATGCGTTTCCCTCCGATATTTATATTTAAATTAAGGGAAAAGATTATTTGGCGGCGTTAAATGCCCTCGCCAGTGCCTGAATATACCCATCTTTTGTACGCTTGCTGATCTCCGCGTCGGGAGCGGTATATTCAAAGGCATGATAGCCTCCTGGATAGAGTTGAAACTCCACATCAACGCCAGCCTGGGCAAGCCGTGCAACATATTGGATCGTCTCATCGCGAAATGGATCCAGCTGCCCTACGCACGTATAGGTCGGAGGCAAACCTACGAAACTTTTCGCCCAAAACGGGGCGGCATACGGCGATATTTTCTCCTCATCTTTTTCCTCTTCACCAAGATACATTTTCCATGCTTCCAAATTATTGTGTCTATTCCACACCGCGGGATCAGTAATCTCGTAACTCGAAGGGGTCTCGTTACGATGGTCTATCATCGGGTATAGCGGCATTTGGAAGCAAATGGCCGGACCTCCTTTATCCCGCGCCATCAGGGTTAATGCCGCCGTCAAGCCTCCACCAGCACTAGCGCCGGCGACCGCGATACGGGAGGTGTCGATGCTCAATTCTTCTGCTGCTTGTACCATCCAGACCAATGCCGCATAACAATCATTAATCCCTGCCGGATAGGGATGCTCCGGGGCAAGCCGATAATCCGGGCATACGACGACGCAACCGGTCTTCTCTGCAAAGCTGATACAAATAATGTCATCTATATCTGGATGCCCCATGACATATCCCCCGCCATGAAGCCAAAGAAGCGCAGGCAATTCCTTGCTGGCTCTGTGAATCGGCTCATATATATTTACAAGCATCTCTTGATGATCCGCACCGTTTATCCAGCGTTTCTTGATGTGGACATGCTCGGATAGTACGGGCTTCCGAGGTTGTTCTCTCATCATTTGCAAATCTTCGGGGAGCCTGAAGACAGGAACACTTTCCAATCCCTCCCGCAACTCCGGAGCTACTCTATTGATAAAATCCATATGACTATTCCTCCTGATTCCTTCCTGTATGAAAACCCGATGAAGTCCAATCGATATGACAACCGGTTGACATATTTGGTTCTAAAATTACTCTGCCATACCTGACTTATTTTAAGTCGTTTCTCTCTCTATCAAGGAAACGGGAAACACATTGATCTTAGGCACGACTTCCCCGTTAATTTGCCTCACGATCAAATCAATACTACATTTGCTCATTTCCCTAACCGGCTGCCTGATCGTACTGAGCCGGGGATAAACTAACGAGGCTATTTTAACATCATCGTATCCAATGATTTTAATTTCGTCTGGAATGCTCCTTTTTAATTGATGGCAGACCTGGAGCACCTCGGCGGCAATAAAGTCACTGCTGGCAAATATACCATCCACTTCCGGATGCTGCTGCAAGAAACGAATGATTTCATTGTCGGGTTCGGAATCCTCCCCTTTATTTACCTCCAATTGCAAATGGACAGGTTTCGTTCCAATGGCGAGAAATTCTTCTTCAAAACCCTTCGCTCTTTCGCTAGCCAACAAAGCTTGGTGATGCGGCCCATCAATCCCTCGATAAAGGTAGGCTGGATTCTGGCAGCCATTGTCCAGAAGTAATCTTGCCGCAAGCTTGCCTCCCATGAAGTTATCAGAGGCTACAATGGGAATGTCATCAGCTATAGTGCGGTCAAATGAAATGATTGGTAAATTCAAATTCAAATAGTGCTGGACATCCAATACTGCGCTTCCCATAATAATGGCATCGACCTGGTTCTTCTTCAGCATATCGATATATTGAAGCTCTTTAGCGACGTCCCGGTTCGAATTGCACAATAACAATTTGTATCCCTGCTGATCGGCATAGTGCTCAAGATGATAGGTCAGCTCGCTAAAAAAAGGATGCGATACAGCAGGAATAATAAGGCCGATCATATTCGATTTTCTTCTAAACAAAGCCCGAGCCATTTCATTAGGCTGATAATTAAGCTCCTCTATTGCCTGATTTACCTTAGCTCTTGTCTTCTCGCTAATATAGCCTCTATTATTAAGCACTCGGGAAACCGTCGTGACAGACACTCCTGCCTTTTTAGCCACATCTTCAATTTTAGGCATGAAATACCACCTTGTTTTTTTACAACCATTATAAATAGTCCATCTCTATTACAGCAAACATCGCTATTATAATTACTTCAAAGCACCCTCCGTAATTCCTTTAATGATATGCTTCTGCAGGAATAGATACAATATGAGAACTGGAATAATTGTCATAATTAACCCTGCCATCAACGGAGCAAAATCCACAGCATACGACGAGAAGAAATTATACGTAGAGAGAGGTAGCGTCTTCTGTGACGGCGATAAAAGAACCAGGCTTGGCAGCAAGTAGTCGTTCCAGATCCACAGCACATCGAGCACCATTAGCGTTACGAAAACAGGCTTTAACAGCGGCAAAACAATTTGAAAAAAGGTCCGAAGCCTGGAGCTGCCCTCGATGAATGCTGACTCCTCCAGTTCAAAAGGAACCCCTTTGATGAAACCATGGAAAGTAAACACGCCAAATGGAACACCAAAGCCTAAATACATGAAAAACAACGTTGTTTTCATATCCAGCAGATCCATATTGCCGTACAACATCACGAGCGGAATCATAATGACCTGAAATGGCAGAGCCATGGAGGCCAGCATCGCAAAAAATATAATAGCGTTAATCTTCCAATTAAACCGAACGAACAGATATCCGGTCATCGCCGAAAAAAACAAGATCAACAGCACGGAAACAACTGTAATAATCATGGAGTTCAAAAAACTGCTCAGAAAATCCATATTATGATAAGCACTGACATAGTTTTCGAATTTCAAGTTTTTCGGGAAGGATAACGGATTTTCAACGAACTGCTGCGTCGTTTTGAAAGAGTTCATGATAATCATCAAAAATGGAGTTAAAAAAACGAGCAGCAGCAAATACAATAGTATGTTTTTAACCGTTGAGCCTCTGCGATGCGTATCCATTAAGATTCGACCTCCAATCTCTTAAGCAGGTATGATTGCGTAAGTGCAATAATCGCCACTACGGCAAACAATACAACTGCTTCCGCCTGACCGACTCCATATTGGTTCGACAAAAATGCCTTTTGCACAATATGATAGGTAGCCAGCTCCGTCGAGGCAAACGGACCACCTTTAGTTAAGGCAAGGTTGATGTCGTAGGTTAGGAAGGAGCGAGATAATGAGATGAAAACACAGATGACAATCGCCGGGATCGTTAGAGGCAGAATGACCTTCTGAATTGTTGCCTTCCGGCTGGCTCCGTCGATGGATGCTGCTTCCAGCACATCCGTAGGAACACCAGAGAAGCCCGCGATATAAATAATCATCAAATAACCGATCAATTGCCAGGCCGTTGCAATGACCAACGCCCAAAACGCCGTGTTTGTACTTGTTAACCACGAAGTCTGGAACAAGGACCAGCCGTATTTTTGCCCCATGTAAGGAAGCACCTGCGAAAACAGCGTCTGCCACAAATATCCGAGAACGATACCGCCAATCAGATTCGGGGTGAAAAATCCGGTGCGCAGCCACTGCTCTCCTCTTCCCCCGCTTGTAAGCAAAAGTGCAATAAAGAAGGCAAAGCCGTTAGCAATCAACACCGTAAAAAAAACGTATTTCAGCGTAAACCATAACTGGCCGAGAAATACTTTATCTTTAAACACTTCAATGTAATTGGCAAGCCCAATAAATGCAGTGTCAGCCGATCGAACATCCCAGTTGGTGAACGTCAGATACATTCCAACAAAAAAGGGAATTACAATGACAGCGATAAAGGCGAAGATGGAGGGTCCCCCAAAAACTAGAAACGTGCCCGTATTCCTTAGAAAATTTTTTTTAATCATGTTGCTGCCCCTTTATATGTCCATGTTTAGCCTTTTAGATGAAGGACGGGCCGAAGTAAAACCCCAGTCCCGTCCTCCTTTGTGAATAGACTTCTTATTTACGAGCTTGATCTATCCAATAAGCCTGTACTTCCCCTGCAAGCGCGTTGCGGTCAATGATGTCAGACAGATATTTCTGCATCGATGCTCCAGTCATAGACCAATAATCTTGCGGCAGATAGTTGATTACTCCAATGTTGATCACTTTTCCTTGGTCCACGTATTGCTCAACCGCATTGGAGATCACATTTGTGCTTGTTACTTTTACATCCTTGTAAGGCAGGGCTAATCCCATTTGACTGACAATAGCTTCTTGACCCTCTTGGCTGGTCACCAGCCACTCAAGAAATGCTTTCGCTGCTTCTTGCTGCTCTGCGGAAGAACCAGAATCATCAATCGCGAACAATTTAGGCTGGCTGTACGCTACTTGAGTGTTTCCGAAATCTTCGGGGTTATTGCTGATTGGGACTGGAATTAAGCCGAATTCTTCATCACGATTCTCCAGCGTTCCGATAACCGCCCAAGTCCAGTCTCCCATGAAATAGAAAGCTGCATCCCCTTTGGCGAAGTCAGCGCTATCTTTATTGTAGTCTGCAACAAGCGGGTCGTTCTTTCTTGCATTGTATTTCTTTAACAAATCAAAGGTATCGATCAGACCATTGAATTGCGGGTTGTCCGCAAGCGTAACAGAGCCATCCATCAGGCTATCCACAAACTTGCGATTTTCGTCTACGCTATCAGATTGCAACGAATAAGTCAGACCCAGATAATGAGCGCCCAAAGACCAATCTGCCCCATGGACCATAACTGGCGCTTTACCGGCTGCTTCAATTTTCTTAAACAGATCTTCCAGTGCATCCCGCGTTTGGATCGTAGATGGATCGAATGGTCCACCGATTACTTCTTCAACGACCCGCTTATTATACAGCAGTCCATAACCTTGAGCTGACCAAGGAATGCCAAGGAATTTCCCCTCCAGCAGAGCTCCTTCTACAGCTCCTTCTTTCGTCAACTCTTCGTATTTCGCTTTCTCCGGCTCTAAATCCAGGAACTTATCTTTATATTGCAAAATCGTTCCCGCATCCAGGTTGGCAATGGTTGCCGGGTTGCCGGACGCCAGCAAAGATTGGAATTTCTGAATTTGGGCGCCGCCAATTGGCGTCGGAATCAATTCAATCGTTACATTTGGATTTAGTTCGTGATACTTCTTGAACAAATCTTCAAACACCGTATTTACTTCCGCTGAGGTGTTAAAAAACGTAAGCTTAACATTTTTAGCGGCTTGAGAACTTTCTCCCCCTTCCTGTTGACTGTTGCTGGTGGATGACGTATTGCCAGCAGAACAAGCGGTTAACATAGAAATCACCAAAACCAAGCATAGCATTGCCGTCCATCTGATACCCTTAAATTTCTTCAAAATCATTTCCCCCTTTTTGCCAGTAGCTTGAATGCGCATTCATTCATGTTCGATTTTATGATAAACGATTGACATACATTGTGTCAACCGGTTGTCACAAATAAAAACACAGGTTATTTACCATGAATCAAGAACAGCCCTCAGGCTTATGACCACAAGGGCTGTTCTTCTATGGGTTCTTCTATGGGTTCTTCTATGGGTTCTTCTATAGCTTATATAACACGACTTAAAAAATGCTGCAGGAAGCGCTCGGCGTCTACCTTCGTACATATTTCGATTCTCGGTTCCCCTTCAACCGAACCTACCGTTTGGCCTGCAGCTTCTCCTTCGGTTACAACAGCAACCCGCATTCGGTCGAATGACACAAAACTCCGATCTATCGCCACACCTACAGCAAGCGGATCATGCAATCCGCAGCCGCCGATGCCGGGAAAGCGCGCCTCATAAGCGCCGATATAGAACTCCGTCATCTCCGCAAGCCATCCTCCCAGCTCACCGCCGGAACGGCGCCATTTCTGCAAAGACCCGCTGGACAGCAGCGTCTGCATCGTCACGTCCAGCCCGACCAGCGTCAGCCGTACGCCTGATGCGAAGACGGCCGCAGCCGCCTCCGGATCGGCCACGATATTCGCCTCGCCGTACGGCGTAGCGTTGCCGGGGACAGTCACCGCTCCGCCCATGACGACAACTTCGCCAATCAGCGGGATAATGTCCGGCGCCTTCTCGATCGCCAGCGCCAGATTGGTCAGCGGCCCTACGGCAATAATCGTCATCTCATGCGGCCGCTCCTTCACCTGCCGAATGATATATTCGGCCGCTGCCAGCTCGGCTTTATGGCCTTGAGGTTCTTCCCGGAACGTATTGCCGAGCCCGTCCTGCCCGTGAATATGCCTGGCGTAGGCTTTTTTCAGACTGCCGCTTATCGGCAGCTTCGCTCCTTCGTATACAGGAACAGGCTTGCCCAGCTTCTCCAGCACGTACAGAGAATTCCGCGTAGCCTCCTGAACGGAAATATTCCCGAAGCAGGTCGTGAGTGCGATGAGCTCCAGTTCAGGAGAGCGGGCTGCGTAAGCGATAGCCAAGGCGTCATCAATGCCTGTATCTACATCCATAATGACCGGTTTCATTTCGTCTTCCTCCTTCCCTAAGTTGAAGAAGCTAAATTCAGCACATCTTGTATACTTTATTGCTTCGGATCAGTGACAACGCTTCCTCTTCAGGCAAAGGCCTGCTGATATAAAAGCCCTGAATGAGATCGTATTTCGACTGCTTCGCATGCTCCAGCTGCTTCACGGTCTCTACGCCCTCGGCCACGACATTCAAGCCCAGCCGCCTGCCGATCAGCACCATGGCCCGGGCAAGTGAACGGTCATCCCCTTGATCCGATATTTGCGCGATAAACGAACGGCTGACCTTCAGCGTCGTCAGCGGCAGCTGCTGCAAATAGCTGAGTGAGATGTATCCCGTGCCGAAATCGTCCAGCGCGAGGCGCACCCCTGCAGCTTGCAGCCTGCCCAGCTTTGCGATCAATATGTCGGGCGCTACCATGCCGACAGACACCGATTCCGTAATTTCGAGCTCCAGATGCTCCGGAGGCAGTCCCGTGTTCCTCAAGATTCGCAGCACCATATCGACGAAATCCTCCTGCATAAGCTGAACGATCGAAATATTCACCGATATCCGCAGCTGCCCATACCCTTCCGCCTGCAGCTGCGCTGCGAACCTACAGGATTCCGCCAGCACCCATTCCCCGATCGGGACGATTAATCTGCTGTCTTCAGCGATCCGGATGAAAGCGAGCGGCGCGAGCAAGCCAAGCGCTGGGCTGTTCCAGCGGATCAAGGCCTCAAAGCCCATAATCCGGCCTGTCCTGAGGCTGATTTTGGGCTGATAATGCAGAATGAACTCCTTATTCTCAATACCATGGCGAAGCTGCGTCTCCAATTGAATCCGCTCGTTGAATGTCCGCAAATAAGCCGGATCGAACAGCACATATTTACCTTTACCCGCTTCTTTGGCATTATACATGGCCACATCTGCGTTTCTCAAGATTTCATCCACCGCGCGGCCGTCTTTCGGATAGAAGGAGACCCCCACGCTCACCGACACCTGCAAATCCGTGCCATTAATCCTAAACGGCTCCTTGAAGCCTGCAATAACCCTTTCTGCGGCAGCGATCGCCTCTGCTTCATCCCTAATGCTGCGCATGAACACGACAAACTCATCGCCCCCAAGGCGAAACAGCATGGCCTGTTGGCCGACCATGTCGGACAGCCTCCGGCTGGCTTCAATCAGCAATTGATCCCCGAACTTATGTCCCATCGTATCATTGACGTATTTAAAGTTATCGGTATCCACAAAAAATACCGCCGCCCTCTCTTCCGATGAAGCAAAATAGCCCTCCAACTCCTTCAACAGGTACAGCCGGTTCGGCAGGCCGCTCAAGGTGTCGTAATAAGCCAGCTGGTGCAGCTTCTCCTGAGAGAGCTTCAATTCATGGATATCCTCATGCGTTCCGGCCATGCGGTATGCCCGTCCCCGCCTGTCAAACAACGCTTTGCCCCGGCCAAGAAACCAGCGGTATTCTCCGCTTTTTACCCGCAGCCTGTACCGGCACTCAAACAGCTCTGTCTCCCCTCTTGTCGCCGCATCCATCGCCTTCTGCACTGTTTCTTGATCGTCTGGATGTATAAGATTGTCCAGAATATCGCTGGATACATGATCATCCTTCGTATAGCCCAGCAGTTCAAACCAGCGGGCTGAATAGAACCTCTTGTTGCGGAGCAGATCCATCTCCCATATGCCGGCGTTCGAGGCTTCGATCACAAGCCGGTGCTGTTCTTCATTCCGGCGAAGCATATCCTGGTTTTCAACTAGCTTCTCATAGTTTTCGAGCAGTTCTTTCTGGGTATTCTTCAGCTCCTCGCATGCGGCTTCCAGCTCGCGGCAGCTCTCCTCCAGCTTTAGCTCATACCTTTTTCGTTCCGTAATATTGATCATTGAGCCAGCAAAGCGGACAACCTGACCCTCGCCGTTCCTTCTCGTAATCCCCCTGGCCTGCATCCATAAATAGGCCCCGTCCTTCCTCCTGATGCGGTACTCGCTTTCGTACACGGGTGTATATCCATTTAAGCAGGCCTGTCGCGCACGCTCCGTGTCCGCCCAATCATCAGGATGTATGACCTTCTTTAATCCTTGAACGGTCAGCTCAATCTCGCTGCGGTCATAACCTAGCAAATCATAGAACCGGTCCGAGACGAAATATACGCCTACGGCTGGGTCGATGTCCCAGATGACGGCACCCGATCCGCGGGTGGCCAGCCTGAATCTTTCCTCGCTGACTCTAAGCTTCTCCTGATTGGCCACCAATTCGTCGAACTGGCGCTGCATTTCTTCCTGCGTGGCCGTCAGTGTCTCATAGGTCGCCTCCAATTCTTGGTAACTGCTCTGCAGCTTGTCCTGGGACATCCTATGTTCATGAATATCCATTCCAATCAGCACAATGCGGCCCGACTCTGCCGAGCTCCTTCCCCCGCCGATGGCCGAAGTCCTGAACGAGAATGTCCTTAACCGTTCTCCGCTCCCGAAGCTGATCATCACCTCCTTATCCTGAACGAATTTATTCGCAAGCGCATCATTCAATAGCGCGATGACTTCCTGCCAGCCGCTGCAAAGCTCCGCAATCTCATCATACTTGCGGCCGACAACCTCACTGCCGTTGACCCCAATCAGTCTTTCCGCGTAACTGTTAAGCCTTACGATGGTCTTGTCCAGCTTGACCGTCCAAATACACATACGCCCATAGTCAAAAATATCATGGAACAAGGCTCTTTCGGCCAGCATTTTTTTTCTGAACTGAACCGTTAACACGAGTGAACAAAACATGCCGAGCGTGGTTATGCCGAGTAAAAACATCATATGTATTCCTAGCACCCGGGCTCCTCCTTTATGCTGCATAAAATGTCTAATCACTACAAGGAGAGGAAATATAATGGGGAAAATGGAGCTATGGCGATTGTAACTATGTAGAATTTCTCCCTATATTGACTAATATTAACATATGATATATGGAACCTGGTGCTATTTTTACCTATCCTTTTCTCTAGTCCTGTGGACAATATCACAGACTTGCAATTAATATTGTAATATCGTAATATTGCGATATTAAGATATTGCCGATCTGGAGGTTGCTCATGGACAACAATTTCCAAGCTTACGAAGAAGCTGCTGAAATGCTTAAAGCGCTGGCCCACCCGGTTCGCCTCTGCATCGCCCGCGGGCTGCTGAAGCACGGCCCGTGCAATGTGTCATATATGCAGGATTGTCTGGAAATTCCGCAATCCACAGTCTCTCAGCATCTGCAGAAGCTAAGGACGAACGGCATCGTGAAGGCTGAACGCCACAGGCATGAAATTCATTACACCATCGAAAATGAACAGGTCAGACAGCTTATCCTTACTTTATTTGGGGAGGAATCATCATGAAAAGAAAAATTTTGATCGTCGGCGGCGTAGCAGGCGGCGCCTCGGCAGCTGCCCGGCTTCGCCGGCTGGACGAGGAAGCGCATATTGTGCTGTTCGAACGCGATCCGTATATATCCTTTGCCAATTGTGGACTGCCGTATTACATCGGCGATACGATCAAAGAGCGCTCGAAGCTGATCGTGCAGACACCGGAGGCGATGCGCCGCCGCTTCAATATTGATGTCCGTACAGGCAGCGAGGTGCTCTCTCTTGATCCAGCTGCCAAGACGGTCAAAGTGCGGAGCGAAGAACACGGGGAATACGTGGTAGCTTATGATGCGGTCATTTTGTCGCCGGGAGCAAAGCCGATCCGGCCAGCGCTGCCAGGGATCGATCATCCGCAAATTTATACCCTGCGCAACATTCCGGATACCGACCGCATCAAAGAGCAGGTAACATCGGCCAGCAAGCGCTCCGCTGTCGTTATCGGCGGCGGGTTCATCGGGATCGAGATGGCGGAGAATTTGCGGGAGATCGGACTGGATGTCGCCCTCGTCGAAGCAGGCCCGCAAATTTTGGCGCCGTTTGATGCCGAAATGTCGAATATGCTGGCGAAGGAGATGGAGCAGCAGGGCGTCAAGCTGCATCTTGGCGACAGCGTAACAGGCTTCGCCGATGCAGATGGCGAGGTTACAGTGAAGCTGGCCAGCGGCACGGAGCTGCAGGCAGGCCTGGTCATTTTGGCGATCGGCGTAGCACCTGATACCCGCTTCCTGCAGTCCAGCGGTATCGCACTCGGCCCGAAAGGCCATATCCTTGTCAACGAGCATATGCAGACAAATCTGGAGGACGTCTATGCGGTCGGCGACGCGGTGGAGACCATGGACTTCGTCAGCGGCTCGAAAACAGCGGTGCCCCTGGCCGGTCCTGCTAACAAGCAGGGCCGAATTGCCGCGGACAACATCTGCGGGCTGGGGACGACATATAAAGGAACGCAGGGCACCTCTATCATTAAAGTGTTCAGCCTGACCGGTGCGTCCACCGGCAATAACGAGAAGACGCTGCAGCGTCTTGGAACGCCTTATCATGCGATCTATGTGCATCCAAGCTCGCATGCCACCTATTATCCGGGCGCTTCCCCGCTGACGGTCAAGCTGCTGTTCAGCCCCGAAGGCCGTGTGCTCGGCGCACAGGCTGTCGGCAAAAGCGGTATAGACAAACGGCTGGACGTTCTTGCCTCAGCTATTCGCTTCAAAGGAAGCGTGGCGGATCTGACCGAGCTCGAGCTGACTTATGCGCCTCCTTATTCGTCCGCGAAGGACCCGGTTAACATGGCCGGCTATGCGGCCGAGAACGTGCTGACCGGCAAGACGCGCGTATTCCTGCCGAGAGAGCTGGAAGACCGGGATGAGAGCAGCACCTTGCTCGTCGACGTGAGAACGGAAGCCGAGCATGCGCGTGGGCATATTCCGGGCTCCGTCAACATTCCAGTTGATGAGCTGCGCGAACGCCTGGACGAGCTCGATACGAACAAGGAAATCTGGGTATACTGCCAGGTCGGCCTTCGCGGCTATACCGCTTCCCGTATCCTGAACCAGCGCGGATTCCGGACCCGGAATCTGACAGGCGGGTATGTGACCTACCAAACATACGCATACAAACCAGGGCAATAACGGCTGTCCACGCGGCTCTAAGCTGTCCTCAATAAAACCAACCCGGCCTTTCCCTCCATCTGCGGAGGCAAGGCCGGGTTGGTTGTCCTTTGCCAAGCGAAGCGTAACTTTTACTTGCCGTCTCTTACGCCTTTCATCTATAGCTTCTCTTTGTCCTCGGCGTCCAGATACGGCTTGTTCACGTAGTAATACATGAACCCCATGAAGATAACGCCGCCGATCAGGTTGCCGATCGTCACCGGAATCAGGTTGTGCAGCACGCCGGCAAACGAAATTGTAACCGACTGATCCAAGACAAGTGCAATCGCGAAGGTACACATGTTGGCAATGCTGTGCTCATACCCAGAGATGAAGAAGCAGAACACGAACAGCATCATCGCAAACATTTTGGCCCCGTCGCCCTTTAACGACATCGGAATGAAAAAGGCAAGGCAAACGAGCCAGTTACATAGAATAGCCCGGAAGAACAGCTCGGACGTCGACGTTGTCATTTTGTGCTCGACCACATTGAGCAAAAAGCTGTTTACCGATGAATCCGTGAATAATCCGGTCAAGAAAATCAGAAGCGCAAAGGCCGCAGCTCCCATAATATTGCCTGTGTAGCTAAGCACCCACAGCTTGGCCGCCTCCACCCACTTCAGCCGCCTCCTCAACGCAGCGAATGAATAATAGAACGTATTCCCCGTGAAGAGGTCCCCTCCGCCATAAGCGATCAGAATAATAGCTGCGCCAAATGTAATTGCAGCCATCGGATAGGTTAGCGGCGAATGCTCCATATAGAAGAAGTTGCCCGTTTTAAAAGCAACAATGACCCCGAACCCGATGAACATGCTGGCGAGCATGGATCTGGCGATGTAATGGAGCGGGTTCTGCTTGTAAATCTTATGCTTCTTGAGCGCCAGCTCCTCTACTTTATATAGTGATTCTGTTTCCATAGTGCCTCCCGAATCATGATATTTACTCATTCTCCATATATCCCAGTCCTTGTCAAGGAAATGACTGGGATGCGCTGCCGATTTTTTTGTACGATATCCTTGCTCTCTTATTTACTTTTGGCGGGTAATTGTGCATAATGAGAATAGAGTGTATGATAATGATTATCATTATTGTTATGTCGGCATCTTAGAATGATATATGATTTACGTTAACATAAGGAGAGTAACGATTATGAATCTATCAGTGCGCAAAGCTTCGCTCCAAGTCGACGACTACCTGGATTTGCTGAATCTGGCCACACGTCTGGGCGACGTGAAATGGCAAAAGGAGATTTTACGCAAGCTGGAGTACATGCGGCATACCGTGGCGGAAATGAAGTATTAAATATAGAGACCCAAGACACAAGAAAAAAAGGAACTTATTGACATTTCTATCCTGTATCGTGTATATTGGACAGAAATCATCCATAAGAAACAGCTTACGACGGAAGCACCCGTAAGAGCAGGCGCCAGCGCCTATTCTTGCAGGTGCTTTTTTGTCGTTCGCATGACTTGATGGGTAAGGAGATGAAGAAATTTGGTTATTCGTAGTGCCGGAACACGGCGATGGTTAGCTTTGCTGTTCACTGCAACTCTTATCCAGGTCTTTATCGCTCCCGCGCCTTCTGCCAAGGCAGCTTCCATGGAATTTACCGATTCCGTGAGAACTTCCCTAAATAAAACGGCGGAGGCTGCGGGCGGCAGCACGGAAACACGCCTGAAGAAGCTGTATAACGACTTAGCGGCTCTCGATAAGCAGCTAACAGCCCAGGATACCAAGACCAACAGCCTTCGGCTCAGCAATGAGGCCCGGCTTATCCAGACCCGTAAGCAAATTGCTAATATCGACGCGGACAAAATCCTCAAGCTGGACAATCAAGCCAAGTCGGCGCGGAGCAAGCTGCAGCCGCTGCTGGATTTGCACAGCTCCCTGAACAAGCAGGCCGCAGCTGTCAAATCGCTGAAGGATAAGAGCCTGCACAAGTCGCTGAAGCAGAAGGCCGACGCAATGAAGCCAGCGATTGACCTTGCCCGGCTCCACATTCGAAACCGGGAAGCAGAGCTAAAGGCCGCTAAGAGCGAGAAGACGAGAAAGACGAAGGAAATACGCTCCGTGCTCTCCCAAATCGACACCGTCAAAATCAAGATAAAAGCGGAGCGAAGCTCGGTCAGCAGCAAAAATAAGAGCATAGCTGCCGAATGGAAAAACTTCAAAACGGCCCTGAAAAATAAAGATGCCGGGAGAGCCTCAGATACACTGAACCGCTTAATCAACCTGTCGAATCAGGTGCTGGCCCATAAACAAAGCATCCACAAGCTGGAGACTCAAATTTCTGACATTATAGCGAAGGCTGCGGCCAAGATAAACTCAAAGTAAGGGGCGGAGCAACCAGGCGCCGATCACACAGCACGCTATATTGCCGAGTCCGCCCTGCTCACGCCTGGCAATGCGGCTGATCCTGACATGACAGCAGCTTTGCCCGGTATTCGAACGGCGATATTCCCTCCAGCTCCTTGAACACGCGAGAGAATTGCTTCGCGGTCTCGAAGCCTACAGCCGTGCTGATATCTGCAAGCTTAAGCGTATGGTCGTGCAGCAATTGCTTGGCCTTGCGAATTCTTACTTTTTTCAAATACACGACGAAGCTTTCTCCGGTAAACGCTTTGAAAGCCTCGCTGAAATAAGAATAGTTCAAGGACACGTGATTGCTGACGATGGCCATATTCAGGGAGCGATGATAGTTGTCTTCGATATAAGCCACCGCTTCCTTCATATCGCCATGCTCGGAGTGAGCCGAGCGAATGCCCTTGATATACTCGTGCAGACTGAACAGCAGCTGCTCCAACGATTTGAAATAATCATGAAAATGGCGGAATCGGCTCATCGTACCGACCTTGCGGTACAGCTTAAGCACCTCCACGGACGCTTCCCCATATACGCGGAACACTTCGTCCAGAACCTGCTCATTGATCCTCTGACTTATGCGCTCGATATAATGAATATCCAGCTCGGCCAGCTGTTCGCTATGGAAAATGGCATGAAGCAAAGGACTGATCTCCTTCTCACGATTCGTCCCTAGAATGTTGCCCAGCTTGCGGATTTCCTCCTCCGGCACGGCATAATTCAGCCGCGGCCCTTGAATATCCTGATGCCTGATCAACTGGACATGGGGATATATGAAGGAATACTGCAATGCCTCCAGCGCTTGGCCATAGCATTTCGGGATATCCTCCAAATGCTCCCCTACCTCGCTTAACCCGAATAGCAGGCCGCTGAGTCCCTTGCCTTCCGCGATTTGCGCCAGCTCGGCGATTTTCTCGCTGGAGCTGCCGATCAGGACGACCCGGCCCTCCCGGTCGTGGAAAGCCGCATTCACTGTGAGGCCCTCCACGAACTGCAGCAGTTCCTCGGCCAGCGCCATCAATTCCCCGCGCTTCATTTCGCGCCCATCCTCGTATTTATAGGCTGCAACGGCAACATTAAAGGGAACCGTATAATTCGCAAAATCAATTTCCCGCTCCAGCTCCCGCCGCTCCTGATCGGCAAGCCCGGTCTGCAGCAGCAGCTCCTGCAAACGGCTGGATTGCAGCTTCCGGCGGTAAGACTCCGCTCCAGCGATCGTCTCGGCTAGCCGGGAACGCCGTTCAATGTCCTCTTCGCATTTGCGCAGCGCGACAAACAGCTCATCCCGCCGGATCGGCTTCAGCAAGTATTCCTGCGCCTGATATTTGATGGCGGCCCGCGCATATTCGAAATCCTCGTAGCCGCTTAGAATAATAATGTTGGGTTTGGAGCGCTTCTCCCCTAGCAAGCCGCTGTCCGTCTCGCTCAGCTTCTCAATCAAGGCGATTCCATCCATAACCGGCATACGGATATCCGTAATAACAATATCCGCTCCTTCACTGCGGTACAGCCCAAAGGCTTCTTCCCCCTGGGTGGCCATCATGATAGCGTATGAGCCCGGGAATTCGCGCTCAATCATCATTTTTAATCCTAACCGGATATTTTTCTCGTCATCTACGATCAACAGCTTTCTCAATGTCCATCCCCCTCCCTGTTAGCAGCACCTTCGGGATTCTCATTACGACCTTGGCATATTGTCCCTGTACGCTGAAGACCTCTAGACCATAAGGTTTCCCGTAATAGAGCAATATCCGTTCATGGACGTTTCTGAGACCGATCCCTTCCGTCTTCTCCTCGCTCCGCTCGAAGCCTACCCTTTCCCTTTCCTGTAATCCGACGGCCACAATGCTGGCGTTAATCTGGCTGACAAGAAGTTCATCCATGCCGACTCCGTTATCAGCCACTGTGATGACAACTCCGCTATCCTCCCAATCTCTCACCGTAATCTTAATTTCCCGCTTCTGGCTTCCCCCGTCCGGCCAAGAGTATTTAACGCTGTTCTCTACGAGCGGCTGCAGCGACATCTTCAGCACTTCAAGCTCCATAAAATACGGCGGTATGTCCAACGACAATACTACAGGCTCGTCAAAACGGATATTCATAATTTCGATGTAGTTCTCAATATGACGAATTTCGTCCTTCAGTTTGACATATTCCCCCGTCCATTTGAAGTTGTAGCGCATCATCCCGCCCAGAGAAGTCAGCACATCGGAAATCGTCCGCTGATTCTCGATCTCGGCCAGCATCTTGATATTCTCCAGCGTGTTGTACAGAAAATGCGAATCGATCTGGCTGTACAGCGTCCGCAGCTCCGCCTCCTTCGTAATCGCCTGCTTCCGCACACCCTGAGCGATCAGCTCGTTAATCGTCTGCAGCAATTTATTGAAGTGATGCGCCAGCTCCCCGACCTCTCCGCTCTCTTCAAGCCGTGGAGCTGTCGTATTGAGCTCGCCCCTGCGCACCTTTTTCATCGCATCCGTCAGTCTCCTTAAGCCTTTTAATATCATGGAATTCAAAAAATATGTAATGATGGAGAGCACGAGAATGAGAATAATGTTGGCGGCGATAATTTGCTTCTTCAATTGCGCAATGTGATTGATCGGCTCTTCCATGGATATCACGTTGATCAAGTGAGCCCCTATCCGTTCTACCGGAGATGCCGTAATCAAATATGACCGGTCATCCACATTAAACCTGCTGGTCTCCTCGCCGCTTTGCTGCAGCCCGGCAAACTGCCGCTGCACTTCCTTCACGAACGCCTCACTGTCGCTGGATATGCTCCGCCGCTGATCCATGAACAGCGTTCCGCTATCGTCCATGATCATCATCTGGTAATCAACGTCGCCAATGCCTGCAAACGTCTTCGGAGAAAACTCCTTCAGCAGCATTTCGATGCTGATGATGCCGACATGCCTGCCCCCTTCATTGATTTCCCGCAGCAGGGAAATTTTCGGCTGATCGACGTTCGGCTCAGACGTATAACGCTTCATAATGTCCCGGTCGCCGTCCTGGAACACCCACATTTCCGCCCCGCCCAACGCGCTGGCCTCAGCAAACCAGGCCTCCTTCTCAATCCGTTTCTCCTGGAACACAATCGGCCATATTTCCTGAATCAGAGGGTTGTTGCCGAACAGCCGCCAATGCAGAATGCTGGGATTATTAAATTGAATCCGGCTGAAATCGGCAAAAGTTCCCCGCGAAAGCTCCAGCAGTTCGATCGTTCCCGGCTCCTCGCTCAGGGTTAAATAATCGATCAATTCCTGATCCAGTCTCGTAATCTGCGCAGCGGAGTCCATCACCTCAATCTGCTTCTGGATATGGAATTTCTCCAGCTCCAGCATAAATTGACTTTGCTTCACCGCATCCCGGGTATACGTCTTGCTGATTTCATTGAAGAAATAATTGGAGATAATGATGCTCGGTATCAAAATAATGACGATATACGCAGTGACCAAACGGCTCTGCATCGATCTGCGCTTAAGCCAGAATAGAGCCGGCTGCAAAGCCGAAATCATACGCTGCTTCATCCTCTGCACTTCCTGTTCTGCGCGGAAATACGCTATATAAAATCACTGTTGCATTTACCAAATTTTTCTGTTTACTGAAATGCTTACTTCAAGACGACATTTACCAAACTGTCGGTACACTGAAATGCTTACACTAAGACGCATTTACCAAACTTTCTGTTCACTAAGATGCTTACACTGCAGCCTGTACACTAAGACGCATTTATCAAACTATCGGGTACACTAAATGGAATTCTTGTAACTAAATTCACCCTAAGCGAAGATTTCAGGGGATTAGATGGATTTTACGTACCTAAAATCAAGAATCCAGCCCATGATTGGCCATTCCCCTGCTTCTAACGACATGAAATCCATTTAAATCTGCCTTCCCTTCTTTATTGCAAAAACTAACTACTACAAATCCATTTATATAAATGGACTTTACCAAAAAAGCTGCGGCTTTCTTGCAATATGCTATAATCCTTGAAAATACGGCCAAAGGGGCCCCCATTCGGCCAAGACCGACATGGGGTACCCCGTAGCAAAACAAGCTATTCACCTATTGAATGAATTCGGCAAGCTTCTTCACATTCTCTTCAAACTTCTGCTGCTTGTATGCCTGAACCTTAGCAAAGCCAAGCTCGTCGCGCTTCTTCAAGTAAGCCTCCCAGATTTGATCGAACTCCTCATCCGATTTGGCCAACAGCAGTTTAGGCAATACCTTGCCCCACTCCTGTAAAATTTTCGTATTCATAATGCCTTCGTCGGAATTGCCGACCGGATCGATCTGATCGTATTGCGACAGGCTCACCGTCTTGCCGCGAGTCCAGTCTTCCATTTGCTTGAACGGTTCAACCGCCGGCGGCGCCCAGGCCGGAGTCATGTTCGTATCCATCAGCATCCAGAACGTATGGGAAGCGCCATATTTCTTATCGAACGCGCTGCGGTCGCTGTTCAGCAATTCCTCGACCTCCGGCAGGAACTGATCCTTGCCATCGATCGTATCCCAGGTTACGCCTTGCTTTCCAAGGAACGTATCCCGCTGGCCTTCTTCCGAAATCATGTAATCAAGGAAACGGATGGCCCGGGCTTTGTCCTTCACGTTCTTGGAAATTAAAGTGACCGTCCAGCCGGAAATCGATGGCCCCGCCAGTGTTGGCTGATCCAGGTTGGAGTTCGCCGGACCGTCTACCGCAATATATACGGAATTCGGATCTTCAGCATACAATGCGTTTTGCTGGGCCGCTAAATCTGACCTCGAATACAGCATGGCAAAGTAACGGCCTTGAGCAATTTTCTCCTCCATTTGCGGACGCTTATCGATGAAGACATCCTTAGCCAGCAATCCCATTTCATTGGCTTTGCGTATCGTCTTCAGCCATTTTACGAAATCAGGATCGGTGAATCTGTCGTTCAGCTTGCCATCCTTCTCATGAGGCACCGCCAGGAAATTCTGAATGTAATGCTCGAAAGACGCGTTGCCCTTCTCGTGGAAATCGTACATGCCCAGCGGAATCAGCGGCTGCCCGTTAATGCTCGGGAACATTTTCTTGGCATCATCAAGCGCCTTTAGAAATCCTTCCGGCGTCCGCATATCCGGGCTGCCCAGCGCTTCATACATATCCTTGCGCACCAGGAAAGTCTGCGTCGAAGTCAGATTATCTCCGAACTTCTTATAGTCCTCAGGCGAGGACGATGAGTTCGGATATCCGTAAATATTGCCGTCCTCCTGTGTATACCACGAAACCTTCGCCGGGTCCGTTACCTTATAGAAATAAGGATCGTATTGGTCGGCCAGCTCATTGAGCGGCAGCACCAGGCCGCCCTCGATCATTTGCTTGACAGCGTCTTCATACCAGCCCAGCGTAATGAAGTCCGGAAGGTTGCCGGAAGCGATCATCGTATTCATTTTCTCCGCCTCATTACCAGCCGGAACGATGAAGTTTATGTTAACCCCCGTCTTCTCCGTTACGTACTGGCTTGTAATATCTACGCCCCATTTGTTCGGGAACCAGGAAAAGTTGATATACCAGTCAAATGTAATCGGCGACGTATCTACTTTCCAGCCCGGATCATTTTCCGTCAATTTCACTTCCTCGGCCGGCTGTTCACCATTCGGCTGCTCAGCGCCGTTCCCGTTCTTGCTTCCGCCTCCGCTGGAGCATGCTGTCGACAAAACTAGCAGCAGCGCGCAGAGAAGCATTGCAAAACTCTTTGTCTTAGGCTTCGCCATCATGCAAGATTACCCCTTTTCTTCATTGAAATAAGTATAATATGACTCTCGCTAACGGATCACTATAATTTAGCAAGAGGGACTACCGCTTGGAAGCGGAAGGCTTCTGACATCCGTATGCTGCCTCCCGCCTTCGGGCTTACCCTTTGATCGAACCAATCATCATCCCCTTAACAAAATAGCGCTGCAGGAATGGATAGACGAAAACAATCGGCAGCGTGGTGACGACCATCGTCGCCAGCTTAATGGATTGCGATGTTACAGTTTTGCCAATGCCGCCCGGGATTTGAGCCACCATCTGATTTGAGCTCGACTGGGCCACGACCCGGTATAAATAGGTCTGAATCGGCTGCAAATCCATATTGTTCATATAAATCACTCCGGTGAAGTAATCATTCCATTGATAGACGCCGTGGAACAGCGAGATTGTCGCGATAACCGGCATCGACACCGGAATGATAATTCGGATAAAAATCGACCAATCGTTGGCCCCGTCGATTTCCGCCGCTTCCTCCAGCCCATCCGGAATTTCCCGGAAGAAGGTCATGAAGATGATGAGATCAAAGAAACTGAACATAACCGGAATAATATATACGAGGAAATTGTCCAGCAGGTGTAAATCCTTCATCAACAGGTAGGTAGGTATCAATCCCCCGCCAAAAAACAGCGTTACCGTACCAATAAAAATATAAATCTTGCCCCCGATCAGCTCCCGCCTGGAGAAGGCATAAGCGACCATCGCCGTAAAAAATACGTGGAGGATTGTCCCCAGCAGCGTCTTTGCAACCGTAACGCCCATCGCCGTCATAATGCCGGGATTCCGGAAGACGCCCATATAATTTTCAAAGCTGAATATCCGGGGCCACCAATAAATTCCGCCGCGCATGCCGTCCACGCCCTCGTTCAGCGAGTTTACGACGACATACCAGATCGGGTATAAAGTTACGAAGCATATCAACAGCATTCCAATATTATTCAACAGGTCGAAGAGGGCTTCTCCCTTGGTCTTTCGATTGAGACTCAGCATGTCCGCTCGGCTCCTTCTCTAGAAGAGTGATGTATTATTCAGCTTCTTGGTTACGCTGTTCGCGATCAGCAGCAGGATCAGGGCTATCACCGATTTGAACAGACCAACCGCAGTGGAGTAGGAAAAGCGTCCGGACAGCATCCCTGTCTGGTACACATAAATATCGATGACATTGCTGGCACTCTCGTTGAGAGCGTTGCGCAGCACCAGAATTTGATCGAAATTGGAATTCAGGACGCCGCTGACAGCCAGAATGAACAGGATCGAAATCGTTCCCTTGATCGATGGCAGCGTGACGTACCACATTTTCTGAAACCTTCCCGCCCCGTCAATCGTAGCGGCTTCATACAAATCGGGCGATACGCTGGAGATAGCTGCCAGATAAATAATCGCTGACCAGCCCAGCTCCTTCCAGATATCGGACGTAATGATGATTCCCCAGAAATAGTCCGGCTCGGCAAGATAGGAAATCGGTTCTTTAATCAGGTTGAGCGCCAACAATATATTGTTGATGATTCCCACGTCCGCCAGCCAAGTCGTCAATATCCCGCCGAGAACGACCCAGGACAGGAAGTGCGGCAAGTAAGATATCGTCTGGATCGCCTTCTTATAGCGAAGCGAGCGTATTTCATTCAGAAATAAGGCGAAGATGATCGGCAGAGGAAAACCGATGATCAGCTTGATTAAGCTGATACCCAGCGTGTTCTTCATAACGTTCACGAAATTATCGTCCTCGAAGAAGGCTTTAAAATGCTCAAGCCCTACCCAGGGCGCCTCGGCAATGGTTCTGATAATCCTGTAATCCTTAAAAGCGATAATGATTCCGTACATCGGTACGTAGTTGAATAGAATGATCCAGGCGATGCCCAGCAAAGCCATGATCTGAATATGCCGCTGCCTGTGCAGCTTCCTCATCCAGTGGCGGCGAGGCGGCGAGGGGCGCATATTCTCCATCTTTGACAATGCGGCTGACTCGGCACTCTGCTCTAGTTCCATAGTTTGACCTCCAAGCTGTTCGTTTCGTTCCTATGCGTATCCATGAAAGCATTTTCATGTGTTTGAATTTATTGTACGATCTATCCCCTTAGGCCGTAAGGCTTCAGATTTCGTATGAGGGGCTCCAAATTTCGGCCGCAAAAAAGCAAAATCCCCCTTGCAGCAGCTGGCGAATGATCGCCAGGCTCCACAAAGAGGGATTTGAGTTCTATCTACTCATTACGATCGATGACATAAGTGATGATGGAGTGCGGCTCAAGCCGTGCCTCCAGCACCTCCGCTCCCAGACCAAGCGTAAAGCTCCGCAGCTCCTCGCTTTCATTCATGACAACAACAGCAAGCGTCCCATCCGGATTGGCAAACGCCGTGGAGAGCACGCCTGCTGTCCGCGACTCCAAGCCGATGCGTTCCGCTCCCGGAGCGATGAATTTGCTGAAATGACCGATGTAATAATAGGAGCTGTTATAATGGAGCGTATTTGTAACCGTGTCGGCAATGATCGGTGCATCGCACAGATTGTTCACATGGTTCGGTCCGCCCGTCTCATCCAGCACGATATTCCAGTCAAGATAGCCTTCCGTCCAGTTATTCAAATCCCCAATCATGTTTCGGCCATAGCGTTCACCGGTGAACCATTCCCCCAGCTTCACGCCGCCTTCCTGGCAGCCTTCCGTGAAGAGGAGGCCTTTGTCCGGGAACAAATCATGAACTTTGCCGACATTATCGAAGTCTTCGCTCACATACCAGTGGAAGCCTGTTCCCCAGACGTACTTCGCCGCCTCTGGATCGGACAGCACCACACTTGCGCGCTCCACCATAATATCCCGGTTGTGATCCCAAATGAGAATGTTCACGTCCTGCATACCGGCAGTATGCATCGCCGGGCCTAAATGATCTTTAATGAAATCCCGCTCCTCCTCGGCGCTGTAAATGCAGGAATCCCAGGTCTGAACCGCCGCCGGCTCGTTCTGGACAGTGATTCCCCAGATCGGCACGCCCTCCGCGCGGTACGCTTCGATAAATTTCGTATAGTAACGCGCCCATGCCTCGCGGTATTCCGGCTTAAGCGCCCCTCCATGATTCATATCCCCGTTCGTCTTCATCCAGGCTGGCGGACTCCATGGCGAGGCCAGCATCGTAATATCCCCGCCTCGGGTGCGGGCCGCATCCTTAACCAGAGGAAGAACCCATTTACGATCCCTGGCAATGTCAAACGTCTTCAGCTCGGTATCGTAATCCTCCACGTAAGTATAGTTCTCCAGAGCGAAGTCACAGCTATGAATATGCACACGGCCGATCGTGTAACCGATCCCCTCCTGCGGATCATAATAGCTGCGGATAACCTCCTCCCGTTTATCCGGGCTCATGCGGGACAGCGTATAAGCCGCTGCCTCCGTAAATGCCCCGCCAAATCCGAGGATCCGCTGGTAACGCAAGCCCAGCTGAAGCTCCAAATCGGCACTCTGCCCCTCAGCCCTTGGCTGAAATGACACCTTGCCCTGCTCCTTGAGGCGTTCATTCGTTTGCTTGGATGTCACAATGCATTTCGCTTGTCTGGCCATGTCCTACCCACTCCTTGTTTAGTATCATGGAGAAAAGCGCCTACTCCAGGGATAGGGGGCCCTTTCGTATGCGCTTTCACCTTTAAGCTTAAAAACTTGCTTAAATCTTAAAATGAAGCGAATTATCCCGTCAAACCAATACAAAATTTAGTGACCTTATACGAAATTTCGGTCCGTCCGGGAGCTGTAACATGGCCCTGCCCCTTTTAAATGTCCAAAGGGATTGAAAAAATTCGACAAAAAGCTCCATTTTCCTGATTTTCATATACGCTATCCATTGATTTCCTGCACCTTCCGCAATATGATATTTTTAAGGCATAATCCAATATGCTTATTCCATAAGTCCTACATAATTCGCGGTCAACTTGAGGGGGCTAATATATTGAGTCATTCCGGTATCGAATCACTGATCGATTCGGCCACACTGCTGAGATCTATTGATAAGATGGGGATCGGCCTAGCCATCACCGATCCTAATTTAAAGGATAACCCGCTCGTCTACGTCAATCAGGGCTTTGAAATGATTACCGGATACACTCGCGAAGAAGTGCTCATGCGAAATAGCCGGTTTCTGCAAGGCGAAGAGACGGATGAAGCCCATTTAGAGGTTATCCGGCAGGCGATCAAGGAAGGCCGGACCGATACTGTGACGATTAAAAACTACAGAAAAGACGGAAGCACGTTCTGGAACCAGTTCATTATTTGCCCTGTCATTAACTCGGAGGGCGAGCCAACCTATTTCATCGGCCTGCAATTCGATGTTACCAAGGAAATGGAAGAACGGGACGCCTCCGAGCAAAGAATCAAAATGCTCTCTTATTTCGATCCTCTCACCGGACTGCTGAACAATAACGGCTTCCGGGAAGCGATGAAGAAAGAATTCCAGGCGCCGGAAATGAATGTCCGCACCGCCGCCGTCATTCGCTTGAACCTGAACCGGTTCCGTTACATCAATGAAAGCTACGGCGAAGGCACTGGCAACGAGCTGCTCAAGGAAGTAGCGCGGAGACTCAAGAGTACCTTGGCTGAGGGAACGCCGATTTGCCGCAGCTTTGCAGATGATTTTATCGTCCTGCTCTCCGGCATCGACGATCCATTGCAGGTTCATGAGACCGCAATTGAGTTGAACGACGTCCTAAGACGGCCGTATATTCTCTCCGATGACGAAATCACGCTAGGATTCGGGATGGGAATCAGCCTCTACCCCGATGACGGCTGCGAGTCGGCCGTTCTGCTCAAGCATGCCGAGCTCGCGATGAAGGAAGCCAAAATTGAGGTACTCAACGGACCGCACTATTTCGATTACTACCTGCTGGATAAACTGCTGGAGCGGGTCAATATCGAGAAAAAGCTGCCGCGGGCCCTCACCGAAGGAGAATTCGAGCTCCATTATCAGCCAAAAATCGACGCAGCTACTAGAGCGCTTACCGGACTAGAGGCCTTGATCCGCTGGAATGATCCCGAGCTGGGGCGCATTTCACCTGCCTCGTTTATTCCGATCGCCGAAGATACCGGCTTTATCGTGCAATTGGGAGAATGGGTGCTGTGGGAGGCTTGCCGCACGAATAAAAAATGGCAGGATGCCGGATACCCGAAACTTCCGATCTCGGTGAACGTCTCTGCGGTCCAGTTCCGGCACCCCCATTTTGTACATATGGTCAAGCATGTACTGGAGCAAACTGGACTAGACCCGAAATATTTGGAACTGGAGCTGACGGAATCGCTCATCAATAATCCGATGATGATTAAAGAAAAGCTCGATTCTCTCAAGGAAAAAGGCATTAGCCTGTCGCTAGACGACTTTGGTACGGGCTATTCCTCCATTTACTATTTGAAGACATTGCCTTTACAGGTGCTCAAGATCGATCGGACATTCATCCAGGAAACCCCCTCCTCCCAGCGGGACAGCTCGCTGCTCCGTTCGATCATCGAGCTGGGCAAATCTTTAGGTATGACCGTGCTGGCGGAAGGCGTTGAGACCGAGGAGCAGTTCAAATTCCTGCAGGAAATCGGCTGCGATCAAATTCAAGGCTTTTATTACAGCCGGCCGCTGGATGAACAGGCTGCCGAACAGCTGCTAAGAACGGCAACCTGCAAGGAAGACCTGGTGCTTCATGAATCAACATGCAAATAAACGCCTGAAAGGCTTAGACGGCTTATTGCGAAATCGTACGAGCGATTTTAGCAATAAGCCTTTTTTGCGTCGTTTGCCCGCGCCGCCGCTTACCATACTTTCAGCAAACATTCAGTTTGGATTAAGCTTTGTTTCATTTACGCTCTGTAAACTATTCTTGAAGTTGTCTAATTTTAGGATCTACATAACTTTAAAGAAAGTTGGAATGGCGTGATGAAGAAAAAATGGCTATGGCCCGGCCTTGGAGCAGCTGCCATCCTGATCATTGCATCCGTGCTTTACATTATATTGGCGAAAGACAAGCAGGCCCAGCAACCCGTTATGGAACAGAGCACAGCCCGGGTTGCCAAAGGAGATATTCTCGTCAGCGTCTCGGGAGCCGGCAGCATTATTTCCACGGAAGAAGAGACGGTACGTACAAAAGACGAAGGCGTCGTTGCCGAAGTGAAGGTCAAGGAGGGCGATGTCGTCCAAAAGGGACAGACGCTGCTAACCTTTGAGGACAATGATCTCAGCGGCAGCATTGCCGCCAAGGAGTCCTCCCTGGAAAACGAGCAGCTGAATCTGGAGGAATTGCAGGACAAGTACAAACGTGAAGTATACGACGGAGGAACCGAAGAGTCGCTCGCCTCTATCAAGTTGTCCATCACCAAACAGGAGAAAAACATCCAGACGATTAAGGATGAGATCGCCTCGCTAAAAGAAGATATGATCGCCCCAGACCCGTTAACTGCACCGATCGACGGAACGATAACGGCGGTCCATATTTCTTCCGGCGAGCGGGCAAAGGAAGGGAATGAACTCTTCACCCTTATTGATTATCAAGCGCTAAGCGCGACCGTCAGCATCGATGAGCTGGATATCCCCAAGGTGCAAACAGACATGCGGGCCGAGGTCAAGCTGGATGCTATCCCTAACCAGACCTTTGCGGGCGTCGTTACCGGCATTGCCAACGAAGGAAAAGCGTCCGGCGGGGTGTCGCTGTTTGATGTAACCGTGAAGCTGGACAAGTCCGAAGGCATCCGCGCAGGGATGTCGGCGGAGGTCACAATTATTCTGGAAGAGAAAACGGATGTGCTGACCTTGCCTATCGAGGCTGTGCAGAAGGTCGGAGAGGACGATATGGTCATCCTTCCTTCCGCTGTCAAGACGGCTTCCAGCCTAGAAGCGCCGGCTAGTACGGGGCGGAGCAAGCCGAATCCGAATGTATCGTCACCTGAACCAGAGCAGCAGGAACAGCAAGGACCACAAGGACAGCAGGGGCAGCAGAGGCAGCAAGCGCAGCAAGGAAGCAGCGGGAACCCGGCAGGAGGACTGATGCAGAAGGTCGAGGTCGGAGTTCATGACGAGACACGCATCGAAATTGTGAGCGGGCTGCAGGAAGGCGATGAGGTCGTCATTCCAACGGTCCGAAGATCCGCTTCCTCCAACAATCAAGCTGGACAGCAAATGATGCCTGGCGGCAGCATGCCGGGTGCAGGCTTCGGCGGAATGGGCGGAGGTACGGGCGGCGTCATACCTGGCGGCGGCGCGTCCGGCGGCGGAGGAGCTATGCGCAGAAGCGGAGGCGGCTTCCAATGACATTGACCGCACAATTGCCGCAACCGTTAATCGAAGTTAAGGACCTCGGCCACGGCTATATCATGGCGGGAGAAATGATGCCGGTGCTGCAAAATATTTCTTTTACCATTCATCATGGCGAATTCGTCGCTATCATCGGCCCCTCCGGCTCAGGTAAATCCACCCTGATGAATATGCTGGGCTGCCTTGATATCGCTAACGAGGGTCGCTACCTGCTGGATGGCCAGGATGTCCGCGAACTGTCCGACAACAAGCTGGCGCAAATCCGCAATGAGAAGATCGGCTTCATCTTTCAGCAGTATAATCTGCTGCCCAAGCTGTCCGCCTTCGAGAATGTAGAGCTGCCGCTTATTTACCGCAACGTCCCCTACAAGGAACGGCGCAGGGCTGCCGAGGAGTCGCTGCGGCTCGTCGGACTCGAGGACCGCATGCATAACCGACCTTCGGCATTATCGGGCGGCCAGCAGCAGCGAGTAGCGATCGCCCGGGCCATTGCAGGCAAGCCGCCGATGCTGCTGGCCGATGAGCCGACAGGAGCGCTCGACAGCAAGACAGGCGCCGAGGTGATGGCCAAGATGCAGGAGCTCAACCGGCTGGGCCATACGATTATCATCATTACTCACGACCTGAGCATTGCCGAGCAGGCCCAACGCCTCATCCGGATCATGGACGGCAAAATCGTCGAAGATCGGGGGAATGAGCCTTGAATATTTACCAGTCCATCAAAATGGCCTTTAAAAGCATAGCAGGCAACAAAACGCGTTCTTTCCTGACGATGCTGGGCATCATTATCGGCGTATCCTCCGTAATTACGCTGGTTTCGGTCGGCCAGGGCACGACGTCCTCCATCACCAAGCAGCTTCAAGGGCTCGGCACCGACCTGCTTACCGTTAATATTATGGGCCGGGGGGCGACCACTTCATTAAGCTATGAAGAGGTTATGGAATTGAAAGAGATCAGCGGGGTGAAAGCCGTCTCCCCGGTCATTTCAGGGAATGCAACGGTGAAGAAAGGAACCGTAAACGATACGTATGCGGTGGAAGGCATTACGCCAGCCTACGAAGAGGTGAAGAATTTCCACGTCCAATCCGGACGCTACATTCTGGATATCGATAATGAATACCGGATGAAGGTAGCTGTGATCGGCTCCGAGGTGGCCAGCGATTTTTTCGGAATCAATAATCCGGTGGGCCAGACGCTGCAGTTAAACGGGGTAAGCTTCAAAATCGTTGGCCAGTTGGAGACGATCGGCACTAGCGCAACGGGCTCCAATGACGATAAAATCCTCATTCCGATTTCGACGGCCGAACGGTTCCTGCAAAGCCGGGGGATTCGTTCCTTCACCGTCCAGGCGGATTCAACCGAGCTCGTCTCTAGCACACAGGAGCGGCTGAAGGCCTGGCTGGACGAGAAGTTCATGTATGCCGACAATGCGTACAGCGTCTTCAGCGCCCAGGAGATGATGGACACGCTGAATTCGACCACGCAGATGCTCTCGCTGGCCTTGGGAGGAATCGCAGGTATTTCCCTGCTCGTCGGGGGAATCGGCATTATGAATATCATGCTTGTATCGGTCAGTGAACGAACGCGGGAAATCGGCGTGCGCAAAGCGATAGGCGCCAAGAAGCGAGACATTCTGCTCCAATTTCTGATCGAATCTACCGCGCTGAGCGGCTTCGGGGGCCTGATTGGCGTCGCGCTAGGTTATGGAGCCAGCGCCCTAATCTCCAGCATGTCGACCTTGAGTACCGAGGTATCCATGTCGATTGTGGCCGTCTCCTTCAGCTTCTCGCTGTTCATCGGCATCGTATTCGGCGTGATTCCGGCCAACAAAGCGGCCAAGCTGCGGCCCATTTACGCTTTACGCACCGACTAAGCTGCATTTCGGTCCAGCTCACAAGAAGATTATTGTAATAGATTATTTTAACCATCCATCAAAAAACTGGCGATACCCTTCCTTCATCACCGTGCTCGAAAATTTGCCAAAAGCATATTCCCGGTTATCCAGGGAATGGGAGTGCGGCGAATCCAGCGCCATATTGACCAGCTCGAACCAGTTGTGCTCATTCCCGGCGAAGGCATGCCGCGAGCTGATATGGTCATAGCAGGGATGCTCCGGCTTCACGACGATTTTGCCCATGGCCAGCGCTTCCGTCAGCGGCATCGCAAACGTATCGAATTTAGAGCAGCTCCAGTATACTTTGGCTGAATTCATCAGCTGAAAAATCTCGGCCTGCGACAAAGCAAACTGAAGCTTGACGTTGCCCGGAATATTATACTTTTTCATGCTCTCCCGGTAACGCTCGCCGCCGAATACCATATACACTTCCCGGTCCGGATTGCGCCGGGCATATTCCAGTACCAGGTCCGGCCGGCGGTTTTCCTCATCCCGGCCGATCCACAGCACGCGGTTGTGCACGATCGCACCCGGATCGAAATAACGATTCGCTAGCTCCTCGCTGAAGCCGATCGGAATCACATCGACATCGGTAACGCCAAACACGCTGTCCAGCTGCTTTTTCAGGAACTCGGTCTGCACGATAGCCTTGTCCACGATGCTGTAGAAAGGCTTCATCATTTCGTACCCTGTTAAGGCCGGATCCGGGAAGCTGTGCGGAAACAGAACGCTGTTCTTGATAAACATCTTCAAATAAGTGAATCCCGATACCGTAAAGATGACATGCTCGATCCCCTGGGCATAAATTTGGTCAAGTACGATGTCGTAGTTGACCAAATCTCCTTTCTCATGTTCGTAGCCGGGAATCCAGTCATGGCCGCTGACATGGCGCTCCGGCGAAATAAAGATGATTTCCACTCCAAGCTCAGCCGCCAAAGCCTGGAGGCGCTCGGCAAATACGCGCGGCCCCTGGGCTTCGGCAAACTGGATTTTACGCATAACTAGTCCGACCTTTTTCACTGGCATGCTGTCCTTTCTGTGTAATTTTGCTCCAGCAATCGTACAAGCTGGCCTTTACCTCGCTCCGTTGAGCCAGAAGCTCGGCATTGGACCAGACGCCTCCATCCTGCCGCAGATCATTCGCAATCAGCATCAGCATCCATAGCGAGAATACCGCCGCAAACAGGCTGTACGTTTCCATGAATGTCTCCTCGTCCTCCCATGGTTTGCCGTAATAAGCAGATTGCTTCAGGTAGTACCGCAATATCCGCTCGCGGTAAGCCAGCGTCATCTGCTTGGGATACCGGGGGTGCGACATATCGATCAGATAATATAAATCCCAGAAGGGAACGTTCAGATGGGCGTGCTCCCAGTCCAGAATGTACAGTTCACCGCTCTCCGTAACTGTGTAATTGCCAAGGTGCAGATCCCCGTGCGACAGTACCTTCGCTTCCTCCGCCCACAGACCGGCTCCCGCTTGATCCATATTGCACAGAATATCATCAACACACCTGCGAGGCAGTCCCGCTGCTTCCAAGGCAAGCTCCGCCTCGTCCTTTCGCTCGGACAGGTCAGCAGCCATCTGCCGCAGCTCCGGCTTCTGCCCCGTATCCGGGACATCGCCCCAATGCTCGGGCGGATAAGAATGCCACCAGGCCATCTGTTTAGCCACAAGCAGGGCATGCCTAACGTCGAAGCGATGGCTGATCGTCCCTAGATCCTCGAAGATGCCCCAGCCCGCCTCGCCCCGGCCAGGCGCAGAACACGCAATCAACTGCGGATATATAGGCGGGAAGGAGGATAGGACATGCTCGTACACCCAGGCCTCGCGATCCCCGTTCCCTTCATGGGTTACCGGCTTGAAAACGTAGCTTCGTTCGGGAGAGGGATAGAAGCGCTCTACGAACTTGCCGTTCATGCCCTGGTACAGCTGTTCCCTTTTCCACACATAGCGGTCATTAAGCTCGCCGCTCTCGGATACATATATAAGAACATCGTTCGGCTCCTGCATATTGTTCATGTTACCTTTCGGGTACAAGTTTATTATTGTAAGGGTACTAACCTTAGGTTTGATTGTCAAACGACAGGTTTCGATGAAAAAAACAGGGGTTTGCAATCCGTCTCAAGAAGCGATTATGGCAATCATCGGTTATAATATATAGGATATGGATACTAGGACCGCAGAATAATGATGTGCCAAGGAGGATCACCATGTTTGACCGCTTCCCCGCCCTATCCACCGAGCGTCTTCAATTGCGAGAAGTGACGCTGGAGGATATGGAGGCGGCTGCAGAGCTGTATGGAAATTCCGTAATGATGAAGACTCGCCAGGGGCCTGAGAAGCATCTGGACATTCAGGCGAGCAAGGATTCCCGCAGAACGACGGTTCCGGAACGGGAGACCGCTGCACACCGCATACAGGAGTGGTTTATGACTCCCTATCAGGAGCAGCGGGGAATTCGCTTCGGCATTTATTTAAAACACAGCAACCGGCTGATCGGATCCTGCGGTTTTTACCGCTGGAACAAAGCTCATTACAAGGCAGAGCTCGTATTCGATCTTCATTCCGAGTACCGCAAGCGAGGCTTGCTCAAAGAGGCGTTAAACGCACTTATTGCCTTTGGCTTCGATTCTATGAAGCTGAACCGGATCGAAGCACGGATCGAGGGAGGCAACCAGCCCGCCCAACGCACACTGCTCTCGCTAGGCTTCCGCCACGAGGGCATCGAGCGCGAGTCCGAATTCGAAGACGGCAAATTCATCGATATCGCCTGCTTTAGCTTGTTAAAAGGCGATGGCCCGCCGCCCGTGCATCTTGTGAAGTGACGAGCTGTGCAAATCAGCGCATACGCAAAGAACCTGAGGCATTGCCTCAGGTTCTTTCTTGGTTTGTTGCGTTCAGCCATGGTGAGCTTATGCCGTAACGCGCTAATACTTTCGATAGCTGCGTCAATACTTTCAGAACTCCTGCCTGTTATTATCGCCGCCGCTCCCGCTTTCGCAGTCCATTCTACTGCTTAAGGATTGGCAATGGTCAGGGCTGCGGAGTTGGACGGATCGGACAACCGGTTCACGGTAGCGTTCGTTCCGTCAGCAATGGACAGTACATAGGCTTGGTAAGCCGTGCCTGCTGTAATCGCATTGCCGGAGGCGTCCACATCGGCCTCCGTAAATGTCACAATCGGCGTTCCGCCTTTGCCGATGGTTCTATACAAGCGGGACTCCAATCCGCTCGCCCGAGACTCGTTCATACCCTCGCCTGCCGGAACAAGCAGGACCGCATACGAGGAAATGCCATTCTCGTTCGCAGGCTTGGTGAAGCTGACGATAAGGCTTGCGGAGTTACCATCCGCCGAAACGCTGACACCCGTTGCCGAAGGAGCAGCAGGATCAACGGCCGTCAGGCGGATGTCACCGGATGGACCGGCCAGAGCGTTCAAGGAAGCCGTGCCGCTCTTGGATACGGACAGAACGTATACCCGGTAGGATTCGCCCGTCTTCAGCCCGTTACCGTTCACGTCGCGCGTGGAAGCCGTCAAAGCCTGGGAGACATCTCTGCCTGCCGAGACCACTGTATAGTTAGGCGATCTAACTGCGTTGGCCTCTTCCTTGCCGAAATATTGACTTGCCGGCACAATCAGGATGCGATGCTCGGCGATATTGTTCTCTGCAGTTGATCTTGTAAAGTTGACGACGATATCCCGTCCGTCGCCATGATTCCCATTGACCGCCGCAGACAAGTTCCCGACCGGCGTTACTGCGCTGTTGCCGCTAAGCGTAATTGCCGCGGAAGCAGCGGATAATGCGCTTGAGCTTGCGGAGCCGTCATAGCCTACAGAGAGCACAAATACGCGATAGCTTACGCCGTTGCGAATGGCCGCTCCGTCCACGTCCCGCGCGTTATAAGGAAGCGTAAAGCTCAAGTAGGAGCCGGCTTTGTCGACGCGGGTATAGTTTGCTGCGGAAACCCCGAGCGCCTTAGAAGCATTAAAGCTGCCCGTATTCGCGGCTTTGACCACATAGACGCGGTAATGGCTAATATTCGATTCATCGGAAGCGCGGGTGAACGATACCTGCAGATCCCGGCCATCGTTATTATCATTCACGTCTTGTACATCCAGGCCGCTTATGGCGCCAATATTATAGTTGTTGCTCAGCGTGATCGCGGAGGATGGCCCAGTCAGCGCGTTGTTGCCCGCATAGCTGCCGCTGCCTACCGATAGCACGAACACCCGGTAGCTGACCCCGTTGCGGATGGCCGCACCGTCAACATCTCTTGCGCCAGAGGACAGAGCCTGCGTTACATAGCTGTTGCCGCCTTTGTTAATTTGCGTATAGTTCTCTCTGGATACGGCGTTCGCTTTCGCCAGATCGAACTTGCCCGCATTAGAAGCCTTGACAACAAGGACGCGGTAATGGCTCAGATTGGATTCATCCGAAGCACGGTTGAACGATACCAGCAGGTCGCGGCCGTCATTGTAGTCGCTGACATCGCTGACGTTCAGATTCGAAACCTTGCCTACACTGTAATTGTTAAGCAGCGTAATAGCATAGGACGGGCTGGACAGCGCATTGTTGCCTGCATAAGCGCCGCTGCCTACCGCCATCACGAACACCCGGTAGTTGACCCCGTTGCGGATGGTCGCTCCGTCTACGTCCCTTGCTCCTGAAGGCAAGTTACGATTAAAATTATAGCCGTCTTTGTTCCATTCGGTATAATTCGAGCTGGACACATTGTTGGCCTTCGTCAGATTAAAAGAACCGTAATCGCTGGCTTTCACGACGAACACGCGGTAGCCGCTAATTTTGGATTCATCGGCCAGCTTCGTGAAGCTGATGCGCAGGTCGCGGCCATCCCCATAATCGCTTTCATCAAGCACCTGCGTAATCACTGGTGCCGCTACCGATCCCGTGCTCAGCGTGATCGAAGACGATGCGGCAGACAGCTTATGTGCTGCGCTGCCCGTATTGCTGCTGATCGACTGTACGAATACGGTATAAGGCACACCGTTCCTGATATAGTCCCCGGCAGAATCTCTTACGCTTGAGCTTAACGCTGTCGACAGCGTGCTGTTCGATGTTTTGTTGACAACGGTGTAATATTGGCTGGACAGCCCGTTCGCCGTGGCAAGATCGAACTTGCTTGCATCCTTCGTCTTGACGACAAAGATACGGTAGCTGGAAATATCGCTATCCTTGGAAGGTCTCGTAAAGCTTACATACAAGTCTCTTCCGTCTCCATAGTCACTGACGTCGGTGACCCTTACATTCGACACCGCCGCCACCGAATTTTTGGTGCCCAGCGTAATGGAAGACGATGGGTAGGACAGGGCGCTAGCCAAGTTGCCCTTGCCGACCGAAACTACGTACACTACGTAGGATTGGCCTGCCTTGATCAAATCCCCTTCAACGTCACGGGATTGCGACGTTAACGTAATTGTCGGATCGATGCTTCCGACTGCTACGCTTGTATAGTTGGCAGAAGGCACCTTCAGGGCCGAGGCCAGATTAAACCCGGACGTTTTGTTCGCCTTAACGACCATGACCCGGTAGTGGTCGATGGAGGACTGATTCGAAGCCCGCGAGAAGCTGATCTGCATATCGCGGCCATCCCCGTTGTCAGCGATATCCCTGGCCGATACGTATGTGACAGGATCGGCTGACACCGGATTGCTGTTCGTTGTAATATACACGGTCTTGCTGGAAGCATCCCACACGACATCCTCGCCTAGAGCTTCGCTGACGAAGCGGACCGGAACCAGCGTTCTTCCCTGGAGAATCTGCGCAGGTACGTCAAGGCTCAACGTTTGGTTGTTGACCGTGGCTGTTCTGGCATTGATCTTTAGTACGACGGTCGTGCCATCTTTCCAGGCGGACACGGTCTTTGTCTTATTATTCCAGTCTACCTCTGCATCCAGCGCCTCAAAAATGGCGCGCAGGGGCAGCATGGCCCGGCTTCCAACCAGAACCGGCGCTTGATCCGTCGGCAGTTTGACCCCGTTAATATAAATGCTGATGGCTTGTGCTGCTTGAGCTGGTGTCTGTAATACTAATGGAAAAATTAAGAGTGCTGATAGTATAGTAGCCCAAATTTTCCTCACATGCTTAACCTCCTATGTCTTGGTATATATTTCTTACCCATGTTGGCATTGCCTTGACTATTTGACGTGTCTGGACGAGCAAAAGTTTCTTAGGAACTCTAATTTTTTCTTATAAATGCATAATTCGCCTGTCGGGATAAGGCATTTGCCTTCTGCCTAAATAGGCGCCTGCAGCCGAAAAATTAAAAAAAACACCTGCCGGGACACCAGTCCCGAAAGGCATTTTTCAAATCAAGCAGAAATAAAGATATTATCACCGGCGTTTCGGCAGCAGCTTCACATATTCGTCCGACAGCTTCATTAGCGAGATCACGTACTCATAATCCTGGCGATACCGGGTGAAATCCGCAACCGGCTCCAGCGTTTTGATCGATACGGCTTGTCCGTCCTCGAAGCCTTGTCCGGGAGTAAACATAATTTCATCGTTGAAAAAAGAGCCCGTCGGCAAATAGTAACGTACGCCAAACACATTGCGGTCAATGTTCAGCAAATCCTGGCCCAAAGCGGTAAAACCTTCCTCGTCCAGGGAGACCCCCAGCAAATTGGCAACGGTCGGCAGCATGTCGACCTGCCCCCCCGCCCGCTCCTCCACAATGCCGAGCTCCTTGCCGGGCACATGGATGATCAGAGGAATGTTGAACCGGCTGACCGTATCATCATAAGGAATGCCCAGGTTTGCCGTGATCTCCTCCTTGCTCGTCTCATGAGGCTGAAGGCCGAAATGGTCGCCGTAGAACACGAGCATCGTGCTGTCCCATAAATCAGCTTCCTTCAACTGCTCCATCAGTTGGCCGATGGCGTAATCTGTATAATGAACGGCATTGATGTAGTTCCCCAAATTCGTCCCCTTAAGCTTGTCCGGCAGCTCGATTTGCTGGAACGATTCCGGCACGATAAATGGCGAATGGCTCGAGGTCGTTACGAACTGGGCATAGAACGGCTTATTCCTTGCATGAAGATCCGCCAGCTTCTCCACGCCGACCCGGTACATTTCCTCATCCGATGCCCCGTAGTCGTTGAAGTGATCGTTATTGAAGGCAGGCTTGTCGTAATATTGGTTAAAATGAAGCGCTGGGTACAGCTTGTTTCGATCCCAGAACGTTACCTTGTTGATATGGAACGTATTGGCCAAATACCCCCGCTCCTGCAGCAGTCTAGGCAGGCTTGGCAGCTCGCGGTTGCCATAGCCGGTAGACATCGCCACCGCTGCGGTCGGATAGATGGAGGTATTGAACATAAATTCGGCATCCGACGTATTGCCCTGTCCGATCTGCTGATATACATGCGGAAAATAAATGCCCTCTTCGGCCAGTTTATTTAATACCGGCGTAATCTCAGCCCCGTTATCCAGCTTTAAGTGGATCGGGAAATTTTGAAAAGATTCCATCTGGATCACGATCAGGTTCATCCCTTGAGCGATCCCAAAATAATCTGGAGCTGCAGCGGCATCCGCCTTGGTTCGGTAAGGGTAGCTGCTCTGCAGCTTGGCGATGTTGGCCCGCGTCTGTTCGATGTTTCCCTCTGCGATCATCCGGTCCTCTGCCCGATTATTGACCGCAGCAACAACCTGATAGTTCAGGAGTCCAATCTTCTCTGCCCGGACGAGCTCATTGTCGATCTGCTTGCCCTCGAGCACATAGTATACAGAAGAGACTGCGCTCATTAGCAGCAGCCCGGACACGGCTGAATTCCATACCCATTTCCGGCTCTTTTGCTGCTTAGTGAAGAACGTGTGCACCACGCCTCTACGGCGACGGTTGACCGTTCGGACGATCTGCCAGCCTGCGGCAAGCACAAAGTCCGCAAAGAACAGAAACTGTTCTGGCCGCAGCAGCGCGCCAACGCTGGCCCGCACTTGGGGAACCTGGTTTAACCCGCTTAAGACGGCGTACGTCGGCACCGTTCCGAAATGGGCAAAATAGAGAGCCGATGAGAAGAACAGGAATGAAAATACCGCATTGAGGCTCCAAAATACAACTCCTTTACTTTTGGCCGGCGTCACCAATTCTACAAGG
Source organism: Paenibacillus sp. FSL W8-0186 (assembly GCF_037969765.1). Classification (NCBI taxonomy): domain Bacteria; kingdom Bacillati; phylum Bacillota; class Bacilli; order Caryophanales; family Paenibacillaceae; genus Paenibacillus; species Paenibacillus sp. FSL W8-0186. Next base: position 447,337 of record NZ_CP150207.1, on the reverse strand, counting down.
CATAACACCCCCAGTACGGACAACAATTCCCCCGGCAGGCCGCCCCAGGCGATATTGCCGAACAAGAACGTCCGCAGCAGCAGCAGCTTGAGAACGAGCAGCGTCCCGGTCACGACCAGCTTCGATTTGTACCATGCGTTGATTCGATCCATATTCCATCCTTTCCTTTGCCCGGTATATCTAATAAAACTACTTCCCTATACTTATCTAAACAGTGCATTGAACATTATAACATCCATGAAAGGGGTCTTGGTAATTTATGGACCCCAAGAAGCAGTCGTTCATTCCTGCTTCTCCATCAACTGGCGCAGCTTGTACTCCGTAGAAGTGTCCGGAGCAGGCGTGTAAATACTGCAGCGCAAATCCACGTTTCCATGCACCTGCAGCGATGTGAGCTGAAAATGCATTTTGCCCCCTTTGGCATGCCTGAACTCCAGAATAACCTCCGGGGCGGAGCTGACCTCGCTTTGCTCCCACAGCTGATTAAAGTCCGGGTGAGCCGCCTTCATCTCGCTCAGGAAGCGTTCATACCATTGATCCTCCACGTACTGGCCATAATAGGCGCGAAAAATCGCCAGGAATCCCCGCACAAACTGCTCCCAATTACCGGCCAGCCTGCGGAATTCCTGCCTTGTGAACAGCAGGGAGATCATGTTCCTCTGCTCCACCGGTACCTGTTCAAAGTCAAGGAACACATGCGAGGCCGCCTCATTCCAGCCGACGATCTGGCATCTTCGGTCCGAAATAATGGTAGGACAGTATTTTAGCTCATACAAAATCTTCTGCAAAGAGGGACTTATTTCCGGCTGCCCTTCCTGCGGCAGCTGGCCTGCCGAAACCGGGCCCCCTCCGGTATCCATCGCCAGCGCATATAAGTAATTGCGTTCATCCCGGGTCAACTGCAGAGCGGCCGCAATGTTATCCAGCACGGAAGCGGAAACCTTAATATCTCTTCCCTGCTCCAGCCAGGTATACCAGGTCGTGCTGACGCCGGCAAGCTGGGCAACCTCCTCCCTGCGCAAACCGGGCGTTCTACGTCGCGTCCCTGCCGGAAGCCCGACCATCTGAGGAACGATTTTGGCCCGGTGCGTCTTCAAAAATGCGGACAGCTCCTGCAGCCTTGTCTCCTGCTTCATCCCCTGCTCCTCCTTAGCCAAACACTTAAAGTGGTACTGATTATACTATAATAATCAACAACTTGTAATAGGATAATACATGTGACACAATAGCTCCCATAACAGCTCTAAAGGAGGTTCACATGGAAAGAGTTGCAATAACGGGACTGGGCGTCATTTCGCCGCTCGGCAATCAGGTGGAGTTGTTCTGGAATCGCCTGATTCATGGGGAATCAGGCATTTCTCATATTGATACTTTTGATACGTCCAGGCATAAGACGAAAATCGCCGGGCTGGTGCGAGGCTTCGATGCCGAAGCGTTGTTTGGCCGCAAGGAAGCACGGCGGATGGACCGCTTCTGCCAATTTGCACTGGCTGCCGCCGATCAGGCCATTGCCGATGCTGGACTCGATTTGGAGCAAATCGACAGAGAACGCATGGGGGTATATGTCGGCTCCGGCACAGGAGGGATCGACACCCTGCTCGAACAGAGCAGGCTGCTGCAGGAACGGGGGCCCGAGCGGATTAGCCCGGTGCTTGTTCCGATGATGATCTCAAATATGGCCGCGGCGATGATCAGCATTAAATACGGCGCCGCCGGACCTACGCTGTCTCCGGTCACCGCCTGCTCGATTGGAAATACGTCAATCGGGGAAGCGTACCGCCTCATCGCTTCAGGCGGTGCTGACCTCGTCATTGCCGGAGGGACGGAGGCGGCAATCACGGACATTTCCGTCGCCAGCTTCGGCAACGCCACCGCGCTCTCAACGCGCAATGGCGAGCCGGCCAGGGCGAGCAGGCCGTTTGATGAAGACCGGGACGGCTTCGTTATGGCGGAAGGCGCCGGCATCCTCATCCTGGAGTCGTTCAGCCATGCCAAGCAGAGGAAAGCCCGGATCTACGCCGAAGTGATCGGCTACGGAGCAACCTCCGATGCCTACCATATCGTCGCAACCCACCCGGAGGGCGTCGGCGCTTATCGGGCGATGAAGCTTGCGCTCAAGGAAGCGGATATCGCGCCTCAGGATGTGGATGTAATTAGCGCCCATGCTACGAGCACCGAGGTTGGCGACTGGTCGGAAACAAAGGCGATCAAGAAGCTGTTCGGGGAGCATGCCGGCCGTATTCCAGTAACAGCCAATAAATCGATGACCGGCCATATGCTTGGTGCGGCTAGCGCCGTCGAAGCCGTGGCCCTTGTCAAATCGCTGGAGCAGGGCATCATTCCGCCTACGATCAATCTGGACCATCCCGACCCGGTTTGCGATCTAGACTATGTGCCTCACGTGGCGCGGCAGGCCAAGCTGCGCATTGGAATATCCAATTCCTTCGGATTTGGCGGCCATAACGCGGTCATCGTCTTAAAAGGCTATGAGCAATAGCCTGCAGCCCGATATCGATCGATCGTTTGGCAATAAATAAGCCCCGCCAGCGCAATGGCTAGCGGGGCTTATAGTATTTATAGTATATATCGTTATTCTAGCAAATCGGCTGCACCCGCATTGGATGCCACTTGTTCGGGGTTTTTACAGCCGGGAATGACCGCGCTTACGACCGGGTTCTTGAGGCACCAGGCCAATGCCCATTGCGCCATGTCTACACCGGCCGGAACTTCCTCCCGTTGAATCCGCTCAACCTCCTCCAGCTTGCGGCGAACGTCCTCGGCATCCTTACGATGCCGCACATCTGTTGCATCGAATTGGGCGCCAGGCTTATACTTGCCGCTCAAGAAGCCGCTGGCCAGCGGAACGCGAGCCAGCACCCCGAGATCCTGACGTTCACAGGATGGAAAGACGCGCTTCTCCGGCACTCGGTCCAGACGGTTATACACAACCTGGATTACCTTGGAATTCACCTGGCTTGAGGCATCGGTCTGGTGCAGATTGTCATTGCTCCCGATCGAGGTACCCAGGTGACGTATTTTGCCGGCTTGAACCTGCTTGTCCAGCATCGTCCACAGTTGATCGTTATCGAATACAGCATCCGGCCCCGAGTGGAACTGGTATAAATCGATATAATCCGTTTTCAGCGCTTTAAGCGAAGCATCCAACTGCTTCAGCACATCCTCGGATAAATTAAACAATATGCCGCTGGAGCCGGAAACCAGAGCGACCGCACCCTGGCTATTTGCCAAAGTGCGGTCGCTTTGCTTGTACGTATGTCATATAAAAGCGCCGCATTAAGCAGCCAGCGCTATGTTAGCCCGTACAGACTGTCTAGACTGTCCTATGTATGAACCTAGGCCTTGATCGTTCTGCCGTCGCTGTCTTTGAAGCTGCCTACAGCGATAAGAATAAAGTCGATTAATGTCCAAATTCCGAGCCCGCCCAAAGTAAGCAGCATGATGATTCCTGTTCCCACCTTGCCTACATAGAAACGATGAACTCCTAGAGAGCCCAGAAAGAATGCCAGCAGTAGTGCAGCTACAAATGATTTGTCACTTTTTTCCACGGTTTTTCCCCCCACAACAATAGTTTTTTCTAACTTATTATCGGTATAACATACGCCTCTATTTAGGTCTAGAAAAATATTTTATATTATGAAGTTTATTTGTATTTTTGTTAATAAATGTTTTATTTTGTCGATGAAGACCGGGCTTCTACGCCCGTTCCTGAAGCCGCCGGATATATTCAAAATCCGGATGCACGACCAAATCCGACAGATAGGCAGAGGTCGAGCTTCCAGACTTTCTCCTCCCATTTAGTGCATTGATGATGGCGTCAGCCGATTTAATGCCCAGCCCATGGCCGAAGTACAGATGATCATCCAATAATATAGCGTTCTCTCCCTGCCATTCCGGAGTTTCCGGATTGAAATCCGGGTTCTCGAAATAGACGACGTCTCCGGCTGCTGCCTGCGGAGTACGGGTCAACTGAAGGTCGCTGTCATACTGCCAATCATAGAGCACCAGTTGATTAAAATGACGATTGAAGGCTTTATCGCCAATCGTATCCAACACCCCTTTATAGAGGATGACCACCATGGCCGTCGCGCACTCCATGGCATACCTCCCGCCATTATTGAAGATGTCTCTGATTGCGTCCGATGGCAGCACTTCCTCCCTAAGCCGAAGGCCTCCATTAGGCATGCGGGTCCAAAAGCTCTCATTGGCCCTTGAATTTTTGAAGGTTGCGAATTGGGCTCCTCCCGCGTGAAAATCCCTGGCGGCCTGAACGATCGCTCCTCTCATCGCCAGTTCGAAATCCAGCGCCTCTGGCGAGCGGTACGTATAAACGGCCTGAGTCTGTCTCTTCTGGGCAATAATGCTCCGATATAATTCTGACGATGCAAGCTGGTCGAGCCGGCCAGCCCTCATATTGAACGTAATAATCACGGCCCCACCTCCTAGGCGATTTACCCGCATTGTATGCGGGGCAGGGTATTTTGGTGCATATCTATCGGCAGCTCGCAAATCCTGGAAACTTTTGCTCCGGAAAAGCGTCTAATTTTATAGACCAAAGGCAGGAGCCATTTTTTATACTAAAAAGAAGGATTCACCGTGCAAATTGACGAATTTTGTATACTGGTGCCTGATCTTCTTTCAGATAATTGGAGCATTTAGCGAATTTTGATATAACCGGATGCGCTGATGTTGTGCTATCATGAACAAGCAGTAATAGGAGAGACAGTATACAAATTTTGGATGGTGGAATCAGAACATTATGATTTATACGGACTGGATATACTGGCTGTTCGTGCTCGTGGCTGTCGTCACGTATCACATTATGCCGCATCGAATCAGACCCTGGGTGCTGTTCGCCGCAGGCGTCACCTTTTATTATTACTACGCAGGCTCCTACCTGTTCCTGCTGCTGGCGGAGGTCATCATTGCGATCCTCATCGTCAAGGCCGCAGCCAAATGGAGTAAACGCTGGATTTACCCCGCTGCGATCATCGGGGTCATTCTCGTGCTCGGCTACTTCAAATATACGAATATGCTGTTGGATACGCTGAACGACCTGTTCGCATTCATGCAGCAGCCCTTTTTTCCGAAGGCCGAACAAATCGTTCTCCCCTTAGGAATATCATATTTCACGTTTGAGCTCATTCACTACCTGGTGGAACGCAAACGCGGAAATTTGCCGGACCACAGACCGGAAGGATTGCTGTCGTTTATCTTCTTTTTCCCGACGATGGTAGCCGGGCCGATCAAGCAATTCCAGGTGTTCTATCCGCAGATTAAAGCGAAGTTCCATATCGACCATATCCTGATCGGGATCACTCGAATCGGGTTCGGTATGTTCAAGAAGCTGGTACTGGCCGGAACGATTGATTTGCTCGCCCAGCCGGTATACTCTAAAGCCGGAATTGCCGGCGCGGATACCGGAACACTATGGATTTCGCTGATCGCCTATACGTTTGTCATTTATTTTGACTTCTCGGGTTATTCAGACATTGCGATCGGTACGGCACGGCTGTTCGGTATCGTCATTCCGGAGAACTTCCGGTTTCCATACCTGGCCCGCAGCATCGCCGAGTTCTGGAACCGGTGGCATATCTCGCTCGGCTCCTGGCTCACGCGTTATGTGTATTTCCCGCTCGGGGGCAGCCGCGTGCCTGCGCCAAGAGTCTATCTGAACCTGATGGCCACGATGACCGTGTCGGGGCTCTGGCACGGGGCTGCCTGGAATTTCGTCGTCTGGGGAATGTTCCATGGCGTCATGCTGTGCATCCATCGCTTCCATGTGAAGCAAATCAAGCCCAAATTAAAGCCCGTTCCGAAGTGGCTGAAGCCGGGAACAACGGTAATTGCCATTCTGATCACCTTCTTTGGCGTAACGATCAGCCGGGTATTCTTCATACTGCCGATCGTCGACGGATGGGATCTCATGCTTCGCTTGCTGGGCTTACGCTAAAATAGCTTAAATGAAAGTGAGGATTACCCATGTCTAATTTATTTATGAACAAGACGGTTACCGTCATGATGGTCTCGCTTGCAATCGCAGGCTTGATCGGTATTAGCGACGGGGCAAGCCCGATTGTCGACCATATGAAGGAAGACGTCGTGACTCACGCGAAGAAGGAACTGCGCGTGCCGGCTTACGACTCCATCGTCTATACCCCGCTATGGATCGAATATTTGAATGAGCAGCCGGATAACGGGAAGCAGACGGTCGGCATTTTCGGCCCTTCTACCGTTTACGGTACGACTGTCATGAAGGGAGCCAATACCTCCGCCGGGGTGATGCAGGTTCATCTCAAGGACAAACAGGTGCTCAACTTTGGCCTGACGGGCGGCAGATTTACAGAGACCTATGCCGTGCTGGCTTCAATTATCGACAAGATCGATTATGTCGTCTATGAAATTAACTATGGGATAGCCGTCGTCTCAGATAACGAGTCTAATGTAACGGTATATCCGTCTCTCATTACGAAATTGGATCAGAACATTCCGCGGAGCTGGCTGAACGATTTTCCCGATAAGAACCGCCAGTCGCTTCCAAGCGATATCCATAACTGGGCCACGTCCCATTTCCTGAGCAACTGGACGCTGTACCATGATCGCGACGTAATTAGCTACAAGCTGTTCAAGACGCGCACCCCGATGGAGAAAATCCGCCGGGAAATCAAGAGCGAGCTGGACAAGAAGAATGGTGTGACACCAAGCTATGCTCCGATGTACACGGCATTCGATAAAATGCAGGACAAACACAAAGAGGAAATCGAAGAGCACTTCAAAAAACTATACACATGGAACAAACCGTTCAATAAGGATGACAGCTTCGGCTTGTTCATGATTGAGAAGACGCTGGATCTGCTGCAGGAGCATAACAAGAAGGCCGTTTTCTATTCCGCTCCGCTGGATAAAGAGCATCTCACCAAGAAGAAGCTGCTGAATTGGGATGATTACAATAAAGTGATGGGAGCCTATCAGGAGCTGATCGAGTCTAGAGGTTATTCCTACATCGAATTCAACAAAGGGAAGGATAATACGATTCCGCATAAATTTTATCGCGATCCGTCCCATATGCTGGATGAAGGCAACAAAATGTTCGGCGAAATTCTCTATAAGAAGTTGACGCAATATGGAATTACAAACCCGTAGCGCCAAGCTCGCCAAGACCAAAGCCAACCGCCTCAGCCATCGGATCGGCCGAGCACTGATGATGCTGGGGACAGCGGTCGGCGGAGCTATTGTCATCATAGCTATCGTGATAGGCGTCTTATTCTTCTCCGGCGAGACGCAGGAATTCATCTATATGAACTTCTAATATGAACATCTAATATGAACATCTAATATGGACTTAGGTGTAAATCATCTTGTTCGCGTTTTAACATGTAAGTCTGCGTTATTATAGCGCGCGCGACTATGGGCTTCCTCGCTCGTTATTGAGCAAGGGAGCCTTTCTATTTGTTTGGGTTTTGTCTGGCCCCGCTGAACCGTATTGACCATCTTCATGTAACACCGGCCACCGGGCGCTGGGAGCTTCGCGCGCAAATGTTGCAGGGTAGAGCACCTGATGTATTGGTAGCGTAGTTGATAGCAGTAATGTAGGTAGCGAGATGTTGCAGGTAGGGCAGTAATGTAGACACGTAGTGTTGCAGGTAGGGCAAGTAATTAATGTAGGCAGCAGCAACTTCGCTATATGGGATGAGTTAATTATGGTGACGGCCATGATTGACGGATGCGACTAGAGGGCACTATGGCTGGGTGGTGACAACGGCTAGTAGAACTGTGACATTAGGATAGTTTGATGGCGATGATGGCGATGATGGTGGGTACGTCTGGATTAGCGAGGTATCTAGATCTAGATGCATTTCATACAGTTAGTTCACCGAGTTTTGCCGAGTTAGCGGCAACTAACTGTAGAACCTACACTTAGTTTGAGATAAATATGACGATTCAACCTAATTCAGCCAAACTAACTGCATGATCTGCATTTAGCACGATTGCTTTTTGATAAAGGAGGCTAACTAGTTGTATAAAATGCATGTAGTACCCGGATTCATCCTCAAACCCAGTAAGCAGACTAACATTTCTAAATAAAACTAACATGCCCCGTGCACGAGCATGCCAATGAACAAGCTGACCACGTACAATTACGACCACACACAAGCATGATTACAATTTCGTACAAGCATGAGTAGGAGTGGTGACATTAGGATAGTCTGATGGCGATGATGGCCATGATGGTGGGTACGTCTGGATTAGCGAGGTATCTAGATCTAGATGCATTTCATACAGTTAGTTCACCGAGTTTTGCCGAGTTGGCGGCAACTAACTGTAGAACCTACACTTAGTTTGAGATAAATATGACGATTCAACCTAATTCAGCCAAACTAACTGCATGATCTGCATTTAGCACGATTGCTTTTTGATAAAGGAGGCTAACTAGTTGTATAAAATGCATGTAGTACCCGGATTCATCCTCAAACCCGGTGACCAGACTAACATTTCTAAATAAAACTAACATGCCCCATGCACGAGCTAATTAAGTCCCCTATCCAACCCATCGATCCCTTGCCTCGTTAATTCATAGTACAAAATGCGTTGTCCTGTCCCGCGATAGGCCGGCTTTAGCCAACCCTTCTGACATAGTCGCTTCAAATGGCCGAGCGCGGTGCGATGGTTGATCGAGAAATGTTCCGCGATATCAATAGGTCGAATTGGTCGGGCTAGAAAGATGGCGTAGCGAATGATCTCTTGATCCGCGAAAAAAATCCGTTCCACCTGCTTATTCGACGTTTCAAATCGGCTCAGCACCATACGCAGCAAGTAAATGCAGACAGCCGGCTGATACGCCACATCATCGTAAGCGAATGAAATGACTTGAAATCCCATACCAGCCAAAAACGCTTCCCGCTTGAGTTCGTTGCAATACTTTTTGCGGTCCATGTTGGTGACATGCTCGCCAAATCCCTTAATTTCGATCAATAACCGGCTTAACATCGGATCAAAGACATAATCGGCAAAATACGACCTCCCGCGCCAATCGAGCACTTCGTATTCAGGATGAAGACCATCAAAACCTCCTTTTAATGGCCACCATACATTCTCTGCAAAAAGAATCTCTCCATGTCCATGCCCTCTTTCCAGTCTGCTTTTTCGCTCACCCGTTCGACGGCCCAAATGGCTCTGAATAAAAGCTGTGTGGGCTTCCTGAAAACTCATCATCACAGACAGTTCCTCCTACTCCACCGAATATTAAAATAAAAAAACGCCCTCAAACCACCTAAAAGTGATTGAGGACGTTCTTCGCCAATTGACCAAATGATACCAGCACCTGCCAAGCAGCGTCAATAGTTGGAGGTGAAGCCGCTATTGAAACCTCGGCAGCCAGTCTCCATGGGCTTCGATCAAATCGTCACACATCGCCACGATGTCGTCGATCGAGAGCTCCGCAGCTGTGTGCGGATCAAGCAGTGCCGCATGATAGATATGCTCCTTCTTTCCGGTAACCGCCGCTTCGATCGTCAGCAGCTGCGTATTAATATTCGTCCGGTTCAATGCGGCAAGCTGTGGCGGCAGCGCTCCGACATAGGTTGGTGTAATGCCCGAAGCATCGACCAAGCATGGCACCTCGACGCAGGCTTCCTGCGGCAGGTTGGTAATCAGGCCTGTGTTCATGACGTTGCCCCCAATTTTGTATGGACGGTTCGTCTCCATCGCCTCCAGAATATACGAAGCGTATTCCAGACTACGGGTATGCTCGATGCTTTCGCTGGCAAACAGCTTTTCCCGCTGCTCCTTCCAGCCTTCGATTTGAGCTATGCAGCGCCGCGGATACTCATCCAGCGGAATATTGAAGCGCTCGATCAGCTCGGGATAATTACGTTTAATAAAATACGGATGATATTCAGCATTATGCTCCGAGGATTCCGTGACATAATAGCCGAAGCGCAGCATCAGCTCAAAGCGCACCATATCATGGTGGCTCTCCTTCTGCTTCTCGGCGGCCAGCCTGCGGATTTCCGGGTACAGATCCTTGCCGTCCCGCTTCACTTCCAGCAGCCAGGCCATATGATTGATCCCGGCTATCTTCGTCTCCAGGCCTTCCTCGCTCAAGCCAAGCGCTCCAAACAGCTCCGGAATGCATTTCTGGACGCTATGGCACAAGCCGACAGTTTTGATTCCGCCCACGGTATTCATGACACTCGTCAGTACCGCCATCGGGTTCGTATAATTTAAGAACCAAGCATCCGGGCATACCTCCTGCATATCCCGAGCGAAGTCGAGCATCACCGGAATCGTCCGTAAGTTGCGGAATATGCCGCCGATCCCCAGCGTATCGGCAATCGTCTGCCGCAGTCCATATTTTTTCGGGATTTCAAAATCGGTAATCGTGCAAGGGTCATATCCCCCCACCTGAATCGCGTTAATGACATATTTCGCGCCCCGAAGCGCTTCCTTCCGATCGCTGTAAGCCTTTACAACACAGGTACTGCCAAGCGATTGCTTCATGCTGTTGAGCAGGTTCTCCGAATCCTTTAGCCGCTCCATATCGATATCAAATAAAGCGAGTTCAAAGCCCTGCAGAGATTCGGTCAGCATCACGTCTCCAAGAACGTTTTTGACAAATACCGTACTTCCTGCGCCCAAAAATGTAATTTTAGCCACTGCTTCATCGCCTCCATCATTCGTTAAATGTAACTTAACTATATGCGCAAAGCAGTGGACTGAACATGGCTCATTCCCACATAAACATGTCATAATCCCATTTACTAACCTGACTTCCTCGGTTGTATCCAATACCATACCTGTTATAATGCATGTAACATGCAATAACAAGAAGCCGGCTATTCACCGCATGGGCGCAATACATGGTGCTGAATGCGGCGAGCCGGTACGGAAGGAGGGAACACAGCAAAATGAGCCGTATCAATATCGTTCACTTTAACGAAACTTTTCAGAGCCAAATGGATCTCAGCCTGCTATTCTTTGGCATGGAGGAATGCCTGTCCGGCCATGCCTGGGGCCCCGGGCTGCGCGACTGCTACATTATCCACTACGTCCTTGAAGGGGCGGGGCGGTTTCATCTCGGCGGCCAGACCTATGAACTGCAATCTGGTGATGGCTTCCTTATTCCCCCCGATACCCTGGTCCACTATGAGGCTGACACGGCCAGCCCATGGACGTATTCCTGGATCGGCTTCAGAGGGCTCCATGTCAAATCCTTGCTGCAGCGGGCCGGCCTCTCCCTGGTCAGCCCCATTTTTCAAACAAACAGCCGCCTGTTCAAAACCTTCTACAACGATCTCGCAGCTGCCCGCTTGGAACGCGGCGGAGACGTTCTGATTCAGAGTATCGTTTACCGCATGATGGCCGAACTGATTTCCTGTTCACCGGATGCGGCACTGGAGCCTAAGGCCTCCCACTCCAAAGAAGTCTATGTGAGCAAAGCCATTGAATGGATCGAGCGAAGCTACAGCCAAAAAATTACCGTCATGGACATCGCCCGTTCCGTCGGGCTTGACCGGACTTATTTATCCGGGCTGTTCAAGGCGCAGTTCGGCGTCTCTTTACAAACCTTTTTGCTGGAATATCGGATGAATCGAGCCATCGAGCTGCTCCGCAACCCCGAGCTTACCATCAGCGATGTATCGCGCTCTGTCGGCTATACCGACCCGTTTCTGTTCTCGAAAATGTTCAAAAAAGTGACTGGCCACTCGCCCAGGTCCTCCAGAAAGCGAGGGGAGAGCTATAAAAAATAACTTCCCCAATAGGTCATATATTTTGACCTTGGGGCAATCCTGGCTGCAGCATAACTTATGTATCGCCGCTCGTTTCCTTGAAGGTAGCTATGGTTGCGCGAAGCTTAGACCGGTCTTCCTCGTAATACCGTTTTTCCGTAATGGCGATGACTTCATGAAAATGCTCCGGTGTAGCTACAAATGTCGCAATATAAATGTAATCATCTCCGTCGACCTTCTCCCGGTAGATCAATTCGTAAGCCCCATCGCCGTTTATTCGGATCATCCGGTCCTGGATAACGGTTGTCGCTGCACCCAGCCTTTCCTCCTTCATGGCTAAGTAAAAATCCTCTAGCGTAACATCAGCTTCAAATTCCTCTTTTGGATATGTAAATACAACAATACCTTTGCTGCCCCAATAGTTGGATATTGCCAGGTTCGCGTCAATCTCTTTGATTGTCGAAGAATCACGTCTTAATCCTAATCCATCCGTTATTTGAAACTGACCATCTTCACTTCTATGTACAACGCTTACCGGCTTAGACTCCGGATAATCGGTTATGGTCAAGGCAATCACGTTCGGTATTACTGCCAGGCAAATAATGACAGAGAATATCGCCGTAAGCGTAATTTTGGCCCGGCGGCTCGGCTCCTTGAACTTTAAATCCGACACTTTTAACACATATGTATTGGCGGCCATATCCCCTAGACGCTGCTTCTTCTTCGTGGCCAGAGCGCATATTCCCGCAGGTATGGCCCCAAATAACGCTGGATTCGTCTCGACGAGGCGGAGCAGCGTCCGAATCAAGGACTTAAGCAATCCCGGCGGCCTTCCATCATGCGGACAATGAATTTTCCTACTGTGTAACCCGTAAAGCCTTCAAGCAAAAGATGATACAGCAGCAGGAAACCAATAAAGACCGGGGCCAAATACGGATTGTTAAAAGAGAGCATCGTAAAGAGAATCCCCACAAAAGTGACCAGGTCTATCATCGTAGCGGCCCAACGTCTAAAGACGATGCCGGTTCCATAGCTGCGGGCGATTGCTTCTACCCGCGAATATTGCGGCTCCGGTGGAACTGGCGGACCGTTGTAATTTCCCCATGGAGGAGGCCCAGAAACTGGAGCATTATAATTCGGGTCTAAGCTGGGGCCCGGATTACGTGTTTGGTTTTGATTCAACGAAAAAATCACTCCTTACCAATTTATAGGTCATTCCTTTTGAAATGCCAAACAGTAAGGAGTATATGTTATTTTTTTACTGCTGTAAATATGAATTCCTGAACCAGACATTAAAGCCCTAATTATGAAACCGCCCCCTGAAACGGCTTGGCGATTCTCCGGTCCAGCGCTTGAACTGGCGGCTGAAATGGGCGATATTCTTGTAGCCCAGCCTATGCGAAACGTCCTCGATTGTTAACTCGGGATCCATTAGCAGCAGCTTGGACTTCTTGAGCATCAAGTTGGACATGTACTGCCGCGGGGACACGCCAAATACCGATGTAAACATCCGGTTCACCGAAGAGGGGCTGTAGCCTACTGCCGCAGCGATCGACTCGATCGTCTCCATGTCCCGGCCATCGCGGGTTCCTTCCGCTGTTTCATCCACGGCTTGCTCCAGTAAAGCAGCAACCTCGGAAGCGGTCTGAGACATCCGCGATGGCGGAGCATCGCCGTCCCGCCTGCCAAGCGTGCCGCTAATTCCCGCAAACAGCTCGAACAACGCAGACAATGCTGCCATGCGGGATTCTACGCGGACCACAGCCTCCTCCGACGTCAGAGCGATCAGCTTGTCCAGCGCAGGGCGGATCGCTGATGCCAGTTCGCTTCCCGCAGCATGATAACAGGCTTCGTTGCGGTACAACAGCTCCCGGAAGGCTCGTTCATCCACGTCAAAATGCACGCAATAATACGTCATTTCCTCCTCGCCGAGCACCCGGCTTTCATGCACGTCATCCGGCCCAAGCAGGAGCAGATCACCCGGCTGCTGTACGTAGACCGTTCGATTGACCTTCATTTCCTGCGTACCGGACAGAACCAGATTGACCTCGAACAGGGGATGTTTATGGGAAGGATACTTCCAATCCCGGTCGACCGTGCGCCAGTGGGCGGCAAATACGCGGAAAGTGGATTCCATGTCGGGCAGCATCATTTCTTTTCTCATTCGATCCGTTTTGACCTCCATAGCACCTGACTCCTTTACAATCATTTCTCACAGCCGACAAAGTTAATTGATTTGGGTAAAAAACCACATACAATGGATATTGGAAGCTTCATATAAGATTGTTACAATATAGTTATTGTAACATAGATATAGTACCCGTAGGCCATTTGTGGAAATGGGTAATTTATCTGTGTGAACCTCAATTATTCGACTCCCATCTTTTCCAAATAACCTAATAAAGGAGCAAAAGGCATGGCTATCATTCAAAACCCGATTTTGACGGGCTTCAACCCAGACCCGAGCATTTGTCGTGTTGGAGAAGACTACTATATTGCCGTATCCACCTTCGAATGGTTCCCTGGCGTGGGCATTTACCACTCAAAGGATTTGAAGAACTGGCGGCTGGTAACGAGACCTCTGAACCGCTTAAGCCAGCTCAACATGATGGGCAATCCGGATTCCGGCGGAATCTGGGCGCCTCAGCTGTCCTACGCGGACGGTCAATTCTGGCTCATTTACACGGACGTAAAAGTGACCGAAGGCCAATGGAAGGACTGCCACAACTATCTCGTGACCTGCGATACGATCGACGGCGAATGGTCCGAGCCGATTTATTTGAACAGCTCCGGCTTCGATCCATCGTTGTTCCATGATGAGGACGGCAAGAAATATCTCGTCAACATGCTGTGGGATCAGCGCGTCGGCCATCACAGTTTCTATGGGATCGTACTTCAAGAGTACAACGCCAGTGAGAAGAAGCTGGTTGGCAAGCGGGAAGTTATTTTCAAAGGAACCGATATTAAGCTGACGGAAGCGCCACACTTATACAAAATCAACGGCTACTACTATTTGCTGACGGCCGAAGGCGGCACCAAATACGATCACTGCGCAACGCTGGCACGATCCAAAAATCTGCGCGGCCCTTACGAGGTACATCCAGACAACCCGCTGATCTCGTCATTTGCCGTACCGCGTAACCCGCTGCAAAAGGCTGGACATGCCTCGATCGTGCAGACGCATACCGACGAATGGTTCCTCGTTCACCTGACGGGAAGACCGTTGTCCCGGGAAGGTCAGCCATTGCTCGACCCTCGCGGCTATTGCCCGCTGGGCAGAGAGACGGCTATTCAGCGCTTGGAATGGAAGAACGACTGGCCTTACGTCGTGGGCGGCAATCAGCCTTCCCTGCAAATCGAAGGGCCTAACATTCCGGAAGTGAAGTGGGAGCCCGATTTCCCAGAGAAAGACGATTTCGATAGCGACAAGCTGAACCTCCACTTCCAGAGCCTGCGGATTCCACTTGGCGAGAATATCGTTTCACTTACCGACAAACCAGGCCATCTGCGTCTTTACGGCAAGGAATCGCTGACGTCCAAATTTACACAGGCGTTCATTGCCAGACGCTGGCAGCATTTCAACTTCACGGCGGAAACCAAGGTTGCGTTCAATCCAACGACATTCCAGCAGTCTGCCGGGTTAGTCAATTACTACAACACCCAGAACTGGACTTCCTGCCAAATTTCCTGGAATGAGGACAAGGGCAGAATCCTGGAAATCGTGGCATGCGACAACTTTACGTTCTCCGCACCGCTGCAAGGCAATGAAATCGCGATTCCTGAGGACGTCCAGTATGTGTACCTGCGCGTAGACGTTGAGACCGATGTGTACCGTTACTCCTATTCGTTCGATGGAGCCAATTGGACCGTCATCCCGATCAACTTCTATTCCTACAAGCTGTCGGACGACTACATCCAAGGCGGAGGCTTCTTCACAGGAGCGTTCGTAGGCATGCAGTGCCAGGACACTTCCGGTCAAAACGAGCCAGCCGACTTCGACTATTTCGTCTACAAGAACAATTAATCTATGAAACAGCAGGCCGTCCAAGGATATGGTTATCCTGGGGCGGCCTGCTTTGTGGTTGATCATCACTCATACTTGGCTGGTCTGAGGTTAGCTCGTTGTCTGCGGTGTGGCCGTGGTTACTCACAACTTTCAGTTGGTTACTCGTTGTCCATTTGTGGTTCGGCTCCCCACTGAGTCCTTATGGACACAAGAGACGCTATTCTCCCCAAAAAGATACTTTCCCAACCCTAACGGACACCAGGGACGTTATTTGCCCTTAATCGTCTTTTTTACGAGGCTTTTAGGCACAATAGGGGCTCCTGTGTCCGTTAGATCTGCAAATTCGCCAATTTTGAAGCTATAGCGGAACCAATGTCCGTTAGCATGCCACCACCTAATTTACGCACATCCGATCGCCAGACAATTAGTTACCTTGCTTACCCTGCTACTCAGCTATTTTGTTACTCATTCACTCACTTGCTCCTTACCCGTTTCACTCCCGTGCCACCGTTACGTTCGCACATGTTGCCTGGCTGGTCACACTATACTACTTACTTACTACTTACTACGCCTCATCGTCCATCTATCCTACACACTGCGTCACGCCCTCATCCCCAAACTTACCCTCAACCCAAAAATAAAGAACCCGGGGTTCGCCCAGGTTCTTTATCACATACAGATTAGCTATAACATTATTTTGTTCACGGCTTCTTAACAGTCAGTTACTGCTATAAATTACTTTAATCACGGCTTCTTACTGTTTCTGTATCAACTTAACCCTTAACCGAACCGGCGGCGATCCCTTCGACGATCTTGTCGCTAAGGAACAGGAAGGTGATCAGGATCGGCAGAATGCTGATCATCAGAGTAGCGCCGATTGCACCCCAGTCCGTCGTATATTGACCGATGAAGTTCTGTACACCGACCGTCAGGGTCTTGTAGATATCGGAGCTAATGAACGTATTTACGAAAATAAACTCGTTCCAGTTATAGATCATGTTGATGATCGCTGTTGTGGCCAGCACGGAGCTCGTCATAGGAAATACGATTTGCGCGAACATCCGGTTCACCGAGCAGCCGTCGATGACGGCGGCCTCCTCCACCTCGCGCGGCAGCGCATAGTAGAAGCCCAGCAGGATCATGATCGTAATCGGCATATTGAACGCAACATAGGAGAATATGAGCGACAACGGATGATCCGTCAATCCGATTTTGTTATATACGCTAAACAAAGGAATGAGCGTCGAGTGGACAGGAATCATCATTGCGACCATAAACAGGCCAAGCACGAAGGAGCTTCCCTTCCACTTCATTCTCGTCACGGCATACGTGACCAGACTTGCCAGGAGGACTGTGAGCGCGGTCGCCAACACAGTAACCCATACGCTGTTCAAGAAGTACACATTAATATTCCCCGCGTTCCATACCTTGCTATAGTTTGCCCATTTAGGGTCCATCGGGAGCGAGAACGGCGGAAGGTTGAACACTTCCTGATTGTTTTTAAGCGAGAAGAACAGCAGCCATACGAGCGGCAGTATTTGAAGAACAGCCACCAGAATCAGAATGATATACAGCAGGCCATAGCCTATTTTGCGTCCAAGGGCTGCCCCCGAGCTAGCCGGCCCGCTCTGAAGCTGTCCTGCGGTTCCAGATATCATGAAGCGTCCCTCCTTAGGAATATTGAATGGTATCTTTCGTAGCGGTTAATTTGCGAATAATCCACGTAATGATGAGACAAATGACGAGCAGGAAGAATCCGATCGCGCTGCCGTAGCCGAAATCATGAGCCCGGAAAGCTACGCGATACATGTACGAGGCCATAACCTCACTGGCTCCGTTTGGTCCGCCGTCGGTCATGACGTAGATCAGGTCAAAATATTTCAGCGACCCGACAACGGCAAGAACGATCGTAACCTTGATCACTTCCATCGCAAGCGGAAGCTTGATTTTCCAAGCGATTTGCAGTGCGTTCGCACCGTCTATCTTCGCCGCTTCCTCCAGGGAAGCCGGAATATTCTTCAGCGCTGCATAGTAGATCAGAATATAAAAACCCGCATATTGCCACAGAATCGGAATGAACAGTGCAGGCAGTACCAGCGATGTGTCTGCAAGCCATGCAGGAGGATTAGCAATACCGATAGATTGCAAAAAGCTGTTTACGATCCCATTGGTCGGATGGTAAATTTTTAGCCACAATTGCGCAATCGCAACCGACGACAACAGCATCGGGATCAAATAGATTTTACGGAACAGGTTCGCTCCCTTGATGCGGGTAGCAAGAACCATAGCTACAGCCAAATAAATCACTAAGCTGAGCGTAGAGAACAAAGCCAGCAGAAGCGAGTGCCAGGCACTGCTCCAAAATGCGCTATCCTTCGCTAGAGCCAGATAGTTTTCAAAACCGATATAACTCATGGCGCTGATGCCATTCCATTTATTCAAGCCGTAGTAGCCGGTAAGTATGATCGGAATGTACACGACGCCCAAAATGAGAAGCAGTGATGGCAGTACATAGAGTGCAATTATCTTTTTATTGGAGAGCACCTTATCCACGTTGTCCGACTCCTTTCCTCCATAGTCGTTTCTAAGTCGCTGTTAAGAAAAGTCTATCCGGCAATACTGCCGGATAGATCTCTTCATCCTGTGTTGCACAAGTGCCTTTGAACCTCAGCTTTATTGTCCTCTGGCGATTGCCGCGTCATGCTCTTCCGAGAATTTCTCCGGCGTTACCGCCTTGCCAAAGAGAGCCTGGATCATGTTAAGGTGCGTCTCTGCCGCATTCGCAGGCATTTGTACGTCTGCGAACAAGGTGATGCTGCTTGCCTGATTCATTTCATTAAACAGATCGATATACAATTGAGGCAGCTCCAGATTGGACGTATCTACCTTCGTAGCCGGGATAACGCCTGCGCCGGTTACGGATTGCTCGCCCCATTTGGTGACGAAGTATTCTACAAATTTCTTGGCTTCATCCTTCACTTTGGAGTTCTCACCCACGAACAAGCCTACGCCCGGACCGCCAACCCAGCTGTTGATGTCGCCCTTGCCGCCTTCCACGGTCGGGAACTTAAAGAAGCCGACATTGTTGCGGAATTCCTGCGGAATTTCTTCATTCGTCGTAAAGTTTGGAAGATCCCAGGAACCCATCATATACATTGCTGCTTTGTCGTTCAGGAACTCGGATTTCGCCTCTTCATTGGACAAACCGTTGAAACCTTTGACAAAAGCATTGCTGTCTACGAGCGCTTGAACTTCCGTTGCAGCCTTAATCAGCCCTTCATCCTTGAAGGAAGCGGAGCCGCTGATCGCGTTAGCCAGCGTTTGCTGTCCCGCAATCCGGTCAGCCATGTACATGTACCAGAGGGAACCGGTCCAGCGGTCTTTGTTGCCCAGGGCAATCGGCGCTACGCCGTTGTCGGACAGCGTTTTCACAACTTGCTTAAATTGCTCGTACGTTTGCGGAACCTCAAGATTGTATTTTGCAAAAATCGCTTTATTGTAATATACAGGCGCGATATTGAACTCTAGTGGAAGCGCATACGTTTTTCCGTCAATATTATATGCCTCGGTCGTGCCGGCAACGAATTTACCGTTCAGCTCGCCGTTCAGCAGATCGTCTACAGGAGCAAACAGATTGCCTTCAACATAAGGCTGCAGGAATCCCGCCGCCCAGGTTACACCTACATCCGGCAGTTCGTTGGATGCGGACAGTACTTTTAGTTTGTTTTTGTACTGCTCGTTATCCAATACCTCTTGTTTGATTTTAACGTTAGGGTTCTCGTTCTGATATTCGGTAATGATTTGGTTCACGATTTTGTTCTGTCCAGCAGATACGCCTTCAGGCCAGAGATGCATGAAGGTTACCGTGACTTGATCGCCTTTGGCTTCGCCGCCGCCTTGAGATGCGCCGCCGTTGTTGCCCTTTGAACCGCAGCCCCCCAAAACCAAAGCGAGACACAATGATGTCAATAGCAGCATCGTCCATTTTTTCTTGAACACGTTTACAACCCCTTTTCTACGAATGCTAGCGGTTTCATTCCGCTTAATTAAATTGTAACAATGGTAGGATCATGCCGTAATGATAGAGGGATTGGGATTTATGCCACTATTATTGGATTGTGTCGTCTGGATCCTTTACGTTGCTTCTATATTGCCCAGGGCTTACCTGCTCCATTTCGCGGAAGACTTTGACGAAATATCTGGCCGTCTGGTATCCGACCCTCTCCGCAATCTCGGCAATGGGAAGCGTTGTCGTCGTAAGCAGGACCTTCGCCCTCTGAATTCTCCGCTTTGTCAAATATTCGCTGAATGTAAGGCCCGTCTGTTCCTTGAACAGCACGCTGAAATAGCTGGCATTCATATGAAGGTGATCCGCCAAGTCGCGCATGGATACCGATTCGTGCAAATGCTCGTCCAAATAACGGATCGCGTCGCGAACCGGGGTGCTGTATGCATTCTCATGCTCCATCGTCTCCATGAGCTTCGGATCGACCAGCTTTTCCATCCGCTCGATCCGGTGGATTTTCTCCTCCCGCTGGAGAGCAAGTTCGACAGCCTGAATGAGTTTTAATTTATCCAGCGGCTTCAATAAATATTCGATTACGCCGAATTTTAGCGCCTTTTGTGCATAGTCGAACTCCGGATGACCGGAAATGACGATGACAACGGGCGGATTCTTCAAATTCTCCAATCGCTCAATAAGATCAAGGCCTCCGATTTCCGGCATCCGTATATCGGTCACGAGCAAATTGGCCTCGTGCTCCTGCAGCCACTCCAATGCCGCCACGCCGCTAGATGCAATTTCAATCCGGTGTCGGCCGGAGGACCAGGCCTCCAACGTTTTACGGATCCCTTCCCGTGTCCTTGGTTCATCATCCACGATAAGTATCGTCTTCATGACTCATGTCACTCCCATATTCATTCGGTATTTCAAAGGACACCGTGGTCCCCTGTCCCTTCTCGCTCTTAATTTCGAGCCCCTCGGTGCTGGAGTCAAAGCTCAGCCGCAGCCTTCGCTCGACGTTAACCATGCCGATGCCATGTCCTTTTGTAGCACTCACATGTCCTTTTCGCATAACGGCATACAAGTAACGAAGCCTCTCCTGATCCATTCCAGGGCCGTCGTCCTGCACGGTCACCCGGGTAAATCCGGGGCGGCTAGCTTGCTCCACCCGCAAAATGACCGTGCCTGGTCCAACCCGCTGCTCTACGCCATGTAATATGGCGTTCTCGACGAGCGGCTGAATCAGCAGCTTGGGTACGGGTACCCGGCGGCAGTCCTCGTCCGCTTCAATCCGCCAGGAAAGCCTGTCCATCATGCGCATGGCCATGATTTTCAAATATCTTTCCGCGTGATCCAGCTCATCGCCGAGCGTTACCCATTCATCCTCATCCATTTTAGTAATGACGTAACGGAACAATCCGGACATCGCCACAACGATCTGGGCGAGCTCCTCTTCCCCTTTATCCTCCAGCTCCCAGTAGAACGCCTCAAGGGTGTTAAACAGAAAATGCGGGTTAATCTGAGCCTGAAGCGCCTTCAGCTCCGTCCGGCTCTGGAGAATTTCCTTCTCATAAACGACTTCAATCAGCTCGTTCAGATCGACAACCATTTGATTGTAAGAGTTGTTGAGTTCATGAATTTCCATTGTCGTAGACGTAATCGGGCTAGTCTTCAGCGTCCCGAAGCGGGCGCCGCGCATCGCCTTGATCAGATTCAGAATAGGACGCGTGATCATCGTGGATAGAATAAGGGTAAAGATCAGAAAGAGCAAGCCGCCAACTACGCCTGATACAAGAATCGTAGTGCGAAGCACCGATATCCCCTCGGTAACGTAACTCATAGGAGTCAGGATCGCGAGCGTCCAGCCCGTGGCTTCGGACTGCTTCTGAATGGCGATATAGGATGTGCCGTCAATGGTAATGCTCTCCCCGACATGGCTGAGCAGCATCCTCGAATCCACCTCTTGGGGAAAATCAGAAAATATCGTTTTCCCGGATTGGTCGAATAGCCCCATCGATTCGCGCATTTCGCGCTCCGTCGCCTCGGCTAGCTCGAAATAGCTTTTCTCAATATGAACCATTAAATACCCGGCATGTGAGAACGACTGGTCGATTAGCCGGATACTGCGGATGGCGATAACTCCGTCAGGATTCTGAGGATCGAGGCCAAACCACACCAGCCGACCCATTTGCTCATCGACCCGGTCAATCCACTCGCTGGACACCCGTTCAGTCAATCTGAAATCATCGAGCGGCAGCAGTCTTCGGTAATCGGCCGTGTACAACTCAAGCGAGCGTATGCCTGTCGCATAAGCCTCATATTTGCGCACCTCCTGCTGGAGCAGCTGGCGGTCTGTGAAACTGATTGGCACCCCTGCCATCTCTTCGGAGAGGAGCCGCTGCGTCGTTGCGCTCATCGCCACCTGGGCGGTCAGCGTATTGATTTGCTGCAGGAGGGCATCCAGTTTGCCCGTGGCTTGAACCGCAGTTTGCTGAATATGCTTCTCCGCATTGTTGCTCAGCAGGACGGAGACTTGGCCAAACGTAAAAAAGCCGACAGAAGCCAGCACGATGATCATAACCAGCATGAAACCGAGTAAAATTTGATTGCGCAGTGTGTTAAACCGCAAAAACTTTGACAAGACTACACATCCTTCGCCATAGCGTTGTAGTATTTACTATACACAATTATCTAAAAGTGTAGGTTCGAAAAGTCAAGTCAAGCTTACGAAAAGCCAAAAAAATAGCTCCGTTCGTCCAACCTCAGGTTGAACGATGGAACTATGAAGCTTTGGACGAGCGCTTAAGTCGTAAAATTGTTAAAAGTGCGGATTACGGAATGCAGCTCCTGCTGATATTCCTTATATTTAGCGGCATCCGTCCATACAGTAATCCAATGATAATACAGCTTCGTCTCGATTGTGGTCACAATATATGCGACCTTCACCCCGTTCACTTCCTGTTCAACGGCAAACTGATAAGCCGGATATCCGTTAATTACAGTAGCCCGGGGTTTATAAATTGGCGAATGGGCAAGGCCTGCGGCGAAGCTCTGCTCGGCGTATTCCAGATATTGCTCCAGCGTGCAGCCATCCTTGAAACGCTTCTTAGACTCGGAGAAAACGGCTAAATATTTATTCGAGAACCGATTGGAAATCGAGATATCCGCCTCATTGTCCAGATTGGGATCAAACAGCCAATCCGGGCTCGTCGTAATTTTGAACATGCCGCTATGGCTGATATGTATTTTCTCATCGGTATATGCTTCCTTAGACGCTCTCTCCTCCGGAAGGGGATTGACCCGCATGATCATCGGGAGTATGGCTGCCAGTACAATGGGTGCAGCCGCAAAGGTTATGGCGATAACCTCCTTCCCGCGGTTCATCGTACAAGAAGGTGAATCGCACGTCTTCACCACAAAGGTGTGTGCAGCCATATCCCCGAACCGCTGTCCCCGATCCGTCATAACAATGCCCAGAGCTGCCGGAAGACCGCCAAGCAGCAGAGGATTGCAGTCAAGCACGCGCAGCACGCTGCGGATTAGCGCTCTGTACAGCCCCGGCGGCTCCCCGTATCGATCGACCACGCGGATACGAATAACACGCTTGCCGATCGTACAACCCGTCAAGCCTTCGAGCAGCACATAGTAAGACAATATCAGTAAAATAACCCCAAGTAGAACGAATAACATATGCGTATCCTGCATCATGAACAGCTGATCTATATTCATCGCCGAACGAACCAGTGCGGCAAACAGTATATAATCGATTAGGGTTGCTCCTGCGCGCCTCAGCAACATCGATAAGGGCCGATAGGGCGGCACCGGCAATTCTTCAAGACCCTGCTTCAAGGCTATCGACACTCCCTATTTACTTTTCCGTATATTCCCATTTCAGACCATTCAAAGTATATGCCATCCCATCATTTTGTGCAAATTTGTTCGCTAAATATTGAATATGGCGTAGGCATTCCTTCCGTAACGTTGGCTTTGCTGATTTGCAGCATACTTCATATTGATGCTAGAGACGTAGATGAATGGAAATTGAAATCAAAAAACTAAGGGCGCCCTCAAGGGACGCCCTTAGTTCCTTAACGTTCTGCCGCTCTAGGCCACATCACCAGCCAAAATCAAGCGTGCTTCCTGTTTCCACATAGGTCTTAATGCCGCTGAGAATCATCCACCAGCTCTGTTCCGCCTTCTGCAGGCTAGGATGGTTCGGGGTAAAACGGTCATTAACCAAAGTCAGCTTCGTGCATTGGCCCACGGCTTCAAGCGTAAAAGTAAACCGTGATTCCAGTTCAGCATGGTTGTCGAAATAGGCGGGGCCGGGATGCTCTATGCCGCTAAATACTTTATGCGGTTCGAAGGCGAGCACCTCTCCGTATAGATGGACGGTCTCATCCCCCTCAGCTCCCGGGCCTACGTAAGCAAAGGCAGCCCCCTCTTCGAAGGTAGAACGCAGAGTGCAGCCAAAAAAGGCCGCCTTGGTTCCTTCCGGCTGAATCAGCGCATCCCACACTTTCCCCGGCTCGGCGTTAATATAGAACTCGTATTTCAATTCCAATGTAAATCACTCCTTCTTAGCTTGTATCGCCACGGTTAACGTTATTATAATCTTGGTATACAACCAGGTATTGTAAAAACGCGACACAGCACCCCAAAATGTCAGGAGTGATACAATGCGGCAAGCTTCTATACCGTCAAGACCAAGCATGGGAGTACTAAATCTGCCAGAAGGGGAGAAAAAGTTCCAGCTGACTCGCCATGCCCCGGCAGAAGCGCTCCGCTTCTTTGTGAAGCATTACTGGATCGTTGAATGGGATTTGAGTGGACAACCCTCCTACCAGCAGGACGTGCTCCCCAATCCATGCGTCAATTTGGTGGTGGAACAGCAAAAGACGGCGATTTTCGGCATCTCTACGGTAAAATACTCCCATCTGCTCGAAGGGAAGGGCACGGTATTCGGGGTTAAATTCAAACCGGGCGGTTTCTATCCCTTTATGAAAAGCCCTGTGTCCAAGCTAACCGGACAAGGCACCAGCACACTGGATATTCTCGGAGTGGCCCCGCAGCAATTGGAGGACAGCCTCCTGCAGCTTTCAGACAGCGCTGACATGATTGGCGTCATGGACGCTTTATTGCTGGAACGTCTACCGCAGCAGGATCCTTATGTTACACTGCTTAACGATCTGATTGACCACATTCACCGCCACCGCGAGCTTACAGCAGTGAAGCAGCTTTCCGAGTATGCGCAAATGAGCATCCGCACGCTGCAGCGGCTGTTCAACCAATACGTGGGCGTACATCCGAAATGGGTCATTCAATTGTACCGTCTGCAGAATGCCGCCGAGCTGCTTGATTACGGCTATGCCTCGCCGCTCCCGGAGCTTGCTGCCGAGCTGGGTTATTTTGACCAATCGCATTTCATTCGGGACTTCAAGGCGATCATCGGCATTACGCCTGAGGAATATATCCGGAGACGCAGCTAGAACCGGGAATCCCTCTAACTCGATTTGCGGGTAAGCAGGGCGCCGATCCCCATAACCAGACCGAGACCCGTCGCAGACAGCAAGCTGATTAGCGAATCACTTGATTTTGTGGCCAAATAAATCATGCCGTTTACGAGAAATGAAGCGATGCAAATATAAAAAATCCACTTCATGACCAGATGCTTCTTCATAATATAAGTTCCTCCTCCATCACTTTTCCGCATTTATTGAGGCTGCCGCTGCCGCATAAACAGCAAACACCCCTCTTATGAAACCATCATAAAGAGGGGTGTTCTCATTTTCCTTACGCATATCTTACATAAATCTTAAGTTGTGCGGCCTACGGATTCAGCAGGCTGTATACGTCTGTATAAGAAAGATTCTGCGCGTCGGCTACAGCTTTGTAGGTCACATGGCCGCTTAAGACGTTAATGCCTTTCGCCAGCGCAGGGTTGTCCAACGCTGCCTTGGCATAGCCCTTATTGGCAATTTGCAGACCGTACGGCGTAGTTACGTTCGTCAATGCCAATGTCGAGGTGCGTGCTACCGCCCCGGGCATGTTCGCTACGGCATAATGGATGACCCCATGCTTGACGTAGGTCGGCTGATCGTGGGTCGTAATCCGGTCGATCGTCTCAATGGAACCGCCCTGATCCACGGCCACATCGACAATGACAGAGCCCGGAGACATCGTCTTCACCATCTCTTCGCTAACGAGCCTTGGCGTACGCGCTCCCGGAATCAGAACGGCTCCGATCAGAAGATCGGCCTGCTTGACGCTGTCAGCAATGCTGAACGGGTTGGAGACAAGCGTCTTGACCCGGCCCTGGAACTGATCATCCAACTGGCGCAGCCGGTCGAGGTTCAAATCGATAATGCGAACGTCCGCACCGAGGCCAAGAGCAACCTTTGCCGCGTTAACGCCGACCATTCCCCCGCCGATAATCGTTACCTTACCAGGCTCTACGCCAGGCACCCCGCTGAGCAGCACGCCTTTGCCGCCATTGGATTTCTCCAGGAAATGAGAGCCGATCTGTATCGCCATCCGTCCCGCAACCTCACTCATCGGCGACAGGAGGGGCAGTGCGCCTGTATCCAGCTGAATGGTCTCGTAAGCGATAGCAGTCACGCCGCGGCCGGTAAGCTCCTTGGTTAGTGAAGGCTCGGGAGCCAGATGGAGGTAAGCGAACAAAATGAGGCCTTCGCGGAGGTACTGGAACTCCTCGGCTACTGGCTCCTTCACTTTGACGACCATCTCTGCCGACCAAGCGTCGGCCGCCGCGGGCACGATTTTTGCACCTGCGGCCTTATAATCCTCATCCGCGAAACCGACGCTAAGTCCGGCTCCGCTCTCGATCCATACCTCATGCCCAGCCTGAACATAGGACAATACCGAAGCAGGCGTCATGCCGACGCGATGCTCATTGTTCTTGATCTCTTTAGGCACCCCTACAATCATATATACACCATCCTTTATTTTCATATCAGCAAGCGCCGAATGTATAATTACTAAATTATAATGCATAATTACTGACTTTACCTAATTAAAGTTCACAAATGCGCTAAAAGTAGCAAATTCCATGTGTTTATTTGCAAAAAAACCGCTGCCGAGTCCATGGCTATAAAGCCGTCGGCAGCGTGCTTCCCACCTTAATGATTTCATCGATAAAGGCCTGGATCGAGCTCGTAATATGGGAGTCCTTCCGGCGGATAAACACCGTGGTAACCTCGCGGTAAGGGTCCGGCACACGATGGCAGTGGAGTGTTCCCTGTGCGGCCACGTATCCGACAGTAGATTGCGGTACGATCGTCAGCCCGATGCCGGCGGCCACGCTGCCGATAATCGTATCGAACGTGCCGAACTCCATGATTTTCTTCGGAACGATGCCCTCTTCCCTAAGCCAGCTCTCCAATCTCTCGCGATAACTGCAGCCTTTATTGTATAGCAGGAGTGGTTTGGCGGTAATTTCGTCGAGTGAAAATTCCGTTCCCTTGGAGACAATCACCAGCTCCTCCTGGAACACCTCGTACTGCTCAATTAGCGGATGCTGGATAGGCCCCGTCACAAACGCGCCGTCCAGTTTGAAGTCGATCACTTCCTGCAGCAGCTGCTCGGTGACGCCTGCCTTCAGGGACAGGTCGACGTTGGGATAATGCTGCAGGTAAGAGGATAACAGCTCCGGCAGCGCGATGACGGTCTCCACGATGCCGATCTCCAGGATGCCGGATGGTGTGGACGACCCCTGAAATACTTTCCTCATCTCATCAAATCTGGCCAAAATATCGTTCGCATACTCCAGCAGCCGCTTCCCTTCCGTATTGAGAATCATACCCCGGTTATGCCGGTAAAATAGTTCGGTATGCAGCTCACGTTCCAGCAGCTTGATTCTGGCCGTGACATTGGACTGCACATAGCTCAGCTCCTGCGCAGCCTTGCTGATGCTGCCATGCATGGCTACACACTGGAATATCCGCAAGTCATTCAAGTCCATTTCGGTTCTCCTCCATCTGACGCTTCCGTACTTATTCATCCTGATATCATTATAAATGATGGATAAATTGATTTACAATCATTTTACTGATGTCTGTGATTAATCTATCATTTGATATGAAATATTCGTCCGGAAATTGTTAAGGAGAACGATGAAATGAATAAGAAGCAAGTCATCATGGGATCGGCCCTATGTCTTATTGCAAGTATGTCCTGGGGAGCGATGTTCCCCGTCGCGCATGTCGCTTTGCAGAAAATTGATCCGTTCTATTTCTCTTTTATCCGTTATGGCGTCGTTGCCGTTATTCTGTCAGCCCTCTTGTGGATGAAGGAAGGAAAAGCAGCCTTTCGCCTGGAGGGGAAAGGAAAAGCTCTCCTTTTTTACGGCATAATGGCTTTTGTTGTCTATAATATGCTCGTGTTCACGGGGCAGCATCTCATGGGGGATTCGGGCACGATCACCGCCTCATTAATCGAAGTGCTCATGCCGATGATTTCGGTCCTGTTCGTCTGGATTACCGCGAAGGAGAAGCCGCCCGGGTATACCATCATCAGTATGCTCCTATGTTTGGCAGGCGCCGTGCTCGTGATTACCAACGGCAAGCTTGCCTTCTTTGCGGAAGCTGGCAAATCACTGTTCCCGCTGCTGCTTATTCTGCTCGGGGTTACAGGCTGGGTATTGTATTCGATGGGAGGAAGCCGGTTCAAGGACTGGTCAGTTCTGCGGTATTCGACCTTAACCTGTATCTTAGGCAGCATGGTGTCGCTGGTCATCGTATTCCTGGCTACACTGCTTGGCCTGCTGCCCGCACCTTCCCTGCAGACACTGGAGGCCGTTAAATGGGAAATGTCCTTTATGATTCTTCTGCCGGGCATCGCGGCCCTCTTAAGCTGGAACGCAGGACTGAAAATGCTGACGCCGCTGAATGGGATTCTATATATAAACTTTGTTCCAATTACGACCTTGGTCATTATGGCTGTCCAAGGCTACCAGGTCTCGATGTTCGAAATCTTGGGCACGCTGCTCGTCATTTTTGCCATCGTGCGCAACAATCTGGTTCAGCGCAAAATGCAGAAGAAACGAGGACAAGCCGCCGAGTCGAGGGCAACTACCCGCGCTGTCGCGAGCCGGTCCGGCCGCCAGAAAGATTCAAACCTAAACGCCCTCTAACCTTTTGAAGCCTCATTCTTGTCACAAAAAAAGCTCTCCCGAAACCATCAACGCATGGTTTGCAGGGAGAGCCTCTTTCTATTTAAATTGGATAATGCCCGAAGTATGCAGCAGCACCAGGAATACAAGAATCGGCGCGATGTAGCGCAGCATGAACAGCCACACGCGGAACCAGCCAGCACGCAGGCCGGAAGCTTCCGCCGCTCCCTTCCAGAAGTACCCTGCGAAGATCGTAATCGCCAGCCCGCCGATCGGCAGCATGATGTTGGACGTGATGAAGTCCACCCAGTCAAAGAAGGCTTTTCCGCCAAACGTAAGCTCTGGAACCATGCCAAGGGATAACGAGGAAGGCACCCCCAGCAGGAAGAGCAGCAGGATGAGAATCCAGACGGATCGTCTGCGGCTCCAGCCGAAGCGCTCCATCGTATAGGATACAGGAACCTCCAGCAGGGATACGGCCGACGTCAAGGCAGCGATGGCCAGCAGGATGAAGAATAGTCCCCCGAAGAATGCTCCCCACGGCATAGCCGAGAACGCAGCCGGCAGCGCGATAAATACAAGCGACGGCCCCTGATCCGGAGCGATGCCAAACGAGAAGGTCGTCGGGAAAATGATCAGCCCTGCAATAAATGCGTAGATCAAATCGCCCGCGCCAATGGCCAGCGTCGCTGAGCCAAGGGACTGCTCCTTCCGCACATAGGAACCATACGTCAACAAAATACCCATCCCGAGCGACAGGGAGAAGAATGCATGTCCCAGCGCGACCAACGCCGACTCGGCGGTCAATTGGGAGAAATCCGGATTAAGGAAAAAGGATACCCCCGCCTCCGCCCCCGGAAGGGTTACGGCCCGAATCATCAGGACGATCAACAGAACGACAAGACTCGGGATCAGAATTTTATTGAATTTCTCGATGCCGCCGGAAATCCCGAGAATGACCACGCCGCCTGTGATCAGCAGGGCAACGAACTGCCAGAAGATCGGCATATAGCCGGATACAAAATGGGAGAACTGTCCCGCAAAATCCGTATCACTAAACAAATTCCCGCTAAAAGCCGTCACCGCATAATGCAGCGTCCAGCCTGCAACGATGATATAGAACGACAGAATCATAAAGGGAGCAATGACCTGCAGAATGCCAAGCCCCTTCCAGCCAGGCTTACCGCCCACCCTTACGAATGCGGTTGCTGCGCTGCCCCGTCCGCTGCGGCCGATCGCCAGCTCAGCCAGAAGCACGGGCAGCCCTATAACCACTAGGCAGATAATAAATAGCAGGAAAAATGCCGCCCCGCCGTTCTCACCGGTAATGTAAGGGAACTTCCACATATTCCCGAGGCCCACGGAGCTCCCGATCGCGGCCATTATAAACCCGGTAGAAGAAAATCGATCCTTCTTCTGCTCGTTAATATTTCTTTGAACACTCATCATATCGACTCCATCTATCTATAATTATCAAATTATTATATATCATTCTTTCAGTAAGGTCATATCATATATTTCTCCAATAAACATGCTGATCTAAACATTACCATACTTAGGGTGCCGGGAACATGATTCTAACAGCACAATTCTTTTATGGGCAAATTATGAAATTTAGGCTAAAATCTGTCGATATATACCTAAGTAGATTGAATACATATTCGAGAAAGAGGTTACCTGAATGACAATGATTGGGATCGATCTAGGGACCACCCATAGTCTGGTGGCTTATTGGACGGAGGAAGGTCCAAAACTAATACCAAACGTTCACGGAGAGCATCTGACTCCCTCTGTCGTCGGCGTAGACGACAACGGCGAGATCCTGATCGGACAAATCGCCAAGGAACGGCTCATGACCCACCCCGATCTGACCGCTTCGACTTTTAAACGCTATATGGGCACGGAGAAGCTGTACCGGCTGGGCAAATACACCTTTACTCCGGAAGAGCTCTCTTCGTTTGTCATCAAATCGCTCAAGGCCGATGCTGAAGCCCACTTTGGAGAAGAGGTGACCGAGGCCGTCATCAGCGTACCGGCTTACTTCAACGATACCCAGCGGAAAGCGACGAAGCGCGCCGCTGAATTCGCTGGCTTGAAGGTGGAGCGGCTGATCAGCGAGCCAACGGCAGCGGCGATTGCTTACGGCTTGCACCAGGAAGAATCCGAGACCAAATTTCTGGTCTTCGATCTGGGGGGCGGCACCTTTGACGTATCGATCCTTGAATTTTTTGAAGGTGTCATGGAGGTCAAATCGATTGCAGGAGACAACTATTTAGGCGGGGAGGATTTCACAGAACTGCTCGTCTCTTATTTCGTGCAGAAGCATGGCCTCGACTATACCTCCCTGGATCTCAAAGCCCGTTCTGGGCTGTTCAAGCAGGCGGAGCTATGCAAGCGGGCGCTTGGCCAAGATCCGACCGGAACCATGACTTTTACCATTGAGGACGCGACCTACGAAACTACTATCGATCGCAATGAATACGAGAAAATCGCCGCCCAGCTCATGCTGCGCCTGCGCCACCCTATCGAACGCGCGCTGCGGGACGCCGCACTGTCTCCACGGGATATGGATGCGGTCATTCTGATCGGGGGCGCGACCCGGATGCCTGT
This sequence comes from Paenibacillus sp. FSL W8-0186, assembly GCF_037969765.1. NCBI lineage: Bacteria > Bacillati > Bacillota > Bacilli > Caryophanales > Paenibacillaceae > Paenibacillus > Paenibacillus sp. FSL W8-0186. The sequence continues at coordinate 415,841 of NZ_CP150207.1, read as the reverse complement.
CATCAAGTCGATCGTAACGAAAATGTTCGGGCGTCTCCCTTTTGCCGGCGTAAATCCCGACGAAACCGTAGCTCTTGGAGCAGCTATTCAAGTCGCGCTCAAGGAGCGGAACGAAAGCCTGAAGGAAGTCGTCCTGACGGACGTATGCCCTTATACGCTGGGCATCGAAACCTCAAAACGAATGGGCGGGGGCAATCAATTCGAGCATGGGCATTTCTCGCCGATTATCGAGCGCAATACGCCAATCCCGGTTAGTAAAGTGGAATCCTACTATACCCTTTATGATCAGCAAAAAATCATTGCCGTAGATATCTATCAAGGAGAAAGCCGTCTAGTCTCCAATAACATCAAGCTGGGAGAGCTGGAAGTCGATATCCCGCCTGACAAGGCCGGAGAGCAATCGATCGATGTGCGGTTTACATACGACATTAACGGAATTTTGGAGGTCGAGGTAACAACGACGAGCACCGGGATGAAGAAGTCAATGATCATTGAGAAAAACCCGGGGCTCCTAACGCCGGAAGACATCGCCCGGCGATTGGATGAATTGAAGGATATTAAAATCCACCCGCGCGAGCGCAGCGAAAACCGACTGCTGCTGGCCAGGGGCGAACGCCTATATGAAGAAGCGCTTGGCGAGAAAAGAGAAGAAATCGCTTTTCTTCTTCTTGAATTCGAGAGGGTGCTTACTTCCCAGAATGAACAAGAGGTGAAGAAGGCTGCTGCGAAGCTCCGAAAACAGCTTGATCATCTGGAGAAGTGGAGTGACTACTTTTGAGCATTTGGGAAATTCTCGGTGTTGAGCAAACCTATGACACTTCCGTCATTCGGCGAGCCTACGCCAAGCAGCTGAAAATTCATCATCCCGAAGATGATCCTCAAGGATACCAGAGGCTGAGGGAGGCCTATGATCGGGCCATGAAGCTGGCGAAACAGCATCAGCAGGAACAAATCCTCTACGAAGAAGATGAGGATGAGGAAAGAGCTGAGGAAGAAGTGGAGCAGGGTGCGGGTTTCTCCTCTTTGGAAAAACCGATTTTCAGCGAGATTCCCCATAACGCAGAGGACGAAGACACACCGGATGACTTAGAGTCCGAAGACGCTCCCGATGACTTAGAGGAAGAGGATCCTCCAGAAAGTATCGAAGAGCCCGATGCAGAGCCCCTCCGCATCTCACGCCTTCCGAAGTGGCATACCCTGAGCCGCGATGAGCAGCCTGAAGAGCATAACGAAGATAACGATCGGGATGACGACGATGATGAGGATCCTCCAGAAAGTATCGAAGAGCCCGACGCGGAGCCCCTCCGCATCCCGCGCCTTCCGAAATGGCATACCCTGAGCCGCGACGAGCAGCCTGAAGAGCATAACGAAGATAACGATCGGGATGACGACGATGATGAGGAAATAGATGAGGATTTTGATGAGGAAATTGATGACGAGTATGATTATGATTTTGATTTTGATGACGGGTATGAAGAATCTGCCTATCCGGTAGATGAATTCATGGCGCAGGTTCATGCATTATATTCGGATTTCGCTGCCCGAATGGACACCCGTCGCTGGCTGGAGCTCCTTGGTTCGGATACGCTGTGGAACATCGATTACCAGCGGGCGGTGGCCGAGAGAATGCTCAATTATTGCGAGCAACATTACTTTTTGCCCAGAGACGTCTGGAGCATCCTTGAAGAACATTTTCGCTGGCGCGAACGGAGCATGGAGGATGAGGATTTTGCCGAGGAATATCCCAAAATAGATACTTATGTCATCATGGATCTGCCCGGACTACATATGGATTACTCGGCCATTCTGCAAGCGCAGGACATGACAGACGAGCGCCGCGAGGAATTTCTCCGTTATCGCGAGGCCGTCGCCATGGCGCTTATCGAGGATGATAGGCGCACCGCCCATGTGAATCTCATTAAGGCGCTCGATATTTTTAAGGACGATAAGGACCTGCTCCGGCTGCAAACCGAGTTCTATCGCCGAACCGGAAATGGCGAGGAAGCCCTCGCTTCCTGCAACGATTATATCCGTCTCGCCTCTGGAGATAGCGAAGCATTCCTGATGAGAGCTCATATGCTGCTGGGCATGAACAGATTCTCCGAAGCGTTAGAAGATGCGCAGCAGGTTCTGGCCCAAATTCCGGAGCATGCCGAGGCTCTCGCCTTGGCAGGACAATGTCAGATGAAGCTGGGGAACATGGATCAAGCCAAAGCGGACTTCAACCAGGCGCTGGCGATAGACGGGGAAGATATTGAGGCTGTTCTTGGCCTGGCCGCGGTTCACCGCCATACTGAGAATGCTCTGCCTTATTTGAAAAGTCCTGCCCGCAAGCAGGCGCGGCGGGAAATCAACATGGAGCTGGGTCGGCTGCCATTACTTAGCCGGTTGAAAAGAGCTGTGGTTCTGCTTTTTTCCCGAAGATGGCCTGTCTTGACGATCATCATTATTCTCCATCTCATCATTAACCAGTCCATCGTCAAGCATACCGGCCAAACGGCCTGGGCTTATGTGCAAACCGTGTTTGCCCCTCCGCAGATCATCACCGTTCATGATGCCGCTGCCATGGATCGTCTCCCACCGGGGACGCATGCCGTGCGAATAAAGCTAACGAATGCCTTATATACAGGGATTCTGGAAATCGAAGACAAGGATGCCAATGGCTCCTCCACATATCGGTACCTGCACGCAGATAAAGCGAGGGAGCTCGGGCTTATGGATCGGTTAAACGGGTATGTCTGCATCGGATATTCGGGAAATGCTTCCGTGATGATCATCAGCAATTACAAGCAGGCCATGGAAGTGTTCAATGACAAGACTGTGGAAATCTCGGGGGAAATGAGGTTATCTCCTCCGCAGGAGCTCCAGCAGGAGATGGACCAGTTAATAGAGTTAAGGCGAATGTCGGACAATTATTTAAGCGATCACCCTCTGTCCGATTATTATATCGTGGCCGACGATACAATCAGGACAACCGTCCCGCCAGACAAGCTGCCGTCCACAGTCATGTACCTGACAGCCCTCCTGATCCTGTTCTACATTCCATTCGTCCAGGAGGCTCGCAGACAATGGAGATACATGCGCTACAACTGATTACAGGGGGGTTCAAAGCCAATGAACATAGATAAGCCGGAGGAACGCAAAGCCTGGATGCCTTACGTGAACACCGTACTCTCCCTTTGCTCCATCGGCCAGGAGGTCGGCTACTTCGTTATGAACCCGAAGATGCAATATCGTATGTGGGGGCGCATGCGCGGCTTCCTGAAGCAGCAGGATATTCATGATAAAGAAAAGCTCGCCGCCACAATCGGGTGGTTCCTAGAGACGGGCCGCCGTTGCGAATATTATCGTGATTATTGCCAGCTCTCCACACTGTCCGCCGCCGAGCGCAGCCGATATATCGAGGCTCTGACAGACGAACATAGGAAGCGCCAGTTCACGGTCGTCAACCGTTATTTATGGAGCCTCTCCACTGGAGGGATCGGAGCGTACGATTACTCATGGACGATGTTGAACTGCTTTGCCGGGAAAGAGGTAGGCTATTTATCGGAAAATGAAATGTGGGCATATATCGGCCAAGTTATTTCTTTGATTAAAGCGGATTTCTCGGACTGGGAGACTTATGTTACCAGCTATGCCGTTGGCCAGCAGTATTTGCTGCAGGACAATCCCTTCAGCTTCGTCAGCAGGAACCGTAAAATTATCATGCAATTGATGAATAGCAACCAAAATCCAATGCTTCACCTTAAGCCGTAATTATTGCCATCGTATACCCTCGATCCATATTAAAGAGCGTCCCTACAGCATAGGGACGCTCTCTTTATGTCTAGCCAGCGTTAAGCGGACTATTGTGTAATTGTAAAATCAAGATTCCCCCTCCGCCGGCCGTCCAATGAGACGATTCCTTCCGGCAGCCACGCCAAATATAAGTACAAGTACGGCTACCCCGATCAGGAAAAACATCGGCAGCCGCCACCCGTGGGTTGCATCGTGTAAGTAGCCCACAAATGTCGGACCTATTGCAGCCAGGAGGTATCCGACCGATTGAGCCATCCCCGACAATTCGGCTGCGTCATAAGCATTGCTCGTTCTTAGACCGAACAGCATCATCGCCAGGCTAAAGGAACTCCCTAAGCTGATGCCGATCATGATTGCCCAGAGCATCGTCAACCGGTCGCTGCCGTACAAAATTCCGCCCATGCCTATAAAGAAAAAAGATACCGTTATGATCATCAAACCGACCTGACTCTTCATGCGCCCGGCGATGATCGGCATAATGAAGGTGATCGGCAGCACGGACAGCTGCATGAATGAGAGCGTCCAGCCTGCTGAATCAGCTGACATGCCTTGGCTCTTCAAGATGTCTGGAAGCCAGGTTACTACGACGTAGAATAACAATGATTGTAATCCCATATACAAAGTGACGTACCAGGCCAGCGCGGATTTCCACACGTTGGTTGGCTTGTCCCGCTGTCCGGAAATATGCGCCTGCTGGCGCTCGCGCCGCAGCTGGGGCGCCCAGAACACGGATGCGATCAAGGCCAGCACGGCCCAAATCGCCAGCGCGCCCTTCCACCCTAGGCCAGCTCCTTCAGCAACAGGTACGCTGACCCCGGATGCGATCGCCCCCGTCAGATTCATGGCTACCGAATATACACCGATCATTAGCCCGGTTCGCAGTGGAAATTTTTCCTTGATCAGACTGGGCATTAGAACGTTGCAGACGGATATGGCCAGCCCGAGAATTACCGTTCCGATCAGCAGCGTCCCGATTCCCCACGACGATCTGATGAGGATGCCGACGCCAAGCAGTATAACGGAAGCGAGGAGAACGAGCGGCATGCCGTAACGGCGGGCCAGCTTGGGGGCTACAGGGGATAACAGCGCAAAGGCGATCAGCGGCAGTGTAGTAATCAATCCTGCCAGCGTATTGGATATCCCCAGGTCGGTACGGATGGTCTCAACCAGGGGACCTACAGAAGTAATAGGGGCTCGCAAATTTGTAGCGAGAAAAATAATACCCAGTACCAGCAGCCATAGCCGGGAGTCCGAGTCCGGATGGATGCGGGAATGAGTTTCTATGGATTTTTTCATTATGGTATGTCCTCCATCTTGGCGCATCTGTTGTTCATGGATGAAATGCGGTATGCCTGGATGCCATTTCTGTATCGTGCGCAAAAATGGGCTCATAGTAATCGCATACATGAATTCCCGTTCAACATTTACGTTCAACGAAACATTATACTACACTTCAGAAGCCTTGTCTGTGCGGCACCATGTTGTTGTGTATCATCAACAAGTCTCCTCTGCCTGGTATGAGCCCTTTCAAGAATAATTATCGGCAGCGGTCCGGTCTTCTGAATGTTGACGTCTACGAGACTGAGCGCGAGCTCGTCGCCGCCTGCGACATCCCCGGCTTGGAGAAGAAGGAAGATGTGCATATCGACATCGACAACAACGTCTGGCGTTACTGCTACCTATAAGAACGGCGGCCTTGAAGTTCGCATGCCGAAGTCATCGGGCGACGCAAGAAGAAAAATCGACGTGCATTTCCATTAAAAAAATGAAGACCCTGCCGGTTTGGCAAGGTCTTCATCATCTAGTTATCTCTTCGTGCTTGATCGAAACGCATCAATTTCCCGCAGCGTTGGCAGCGCGTCGATCGCTCCGGGGCGGCTTGCCGTAAGGGCAGCGGCAGCGTTGGCGAACCTCAGAGCTTCCCCGATGTGTTCGCGGCTTAGCTGCCCCAACTCCTTCAATGGTTGCGGTGCCGACTGCAATTGATACAGCACACCCCCGATGAAAGAGTCTCCGGCTCCGGTCGTATCCGCGACTTCCACACGATTGCCGGGCTCGGACACCTCTAGGCCATTGCGCGAGAACCACGTTGCGCCAGCTGCACCGCGCGTGTAGATGACATGCTGTACATCCCCGACGAACAGCGAGGCGATCGCCTCTTTCTCATCCTCATGACCGGTGATGAAGGACAGCTCCTCGTCGCTGATCTTCACGATATGGCTTAACGGAAGAAACTCATGAATGGCCCGGCGGCATGATTCGGGATCAGGCCACAGGGGCAGCCTGACATTAGGGTCGAAGCTGATGACCGCACCCGCTTGCCTGGCCAGCTCAATCGCTTTTCGATGGGCATATTTCACCGGAGCCTCGATTAAATCGACGGAACAAAAGTGAAGGAGGTCTCCAGCGGTGAACCAGCCGCTGCCAATTTCGTTCTCATGCAGCAGCATATCGGCGCTTGGATTGCGATAGAAGGAGAAATCCCGATCTCCGTCCTCCTTAAGGCTGACGAAGGCCAGCGCAGTATTTGCTTCGCTTGTGCGCAGCACGCGCGATACATCCACTCCGCTAGCGGCCAGCTTCTCGACGAGAAAGTCGCCGAAGGCGTCAGCTCCCAGCTTGCCGATAAACGCCGCATGGCCGCCAAGCTTGGCTACCGCGCACGCCACATTAGCCGGCGCTCCGCCCGCCGCCTTCGTGAAGCTCTCCACTTGCTTCAGCTCTGCTCCCTTTCTGTCAGGAATGAAGTCGATTAAAGCTTCTCCAATCGTATACACTGTCGCCAATTCAAGCGCCCCCTTGTATGTCATACTCTAAACCGGATGAATATCCCATTTTCGCAGCATCGTCACTTTGCTGTCGCCTGTCGAGAACAGCTTAATGCCCCGGGCATCAGCACTTGGATAAATCCGTGCCGTCATCACCACTTCTCCATCCCCAGCGAATACCTCCACCGAGGATTTATCCACGAAAATCCGCAGCGACAGCTTACCCTCCTGAAGAGGCACAGCTGCTTTACGCTGGCCGCCCGGTCCGATGCCTGCCCGCTCCCGATCAAACAGCAGCATTCCTTCTTCCTGTTGATAAGCTATAACCGTCTCTTCTTGACCCGCTTCATCTGTTCGAAGCTTCAGGCCAAATTCCCCAGCGTTCCCGGCTTCGAACTCGACTTGCAGCTCGTAGCTGTCGCCGGAGATCGCTAATTTCCTCTCCCCGCTCAGCTCAATATTCGCCTGCTCATAAGCGTTGCTGCGCCTCGACTCAATCTCTTCCGCGGGGCTGAACAAAATGCGGTCGCCATCCAGCTCCGCAACACGCGGCAAGCTCATCGCGCCTGCCCAATGATGGCCTTGCTGGGTTGGCATTTCCTGCTCCCACATATCCATCCAGCCGATCACGATACGTCTTCCCCGGTCATCCACCGTGGACTGAGGCGCATAGAAGTCGAAGCCATGATCGACCTGAGCGTAACGCTCCAACGCAAAGGTCCCGGCTTCGGAGTCAAATTCGCCCACCATATACATGTTGGAATGAAGATTGTTGTATTGCTCGCCCTGCGCCGGCATACGCTGCGGCGACATCATCAGAACAGCCTTATCCCCCAGCAGGAACAAGTCCGGACATTCCCAGTTGTCGCCGAAGGTACCGTCACTTTTGGCCAATATGTTAACAAATGTCCAGTTCAGCAAGTCCTTGGAGCGGTACAGCAGTACAAGACCGTTGCCCTGTGCATCATTCGAGCCTATAACCATATAGTACTGGTTATTGTACTCCATTACCTTAGGATCGCGGAAGTCCTTACGGCTCACTCCTTCCGGGATTTGATCACGGCCGATGATCGGGTTGCCTTCGTATTTGCGGAAATTCACCCCATCCTCCGAGATCGCCAGTGCCTGAACCTGCTCATAGTCCTGATCCTGGTTCGGACCAGTCACCACATGTCCCGTATACAAAAGAGCAAGCTTGCCCTCTTTGGCAATCGCGCTGCCGGAGAAACAACCGTCACGGTCGTATTCTTCATCCGGTGCTAACGCCACCGGGAGATACCTCCAGTTTACAAGATCCCGGCTGACGGCATGGCCCCAATGCATCGGTCCCCATACCGGTTTATAGGGATAGTGTTGATAGAACAGGTGGTATTCCCCATTATAATGAATAAATCCATTCGGATCATTCATCCAGCCGAACTCGGCCATCAGGTGGTAGTTCAACCGGTAATCGTTCTTCAGCAGATGCTTTGATTCCCTAATGAACTCATTAGCATCATTCAGCGTGTACATCCTCTGAGTAGTCATAGTTCCTCCCATACAAATCCTTTATTTAATAGAACCCTGCATAACCCCTTGAATGATATATCTCTGAGCGAATAGATAGACGAGCATGACCGGTAATATGGTAAGCACCAATCCGGCCATCAAAGGCCCGTAATCCACGGAATACGTCCCATAGAAGCTGAACGTAGACAACGGTAGCGTCCGATTATGCGGAGATACAAGAATAAGGGACGGCAGAAGAAAGTCATTCCAGATCCACAACACATTCAAGATTGAAATGGTCGCGGTTGTCGGCGCCAGCACAGGGAACACGATCCGAAAAAATGTTTGCGTGCGCGTGCAGCCGTCGATCAAAGCCGCCTCCTCCAATTCGGCAGGTACGCCCTTTACGAATCCATGATAGATGAACACCGCCAGCGGGCTGCCAAATCCTAAATACATGTAGATGAGAGCCCACTTGTTGTCCAGCATGTTTAGCGTTCCATATATTTTGACCAGTGGAATCATAATCGCCTGGAAGGGAATAATCATCGCAGCAACCATCATCATAAAGGTATACTGATTAAATTTAGTCTGATTGCGCACGAAGTAATGCGCCGTCATCGCGGCAAACAGCGAAATTAACGCTACACCTAGAACCGTTACGGTCAGCGAGTTCAAGAACGAAGCGGTATAACTCATTTTCTCGAATGCATTGCGATAGTTCGTCCAATCCAGGCTCGGCGGCAGGGATAGCGGATTTGAGGTAATCGCAGTATTGGCCTTGAACGAGTTAATTAGTAGAAAGATAAATGGAAAAATAAATAGTGCGAGCACTAGAGCTAGCCCAACCGTTTTCAACCATACTCCAGCGAATCCTTTACGAGCCGTGTCCATTATGCCTCTACCTCCATCTTCTTCCCAAAATACACCTGAAGCAGCGTAATCACTGCGACCAGAAGGAAGAGCACTAACGCCTCCGCTTGTCCTAGGCCGTAATCACGGGAGAGGAACGCTTTTTCATAGACATGCATTGACACCATTTCCGTGCTCTTGAAGGGGCCGCCCTTTGTCAGCGACAGGTTGACATCATAGACCATAAAGCCGCGCTGCAGCGTCAAAAATATACAAACGATAAACGAAGGAACCATCAGCGGCAAAGTCATCGTCCGCAGCTTCGTCCAGCCATTGGCGCCATCGATGCTCGCTGCCTCCAATATATCGTTAGGCACGCTCATGAGCCCAGCGATATAAATGACCATCATATACCCGGCGTACTGCCAAATGGTCACAATGATGAGAGCCCAGAAGGCTTTCTGCGGGTCAGCCAGCCAAGATGTGCTGAATAGCGGAATTCCCGCCTTCTCTCCTATGAATACCAGAACATTTGAGAAAATAAACTGCCAGATCAGACCGAGCACGATGCCGCCGACCAGATTCGGGATGAAGAACCCGGCCCGGAATATATTCTGGCCCTTCAATCCTCTCGTTAGTCCGAAGGCTAATAGAAAGGCAACGGCGTTGACCAGGATGACGGTAAACAATACATATTTCAGCGTCAATCCGAAGGACTTCCAGAAGACCTCGTCTTGAAACACTTTTCCATAATTCTCGAACCCTACTAGCGTATGTGTCGTCGCGATGCCGTCCCAATTCGTGAAGGTCAGATAAATACCATAAATAAATGGAACGATCATTACGGTAAGAAAAGCGAATAAGGTCGGACCGGTAAACAGCAATCTCGTCCGAAGCCGTGGCCACCATTCCTTTTCTTTGATCATAACGATTCCTCTTTTCCTCTGTCATTGTGAAGAAAGCGATGGGTAAGATACACGATGTGCTCTTACCCATCACTATCAACTTGTCATCTGATGTAAATAGATTATTTCACGCTTGTCCAATACTCTTCGATTTCTTTAATCAATGTAGCCCGATCGCCGGAATCGTTTAAATATTTCTGCATCGAAGCACCGACCTTGGCCCAGTGATCCGCGGGAAGAGTACTCATGGACTCTTGGGATTTGCCTCTGGCAATGTAGTCCTGAATAGACTGGCCGAGCGGATCAGCGGCTGGAATCGTGATATTCTTAAACGCTGGAATAATGCTTGCTTGGTTGACTAGGAAGTCCTGGCCTTTCTCCTCGTACACGATCCAATTCAGGAATTTCTTCGCGGCTTCCTGCTGTTCAGGCGTACTCTTCTCTTTGTCTACAATGATCCGCTTGGAAACCGCCGATGAAATCTCCTGGTTGCCGTAATCTTCCGGGTTGTTGCTGACCGGTACGGGCAGGAAGCCGTAAGCTCCGCTTGCGGTGTCGAAATCTTGAATTTGCGGCCATGCCCAGTTGCCTTGGAACCAAATGCCCACCTCGCCTTTGCCGAGCACTTCAGGGCCGCGCTCATATACACCCGCTAATGGAGACTTCTTGTCGATATTGTATTGTTTCATCATATCGAATGTATCCAACAGACCATTCAGTACGGCATTACCCGATAAGTCTTCTGTGCCGGCCTTCAGTGAATCCATGAATTGGTTTACTTCGGCCATGTCCTTGTTCTGTCCGGCATAAGCCAAAGGCAGGAAGTGGGCGCCGAGCGACCAATCCATTGGAGAGATGATCAGCGCCTTTTTGCCGGACGCTTCAATCTGCTTAAACAAGTTTTCCAGATCATCTCTGGTCTTCACCGTAGACGGATCGAAGCTGCCGCCCGCCGCTTCATCAAGAACGGCTTTGTTGTAAATGAAGCCATAACCTTCGATCGCTAGCGGGAAGCCATAATTCTTGCCATCGAATGTCGTCAGGTTCGTCGCATTCTCGACGGCATCCGCATTCCACTTCTCCTCGCTCAAATCAAGAATCCGATCCTTAAACTTCTCTACATCCCCTGTATCGAGCATCATCATCGTTGGCGGATTTCCCGAGGCATACAAAGTGGAAGCCCGCTCGAATGGAGAGGTGCCTGCCGGAGCAGCCATGATTTCCAGGGTGATATCCGGATTATCCTCGTGGAACGCCTTTGCTGCTTCTTCAAGCTGAGTCTGGATTTCACCTTTTGAGTTCAGTAGAGAGATTTTAACGGCTTTGCCCGACGCGTTAGCTCCGTTATTGCCTGTCTCACCACTGCCGGAATTGCCGCCGCTCCCCCCACAGGCCGACACAATCATTGCCAAAAGTACAAAAATTACTGTCACGCTCAACCCATTCCATCGTTTCATTGCTTTCCCCCCGTTAATTAAGTTACTGGAAACTAATGGTTCATGTTTGGTGTGGCAAGCGCTTGAATCACTTGCCGTAATGTAATCGCTTGCAGCATGCTTGCAATTAAGATTGTATGTCAAACCTTTAACATATGTCAATCGTTTGACATAAATTTATAGAAAATGATCTGATTTTGTCGAATGGTCCGTTCGTGTTGATGATGCCACAAAAAAACGCATCCATTTGATGATGCCAAATGAACGCGTTTATTACATCGAATATTATGCTGTTCCTCGAACAATTAATTCCACGGGCAGTGAATTGGCGATCTCCACTGGCTCCCCTTCTACCTGACTGCTAAGCACTTCTACCGCCATCCTTCCGAACTCGTCAATCGGCTGACGGATGGTAGTCAGCTCCGGCGTAAACCAGCGGGCTGCGTTCACATCGTCGTAGCCGATAATTTTGACATCCTCTGGCACCCGTTTGCCTGCAAATTCGCATTCTTTTATCGCGAATGCCCCGATAATGTCGCTTGTCGCGAAAATTCCATCAATCTCGGGATTGGCGGTTAACAGCTCCCGCAGCAGCTGCTCATACCTAGCTTGGTCAAATACGTTCATATCCGTCTGAATAATAAGATGCTCCACACCATGCCGCTGAACAACATCCCTGAATGCATCCGTCCTGCGATTTGCCAGCAAATCGAGCTGTAAATTACCGCATATATGGGCAATCTTGCGGCAGCCCTGGCTGATAAGCCTTTCCGTCGCCAGCCTGCCTCCTTCATAGTTATCCGAGCTGATGTAAGGAATATCCTCCCCGATCTGGCGGTCAAACGTAACGATCGGCGAGCGGAGATTGCGGTATTCATCAACCTCCAGCGTATGGCTTCCCATAATGATGCCGTCCACCCGGTTGCGGCGCAGCATTTCAATATAGTCCCGTTCCTTGACGGGATCAAGCTGAGAATTGCACAGCAGCACTTTATAACCCTTCAGATAAGCATAATATTCTATGCGATCCGCTAATTCGCTAAAGAACGGATGAGATACGCTGGGCACAATCAGGCCTAGAATATTCGACTGCTTGCGAAGCAAAGAGCGTGCGATCTCATTCGGCTGGTATCCCAGCTCATCCATGGCCGCAAATACTTTGCTGCGGGTAGTTTCGCTAATATATCCCCTGTTATTCATCACGCGGGATACCGTCGTTACCGATACCCCCGCCCTTAGTGCTACATCATGAATCGTTGCCATGATCTTCCTCTTTCATCTAACCGTATTTGTCTATACTCCACTATAACCGAAGGGTTAAGCGCGGACAAGAAATCCAGGCCAACCAGCCCTGTTTCATTATGAAACAGGGCTGGTTTAAGGTATGCCTTCTACGCTTCCCTCCGCCAATATAAGCAGAACTTATTTCAACAACGAAGATACGGAATCCGCATCAATTTTCTTATTTTTGTTTCTGTACATCATGTACACAGCAATGGTGCCGAGGATCAGTAGAACAATAGACAGCGCGCTTCCCTCTAGGCCAAAGCCCCCTCCCGACAGCCAGGCCGGACCTTGGTCAACCGTATGAAGCAAAGAGTAATCCCGCGTCGTCCCCGAGACATTGAAGCCATATATGTAGCCCTGAAAATAGTTCCAGGTCAAGTGCAGGCCAATTGGCCACCACAATCCTCCGGTAACCTCGCGAGCCACCGCCATAATGACGCCAGCCATGATCAAGTTGATGACCGGTAGCGGAGAGCTGAACATGCCCGGATTAAGGCTATGTAGAAGCGCAAACAGAACAGAGCTCACTACGATGGCAGTCGTGCTTCCGTAATGATGGCGCAGCAGTCCCTGAACATATCCGCGGGAGTATATTTCCTCGGATACCGCGACGCCAACGAACAGGAGAACTCCCTTAAGCATAGGAACCAGCATTTCCTGATCCCATTCGGCCCATTGCCAGGAAACCCCGCCGAAAGCCCAAACCAAAACAGCAGAGGCTGAAATAAGAATGATGCCGGCCACGGCGCCATGCAGAGCATACGCTGCTCCCCGCCGCTGCCTGAGCCCGATTGCCCATCCCTTCTTCCGTTCAAAGAACGCATACATCGCATAAGAGCTCGCTATAAACAAAATCATTTGCAAATACTGGACCAGCAGGCTCTCCCCGATCGAGGCCTCCAGCTCAGCCAGATTCATCCCTCTAGCTACGCCTATGGCTGCAAAAATAAAAGAGACGATGATCATAACAACCATGACCATGACGAAGCTTAATGCAATCTTGCCTGCTACAGAGGCATGAGTTTTCATAAGCACCTTCCTTAGGGCAGGCAATCGTCCCGATTGCCTGCAATTTTTTTTCGTTATCACTATATCCTTGGGTGCTTTATGCTGTCAATCCAAATTATGGGCGACCAGATGCGACATATACTCGAAGGCTGTCGTCCCGTAAATGTTCTTGAAGTGCCTGTTCAAATGGGCTAAATCCACAAATCCGCACTCGCTTACCGCCAAGTAAATATCCTTGCTCTTCTCAATTAGCTGCTTGGCGCGCTCTACCTTACAGTTCAAATAATATTGATACGGTGACGTTCCCGTATTCGCCTTGAACGCGCGGATGAACTGATATTTCGACATTCCAAACAACATGCTGACGTCATCCAGCTTCAATACCTGAGTCACATTGCCCTGAATCACTTCCTTAGCCTTGCGGGCAAATGCATGATCCTGACGGTCCGCCGTCCGCATCTCCACCTCGGAAAAATGCCCTGCCAGCCCCAGCAGCAATTCATGGCAAAGCGCCTCCGGCCTGCCGCTAAAAATCGCGTTCGTCAAATTCAGAATGCTTTGGCGCAATCCGGCATGATAGACGATCGGTGTATCGAACAGGACAACCTCCTTTTGTCCCAGCAAGTCCAGAAAAAGCTTGGGATGAATATAAACCATCACATAATCAATCCCCGATCTTTCCTGTGACCGCCCGTCATGATTCTGCTCCGGGTTGAACAGCATCACGCCGTTCCGGTGAGAGGATTGCAGGCTGCCGTCCAGATGGTATTCCTGAATGCCGCGCAAGGTGACGCCAAGGGCATACTCCTCATGGCTATGCTTCTTATATTGAAAATCGGCAATGCTGGCCGATAATACGGTGATCCCCGCCGATTGCCTGTATATGAACCGTTCCACTTCCTTCACCCCTTTGCAAACTCAGCGATCCCGGACACCAGAAACGCGGAGTAAACTAGAAACAAAGCCGTAATAATGTTCGCTGCCTTCTGATATTTTTGCATAAATTTTCTGAAAAGAGTACCGAACACCGCCCAGGTCACATAAGCTGCTAAACCGATAAGCGATACGATCACGACAAATGCGGACAACATCAGCTTCGACGTGTAATAAGGCATCACATAAGCCGGAATCACGGTCAGCGTAAACAGGACGACCTTCGGGTTGGCGAACTGCATCGCGAAGCCGGAGGCAATTGTTATGGCCTGACCAGCTGATTCCTTGGATACATCCATTCTATAGATCTGGTAAGCGAGATAGAGCATAAATATGCTGCCGACTACCCGCACCACGGACAAAAACGGCGGCAAGCTCGCTGCCAGCACATGGTTCAGTATAACAGACGCCGCAACTAGCAGGAAAAAAGCGAGAGAGGCCCCGGCGATATATTTCATCGTTTTTCTCGTCCCATAGTGATTAACCGCAGCCAGGATAAGAATATTGGTTGGCCCGGGCGTAAACGTCACGATAACACAGTAAATCAGAAATGAGGTCATGTTCATTAAGCACTGCTCCTTAGCTCCTTCACAAGGGAAATTACCTTGCATTATAGAGCTGCATGTGACGTCAGGCATAGTATATTATTGCACCCCCGCTTCATGATTTGACGGGATTTCCTGTTGCCAAACCGAGTTTAATCGTGTACGATTGAATCGTGTACGACTAAATTAAGGAGGTTTCACCGTGAATACCGTGTATGATTTCCAGGTTACAATGACCAATGGGGAGCAGAAATCGCTCCAAGATTATAAGGGACAGCCTTTAATCATCGTGAACACGGCCAGCAAATGCGGGTTTACCCCTCAATTCGGCGGACTCCAAGAGTTATATCGTAAATACAAGGATCAGGGATTGGTCATTCTGGGCTTCCCCAGCGATCAGTTCAACAACCAGGAGTACGATAACATTGAAGAAACCACGCAGTTCTGCCAGATCAATTACGGCGTTACCTTTCCGATTTTCGCCAAAATCGACGTTAACGGAAAGCACGAGGATGCGTTATTCACATTCCTGAAGGAGCAGCAGAAGGGCCTGCTGTCCAGCAAGATCAAATGGAATTTCACCAAATTCCTCGTTGATCGCGAGGGGAATGTCGTGAAAAGATACGGCCCAACGACCCCGCCAAGCAAAATCGAAGAGGATTTAATCCCTTTGCTGTAATTCATTCGAGACATTGCATGAACATACAACCTACGGATGAACAAGGTGAACATTGTGGAAGATTTTTTGACGCTCAAGAAACAGCTCTGCTTCGCAGTATACGAAACCGCCAGTGAATTCAACAAGCTCTATGCCGGAGTGCTCCAGCCCTTCGGGCTGACCTACCCTCAGTATTTAGTGCTGCTCGCGCTATGGGAGAGGGACGGGATCACCGTCAAGGAGCTAGGGGAGAAGCTTGATCTGGGCACCGGCACATTAACTCCTATGCTTGCTCGAATGGAAGCCAACGGCTGGCTGCAGAAGCGGCGCTCCCAGGTGGATGAGAGAAAGGTATTTATTCATCTTCAGCCCAAAGCCTTCGAGGAGAAGGCGCATATTACACTGGGGATCAGCGAGGAAATTCGTGCCTGCCAAATCGGACGGGAGGAATATGAGCAGTTGCTGCAGCAGTTGAACGATCTGCACCAGAAGCTGAAGGAACGCAATTCATAAAATTGCGAGTGGAAATTGAAACAGACGCCAACCCTGCGGTTAGCGTCTTTTTGCATACCATGAAAGTCCACAGGATTTACCCCGCTGCTATCATCAGCATTCACAATCATGCCATCAAACCAGTTCCTGCTCCTGCTCCGCCTGCCAGCCGTTGATTCTGCGGTACTCAGCCGGCGTTACGCCGTTATGCTTCTTAAAGGCTTTATAAAAATACGGATTGTTGGAAAATCCGGCCTGTTCGGCAATTTCCCCGATCGGATCTTCGGTTTCGACCAGCAGCTCACGTACCTTGTTCATCCGGACCTCCTGAATATAACCAAGGATCGTCTTCGATGTCGTCTGCTTGAAGATCCGGCCGATATAGTCGGCCGACAGCCCTAGCTCATCCGCAAGCAAATCCAGCGACAGGCTCGAATCCATATACTTCTCATCAATCAGTTTCATGATCCGTTCCGACACGTCCTCCTGTCTCGTTCTCCCCTTGTTCTCCTCCATATGCTTCTCCAGACGGTCGAATAAATGCATATAGCGCCCCATGAACTCCTCCAGCGTCTCGTTCCATTCATGCTGATACAGCGGCATCGAAGGAATCGCCAGTTCACCCGCCACGGAGAGGCGGCGTCCCATCGACCGAATGGCGTTCTGCAGCGCAAAGGACAAATGCGATACCGCAAGCTGGAACGACATATAGGAGTAATTCTCCGTATCCCGGATAATTTCGCTGAACAGCTCCTTTACGGCAGGAATCCGTTCGAGATACAGCTCGTCAATCAGCTGCTTCTCCTTATCCAGGGGATATTCATATGGTTTTGCTTTCTTCAGCTCCACGGTCTCCGAGTCAATGATACTGCCCGGGCCATGGAATACGCGGGAGAAGGAAGCCTCGATCGCCTGCAGGCACAGCCCGTGGACGGCCTGGATGTCCTCGCCGATCATGCTGGTTGAGACCGTGATCGACAGCTTTAAATATTGGGTCACCGCCGCTTGGATTCGGCCGGCATGCTCAAGAATCGCTTCGCGCTCATTCTCCGCTCCCTCGTCCCTGGCCTGCACGATTACGGCAATACGGTCATCGCCAAGCACGACGCCGGCAGCTGCAAACCCGGCCTCGTTCAGCATTTCCTGGGCGATGTTAAGCACCCCGAACCGCAGCAGCTGCCGATCCTCCACCGTGTAAGCTTCGATAAAGGAGCGGTAATCATCCACTGTCATCAGCAGCACGCGTACCGGGGAGTAGGGATCAAGCCCGACCCCATAACGGGCAAAGCCGGTCTTAACACGATCCGGGTTCCGGTCGGCATCCCCGTGCAGCAGCCTGCGCAAATATTCATATTTCATCGACTGCAGGCTGTTCCTCTGCTCCGCTTCCAGATTGCCCAGGCGGGACAGCTTCTTGCTGAGCCCGGAGAACAATCGCCGTGATACGAAGTAGGATATGCCCAGCCCGGCCAGCAGAATGGAGACCGTGATGATAATCGTCTTCCCGCGCAGGATGTCGATCCGTTCAGAAATGACCGTGTACGGAAGAATCCGGACATACCGCCAGCCCAAATAATCCGGCTCCGTGTAAGTAACCAAAGATTTCACGCCGTCCACTTCCTCCACAAAATAGCCCGAGGAGTCCGGGTCGGCCAAAATCCGATTAATATACGAGGTTCCCTTCATATCGGTGAGCATAGGGTATTTCCAGCTGCTGGAGACGAGATAGCCGCCCTTATCCAGCAAAAAAGTGTTCGCTGGATCGCTCGTCAGGGAGCCGTCGATATGCTTATGTAGTTGTGTTTCTTTAATGTTGACCACAATGGCGTTTCTGTTCGCCTTCGGCATCAGCGTGTCGTACAACAGGAAGCTATATACATCCCGCTGCTTCTCGGCAATATTTCCAGCGAGCCCTTCAATGCTGAGCTTGCGGGGGATTGGCATCAGGGAGTCATAGGCCTCCAAATTGCCAAGCATCTCCCGCATTTCATGATCGTAAAACTCCGATTCATCGAATACCGCAGCCACGCTCATATCCGTACTCACATAGAACGTATGCGCTTTGGCGTTATAGACATAAATCGAATCGATGAAAGGCGAAGTCTCCCGATAATTGGTCAGCTGCCGGACGGCTGTAGAAATCTCCATCGGATGGACATCAGCAAAGTTCAGCAGGTTGGCGATATGCTGGTCGCTATATATTTGCTTGGCGAATGTGGAAGCCGTGACCGCCATCACCGATGCCTCCTGAGTGGTCTGGGAGAGGCTGTTCATCGTCTGGTCGTAGGACTGCTGAAGCGCAATTCGTTCAAAATTAATGTAGAGAATACCAGAAAGAACCGTGATGGTTAGTACGATCGACAGGGTCATCGCCAGAAATATTTTCCCGTAATAGCGCGTATCTTTTCGACTAAGCAATCCTATCCCCCCTTATTCCGCTCCTTTGGAAGATTCCTTCACGACTAGCTTCGCATCGACTTTAAAACACCGCTTCTCCGCCCACACATTGTCGTTCATCTGATCGATCAGTTTCTCGGCCAGCACGGCCCCCATCGCATAAAGCGGCTGCTCTACCGAGCTGATTCTTGGCGTCACATAGTTAGTCAGCCTAATGTTATCCACCCCGGCAACCGCCAATTGATCGGGAATGGATATTCCGAGTTCATTGCAAGCCTTGTACACCCCCAGTGCCATCTCGTCGTTTGCGGCGAATACGGCCGTAAAGTCAGCCCCGCTGCTGCACAGTCGGTGGAAGGCCTCGCAGCCTCCTTCCTCCGAGAAATCGCCGTTTTCGACCAGAGCAGGCTCAAACGGGATGCCGCATGCTTTAAGCGCTTTCACATAACCCTCCAATCGCTCGATACTGTCCGTCGCATCCGCATATCCGCTAAGAAAAGCGATTTTCCGGTGTCCCTGCTCCGCAAGATGGAAGACCACCTCCTGGGCCAGCTTGATGTTATCCGTAAAAGAACATGGGATGCGCGCGTGCTCAATTTTCCGTCCAATCAGGCCCACCATATACCCGTTATCGGCATAGACTGCAATCTCCTCATCCGATAGATTCGGCGTTACAAGGATTAGAGCGTCCACTGTCCGGTTCATGAGCAAGGAAAGGAACTCCCGTTCCTTCGCCTTCTCGTTCTGCGCATCGCAAATGAGGACGTTATAATGGAGCGAATTGGCCATGTTCTCGATGCCTTTGATGATTTCCGCATAATAAGATACGCGCACATCGGAGACGACGACCGCCAGATTCATCGTTTTGCGCGAACGAAGCTGCTTGCCCATATTATTAGGGATGTAATCCAGCTCCCGGATGGCCTGCAGCACCCTTTCCTCCGTCTTGGCATTTACGAGGTTGCTGCCGTTCAGCACGCGGGATACCGTAGCGGGCGACACATTGGCTCTCCTGGCAACATCAATGATTTTGCTCTCCTTCATAATCACGGACTACCACACTTTCAATCATTATTGCTTCTATTATAAAATCGAATGAAATCGATTTCAATTGTTTAATTGGCTTTTTAAATAAAGGCTATGTTCATCATTAATTGCCGGTTACTTTTAAATCGAAAACCGCCTTTTCCAAAGGCGGTAATTAAGGTTATCGTATTCCATTCTGCTGAGCCTTCCGGTTTGGTTTTTTCATTTTCTTTTGCAATTTATCCTTTATACGGGCACACTTATTCAAGTGCAAAAAATTATGCCTCGTTGCTGGCATTAGCACAAGTCCGGCAACTGTCTTCTTGCTCCAATAATCGGCAATATCGCTTGCTTCCTGAAGGATGGCATTTTCATCAAACAACCTTTTGACTCTACAATCTTCAACTTTATTTCTGAACTCGCCTGGTTGCAGTGATGAGATGATTTTCCGGGTTTGTTTTCCCACAGCTATTCTATATTCTAATAATGAATTTATATTAATAACTGAACTTAGTTCTGCGATATCATCATCACTCATGCTGTTTCCGCCATAGGGAAATCTGATGTTCATTTTTTGCAGCCAATGATCAGAATGAAGTACCTGCTGACTGTCTGCAACCAAAATATTCATCGTCATGTCCTCGACTCTTGCAATATGCCACAGATGCCATACGATTGAATTCTTTGTATCTGGAGCATTTACTGGGTACTTCCTTAATGCCCCTTCCTCCAGACCTTCCAGAACGAAATCCTCCAAAGTATGGATGCAGCCGTTACTCATTTTCGCTGAGTGCAACAAAGCATGGTGATTCAGAAATAGCTCAATCGCTCGAGCATGTTCGTTTGGATTTAATATGACTTCAGTTAACTTCTTATGGTTTTCATTCCAAAGCCTTCTTTGCTCTAAATCCATTGAAATCAGCTCCAAAATAAAAGTACCAGACCTATTTTCTTATTCGACGCTGTGTTTTCATATTCCTTGTTGTAACAAAGCCTGATAAAAAAAGAAGCGGATGGATTTTCATCCACCCGCCCTTTTAATGCAAATCATTCAGACCGAACCTAGCTCCTGCCCTATTCGGTTATGAAATTTAATCTCTGCAATACCTTGTGAAGCACCACAGCCGCTTCAGCCCGGGAAGCCTGCCGGTTGGGCTGCAGCAGCCCCTGGTTGTCTCCTGCAAGGATTCCCGTACCTGTCAGCCGGGACATGGCTTCTACAGCCCATGCAGAGACATCCTCCGCGTCCTTGAAGGAGGCCATGTTCAGCTGCGCTTGGCTGCCTGCAGCCTCATTTTGCGGCCCGTCTGCAAGCTCCATCGCTTTAAGCAGGGTAACAGCCATTTGCTCTCGGGTTACCGCCTCATTCGCTTTAAAGGTGCCGTCCGCGAAGCCTTGAATCAAGCCCGCCTCAACAGCGGTCTGAACGGAATCCTTGTACCATGCCGCCTCCGGTACATCGGTGAACGAATGCGTGCTTTGTGTTCCCCCTTGCGCCAGACCTAAAGCCCGAACAAGCATGGAAACCCATTCTGCGCGAGTCACCTGCTGCTGGGGATCAAATGCGCCGTTTGCCGTACCATGAATAATGAATCTTGCCGAAAGCGCCTCAATACCCGTCTTCGCCCAATGCGCCTGAATGTAGGCAAAGGTCTTGGCCTGGACGGCAATGATGGCGATGATCCGGTCGTCCGCATAATTCGTCTTCAGCACCGCATGCACCTGACCATCTTCCGTATGCAGCACGGTCAGCGGAACAAAGCTCATTTGCCCCGTTGCAGGATCAATGGCAATCCCCGTTATTCCAGACGGATCTGCCTTAGAATCCAGCTTTAACGTCCGGGAGAGATAAGCCTGGCCAAAGTGGCTGATCTCGTTACTCACCCCGCCGGATTGCAGCTCGATATGAAACGCCGGGACAGCTGCGATCAGCGTGCTTCTGACGGCATCGCCCAACAGATTGGCGCCGTCCGCGGCTTCTCCGATTTCAATCCGCAGCACGGCCTGATCATCTGCCGGTTGAACGGCAGGCAGCATGGCGGACAAACTCGACTCGTATTCCGCATGTCTCGTCTGGAACGCCATGGACAGATTGCTGGTTGCAGCTGCAATCTCATATAGTGCCTGCACCGGCAGCTCAACGACGAGCGGCTCGGATTCGGACGCCCCGCTAAGACCCAACAGCAGTCTCGTTACCCCATCGCCAGAAGCCGCTTCCTTCAGCAGCTCTCCGCTAACCTGAATCAATGCTGCCTGGCTAGGGAAGTTGCCAATTACTGCAGTGCTGCCATTCCGTGTAACGGCCGGCTTGTTCTCCTTGTCCACAGGCTGCTGAGCGGACTGGCCGGTGCTTCCCGAGCCGCTCCAGGACGACCCTGAACCCGGGCTTGGTTTCGGCTCAGGCTGAGGTGAGGTCGGCTCTGCAATCACCGTCACTCTTGCACTGGCCGAATAACCGCCGTCCACCGTAGTTGCCGTCACCGTCGCCGCCCCGGCGCCTACCGCCGTGACTACCCCGCCGTTCACGACCGCGACCGACTCGTTATCGCTGCTCCACTCTACCTCCCGGTGGGTAGCGTTGTCCGGCGTAATGACGGCTGTTAGCGCCTGTGTCCGATGATTCGCTAGATTCAGCGTCAGCTCCGCAGGAACGAGCGAAATCCCGGTCACCGGTACGCTGTCCCCGTGGTTCACCTGAATTAGTTGGAAATCGTCGAACGCCGTCCAATTGCCGCCCTTGGCGTCCGTGAATAAGCCGATTTCCACTTCCCCGCTCGTGATTTGAAATGGCTCACTGATGAACAGCGTCCAATCGGAAGAACTGGCTGAGCTTAAATCAATCTCCAAATCCGGGCCGCCGTATTTTTTGATTTCCATACGGAGGGCATTCAGATCAGTTCCGGTTCTCACCCAGATCGATGCTTGGTAGGTATCATCTGTCACGCTGGCCAAGCCGATCGTTCGATACGTATTCTGCATGTAGTCGGCTCCCGCCCAATGCGTGAGCTTATAATTCCCTGTACGCGGATTGTCGCTATCGACAAAATGGGCATCACCGCCGGAGTTCCAGCTGCTCCAGCCCGTCGTGTCGCCATGCTCGAAGCCCGCGTTCTCCACCGGCACCGGAACGCGCGGTGTTACGGTGACGGACCGGGATGACAGCGACTCGTTCCCGTCCGTATCTACGGCCCGAACGGCGAAGGTGTAGGTCTGCTCGTTCGTCAGGCCCTCGATCACCACGGTAGGTGCAGTCACATTGCGCACCAGGCTTCCGTCCTGGTACACATTATAGGAAGCCATGTCGAATTCCGTGTTCCGCTGCCACTGCAGCGAGGCGCTTTGATCGCCGCCGATTGCCTTGATTCCCGCCGGCGCGGAAGGCGCGTAGCTGAACACTTGGAAATCGTCAATCGCCGCCCAATTCCCGGCTTTGGCGTCCGAATAGACGCCGATTTCCAGCTGGCCGTTCGTGACTTGGATGTTATCAAGGAAGAACGGAGTCCAGCTTCCGCCATCGGCTTTGCGCATATCTCTGGCCAGATTCTCTCCGCCGTAATTTTTAACCTCCAGCTGGAATTTGTTCTGGCCTCCGCCCGTCCGGGCCCACACTTGAACCTTGTATTTGCCGTTTGGCACCTCCAGCGTGCGGAACGTCGATTGAATATAATCCCCTGAGCCCCAATGCGTTAATTTGTATTGTCCTCTTGGGCTGTCGTTATCGACGAACTGGGCGATTGGCTGCTGTTCCGGGTGCCACTCCGACCATCCGGCAAAAGTGCCGAGCTCGAAATCCATATTCTCAAACGGAATCAAAGTGCCGGCAGACAACGGGATTACCGTAACCTCGGCAGATTTCGCCGACTCGTTGCCCGCCTGGTCGACCGCTGTTACCGCGAACCGGTATTCCGCGCCAGGCTGCAAGCCTTTTGCCACAAATCTCGATTCGGTGGCCGGCTCGACGGAAGCGATTCTGGCGTCATTTTGATATACATGATATCTCGCAAAATCACTGTCCAGGCTGTAATTCCACCTTAAAGCAGCCTGCTCTACTCCAGCTTCTGCTTTGAGGCCCGCAGGCACAGCAGGCGGAACGGTATCGGTGCCCGATGCTGTAGTGATGCTGACCTGCTGCGACACCCCGGATTCGCCATGGTCATTGAAGGCCGTCACCACATAATAATACGTCGTGTCCCCTCTTAAACCCTCATCCATAAAGGTTAGGCTGGCTGCCCCTGTCATGCCGGCTTCCACGAAATCAACATAAGCGCCGTCGATGACCGTCGCGCCGGCGATATCCTTAACGGAACGGTAAATTTTATAGCCATTGACGTCGCTGCCTGCAGAATCCCACCGCAGCTCGGCACGGAATCCGCCCGTCACCGCGGCGTTAACCTGACCCGGTACCGCCGGAGCTCCGGCGCCCGCGCCCGCAGCAGGCGCATTCGTCGTCACAGGCGTCAATTCGAAGTCATCAAAGGTGGCCCACTCGCCCACCGTAGCTTTGGAATGGACGCCGATTTCCAGCTGGCCGTTCGTGACCCGGATGTCGTCCAGCACATATTGCCTGTAGTCGCCGATGAATCCTGCATTCGCCGTTACGGAGCGGTCTGGCCCGCCGTAATTTTTGGCCTGAAGCTGAATTTCGATGTTGTCTCCTTTGCGAAGCCATACCGAGGCCTTATAAGTCCCATTCGGAACCTGTACCGTCCGGTAGGTTCTCTGCTCGTAGGCTTGACCCGCCCAGTGGGTCAGCTTGTATTCGCCGCTGCGGGCATCGCCCATTTCGGCCTTATGCGCGGCTTCCTGACCGGCCGGCATCCATTCCTCCCAGTCCTCAAGCGTGCCTTCCTCAAAGCCGCCGTTATAGGACAAGTAGTTCAGCGTATCGCGGTAGTGCTCGAACGAGAACTGGAACCAGTTCAAATGCACCTGCCCTTTGAGCACGACATACAGCGGAAGAGTACCCGCCGCATGCTGAATCACAGCGCTCTTCGTCACCCACTGCTGCAATCCTCCGGTATTCGCCAGGCGCACTTCGCCCAGCAGCTGCCCTTGCGGCGAGCCTGCCCGGAATTCGATCGACGCATCCTGCTCCGCTGCCGCCCGGACCTTCACGGTCGCCGTGCCGTCCACGAACTGCACGTTATCGAAAGCGATATATCCTTCATTGCCCGCAGGCGCTACGTAAGAGCCACCTCCTGCATCGGCCGCCACTCCGGTCTGAATGCCGCTGGCATTCGCGTAGTCCTCGGCCTCCACCCGGCCATAAGGATTCATGCCGGCATCTCCCGTTGGCGCTCCGTCCCACGTAAAGGTAGCAACCGCCCCCGCAGGCAGAGTATACGTGAAGCTCTGGGCGCCCCACTGCACCTTAAACTCCCGCTGCGACTTCGCGGAATTGAGCACGATCAGCGCCTTGGAGCCGTCTTTGTTCTTGAAGGCCACATTCTCGATGCTGCCGCTGCCGAGCGTGTTCGATTTGATGCGAACCGCGCCGGGCCGCACAAATTTGCTGGCATGACCAAACGCATAATATTCTTCATTCAAGGAAGTAATCGATTTGGACGGCTTATCCGCCGTCACCACGCCGCGGCAGTCCGTACAGCCGCCCACCCGCGGGCCGTAATCCTCATCGAGAGCCAGGTTCCATTTCAGCACCGTCTTGGCCCAATTGCGGGTTGAACCGATGATCAGGTTCTGCACATCCCAAGCCAGGTTGTCGCCGAAGACGGGTGCGAAATCTCCGCCGGAGCTCTCCGTAAAATAAATGCCTTTATCGGGATGCAAATCATGCACCTGAGCCTGATTTTCTACTTTTCCCGCATATCCGTGAAAGGCCGAACCCGCAATGTACCGCTTCGCTTCCGGGTCGTTCAGCACCTCGATTGGATAATCCGGGTCGCTCCAGTTATGATCCCAAATCAATATTTTCGTGTTGATATTCGCCGCCGCGAAGGCTGGGCCCAAATGATTCTTAATGAACTCGGCCTGCTCCGCCGCCTCCATGCGCATGCTGGCATAGTTGTCGGCTTCGTGATGCGGCTCGTTCTGAATCGTAACTGTGTCGATCTCAATGCCTTCCGCGGCGTAAGCCTCGATGAACTTCACGAAGTACCGGGCGTAGGCATCGTAATACTCCGGCTTCAGCTTGCCTTTGGCCAGCGACTTGTTATCCTTCATCCAGGCCGGGGCGCTCCATGGAGAGCCCATGATCTTGATTTCGGGATTCATCGCCAGAGCCTGCTTCAACACTGGGATGATATACTGCCGGTCATGATCGATCGAAAACTGGCTTAACGAAAGATCCTCCGCATTTCCCGCCGTATCGTTGTACGTATAATGCGAGCGGGCAAAGTCGCTGGAGCCCATCGGCAGCCGAATGTAGCTGAAGCCGATGCCCTGGTTGACATCGAACAACTGCTCCATCACTTCATCACGCGCTGCGTCGGTCAGCACTTCCCCCAGCAGCCAGGCTGATGAATCGGTTAACGCCGCTCCAAAGCCTTCGATTTCCTGATAAGTCGTATTCTCGTCCACATGAATCGTGTACGGGCTTGCCCCGCCCGCCGGACCAAACGCAATACCCGGCTCTTGGTGTAACAACTTGGACTTATCCCCCGTCGTAACCCATACCTCAACCGGCTCGGCCGCCGCGCCGACAGAACTGGCAAAGAGTCCAGAGAACATCGACAAGACGAGTGACGTGCTTAAAACGAGAGACAAGACGGACTTGCCCTTCTTCGTAATCCTCATGCCTTTCATGCGTATTCTCAGCTCCCCTCAAAATAATAACGCTTACATTTTTGGCAATCCCTTGGCTGCCTTAGCTCATTTATGGACCCTGTCCAGCGCTTAGCAGCATTGCTGGCACAGGCGTCAGGTCCGGGGCGGCAGAAGCCGCCCCCTAACTCTTCATTCGCATTCAAGCCTAGCCGGTAACTGTCCCCGCGCCGGCCCGCCAGCGATAGGTTCCCACCGTCTTTGCAGGAAGCTTGGCCAACCACTGGCGCCCCTCACAAAGTACGCAGAATTCCTGCTCCGCATCGCTCTGGTTAATCATCACCGCAACGAGCTCGCCGCCCGGATTGCGAAAGACGACATTCGTCACGGTCTCCTTGGAGCCATAATCGCTGGCTACCCTGTACGCCCCCGGCTTCACGAACCGGGTGTACTGCCCCAGCAGGTAATATTCCGGGATGATCCAATAGTTGTCTACATCCGCCGCATCTCGGATCATCATCGTAGGTCCCGGCGTTCCGAGCCATTGATGCGGGCTGATATTGCTGTCCAGCATCGTCACCCAAGCGTTGTAGCTGCAGGCGTAATTGCGGAAATACTGCGCCATCCGGTCTGCACCGGCCGATCCCCACAAGGAGCGCTCCGTTAAATAAATCGGCTTGTCCGGATAAGCGGCATGTATTTCGCTCATGACCTCTGGCGAGCCTTCGTAGTCATGCAGCGCAATCCCGTCAACGGCGCCGCATCCAGCTGCGTCATTCAGAATAGGCGTGACGTATGCCCAAGCGTCGCTGAAATTATGATCGAAAATCCATATTTTCGTCTCCAGCCCATGCTGTTCCAGCTCCTGCCGCAAAGCGACGGCCAGCTCTCTCTGCCTCTCAGGCGGCATATAACAGCTCGGATAATCCGTCTCGAACAACGGCTCGTTCTGCAGAGTCATCGCATAGATCGGAATCCCGTGCTCCTGGTAGGCCTGAATGGCCAACCGGTAATATTTCGCCAAGGCCGCCGTGTACTCCGGCCCCTCCTTCAAGCTGCCCCGCTTCAGGCTGCCGCTTGTCTTCATCCAGGCTGGCGGGCTCCAGGAGGAGGCAAATATCTTAACCTTCGGCGCCAGCGCGATCAACTGCTGAACAGTCTCTACGATCCCGAGCTCAACATCTTTTTTTATAGAAAAATACCGCTGCTCAAAATCGGTTACCCCTTCGGGCATATCGTTGTACGTATAAAAGGCCTGTCCGGTAAAATCCGAGGTTCCCAGTGTAATCCGGATTAAGTTCAGCCCGATGCCCGATTCCTCATCGACCAAAAGCCGCAGAACCTCCTCCCGGCGGGCGGGGCTCATCCTTGCCAGATTGCTAATCGTGGTATCCTCCATCGAGGTGCCCATGCCCAATATCTGCTGACCGGCATGACTTGGCGTGATCGTAATACGAGTCGTCTCCGTCTCCTGCGGCACCGTCAAAGCGATATCCGGCTGCCGGCTCAATCTGTAGGGAATGTCGCGCGGCCCTTCAAACCATTTCAATTTCCCCGGATCCACCTCCGAGCTCCACCATACTTCAACGGCATCGGAAAGTAGTTTCGTGTTATGCATTGTGGCGTTCTCCTCTCTCTAACACATCTGTCTTATAACCTGCCTTTCATCCTGCCTGAACTCTCACACTGCCGCTCCCGTTTAATAAAGAAGCGACGAATATTCGCCGCTTCCTCCATCCTTCAATTACTCGATGCCTCTTTCGTCAAAATACTTGTTCGCTTCCTCCTGGATATACTCCAGCAGCTTATCGACGCCAGCGGTCTTCAGCTTCTCGCGGTATGTCTTCAGAGAAGCGTCCACATCCGAGGTCAGTCCAAGCATAAGCGGTTTGCCGTATTGCTCGAACACTTGGTTCACAGCTGCAAGCTCGGCCTTAACAGGCGCATAATCGAGATAAATCGGTCCGAAAATATCCGGCTTGCTGATCGGCTTGAATTCTTCCTTCAGCGCATCCAGTCCGTCCCAGCCGCCTTTCTCGCCTTTCATGTTCGGCTCATAGCGCCAGCCCCAGCTGGCAATGTCGTAACGCGGCGTTTCATCCAAATTCACGCCCGGCGCAGGAATGACAATCGTCTTGTCGTCCTCGCCCTTCGCCCAGTGCGTGCCTTCGATTCCATAAGTCATTAGGTTGAAGTATTCTGGATCATTGCGCAGCTTATCCAGCACCATCAGAGAACGCTCAGGGTTGACGGAGCTCTTTGGAATCGCCATGGCATTCGAGCTCGGCAGCGTTGGAATGACATAGTTGTGGAAGCGGCTGAATGGGAAATAGCCGATTTCCATATCCAGATTTTTCGCTTTCACTTCATTGATAAATCCGCCTGCACTGGACGGGTTGCGCCAGTAAATCGCGCCTTGGCCGGTTTTGATGAAGTCGCCTGCCTCCTGGTTGGAAGAAAGCGCGTTTTTGTTCCAGTAGCCTTTTTGCTCCCATGTCTTCATTCTCTTCACCCAGGCTTCAAACTCCTCGGTGTACGGGAGAATCTGAATGTCGCGCGGATTGTCATAGGACGTTGCGCCAATGACGTCGCCGCCAATCAATTGGAAGTCGTTCCAGAATTTATACAAGCTGTTCACATTCTCATAGGCTGCTCCGTTAATCGGAATAACCTTCTTCTGCGTCTTCACCGCATCCAAATAGGCTTCGATGGAATCCAGATCCGTAAATTCAGGGAGGCCGAATTCTTTACGCCAATCTTCACGGTAAACGTAGCCCAGCGGCGTATATTCCGGGTTGGTATTTGGCACAGCATAGATTCCTCCGCTGACCGTTACCGAGTCCCAATCCTCTTTCGGGACGTTCCCCCAAGTGACCGGCGCATACTGCGGCAAGAGGTCTTTCAAATCCAGGAATGCCCCTTGCTTCGAGAGCTTGTAGAAATCCGCCCAGCTGGAGGCAAAAATCATGTCGATTTTCTCGCCGGACGTCAGCAGCAGGTTATACTTGGTCATCCAGTCGTTCCAGGTCGTAAACTTGAGGTCAACTGTCGTATTCAGGTCTCTTTCCAGCATCTTGTTCCATTCGGCGACGATTTTGCTCTGATCTTTATGCGCATCGCCGACGAGATACCAGGTCAGCTTGACCTTCTCCAGCTTCTCTCCAGCCGCTCCTTCCCCATTCGCCGCTTTCTCTGTACCTTCGTTTCCTGGCGAATTGGACGCTGTGCCCCCGCCGCAGGCCGCGAGCAAAGTGATCATTAACGATAACACCAGCAGCAGCGACAAGCGTTTCTTGGTTTTTAACATGTTGACTCCTCCTTTTGGTTACCTCATCTGTATTTCCTCCAAGCTGATATCTATGTTAGCCGGTACCCCGGTTCTAACCTTTGACGGCTCCAATCGTCAGGCCCTTTACGAAGTATTTCTGGACGAATGGATAGAGCAGAATGATCGGTCCCGTGGCGACGACCGCCACCGCCATTTTGAGTGTCTCGGTCGGCGGAACAACATTGGCTGCCAGGTAGGCTCCCGTTTGGGTGCGCAGCACCGCGGCGCTGGACAATATTTTATAGAGCAAAAACTGCAGCGGATACTTGTGATCCGACGTAATAAACACATTGGCGTTGAACCAGTCGTTCCAGTAACCGAGGGCCAGGAACAGCCCGATGGTGGCCAGGCCCGGTGTGGAAAGCGGAAGGATAATCTTCCGGTAAATCAGGAAATCTCCGGCCCCGTCAATCTTCGCCGATTCGATGACCGAATCTGGAATCGATTTCATGAAGTTGCGCATCAGGATGATATTCCAAGCGCTGACTAGAGGCGGCAATATCAAGGCCCAGTAACTGTCCTTCAGCCCCAAATACTTGGTCATCATGATGTACCATGGAATCAGCCCCCCGCTGAACAGCGTCGTGAAATAAATGAAGAAGGACAAGCTGTTGCGGTAAATGAAGTCCTTGCGGGACAGAACATATCCAGCCATTGATGTCAGGAGCAGGCCGAGGACTGACCCTGCTACCGTAACCCCGATGGTAACGCCATAGGCCCGGTAAATTTGTTCCGGTGTGGCGAACACCGACTTATAAGCCTCGAACGAGATCGTGTTTGGAAACAGCTTGAAGCCTTCGGCAATAATCTCCATCTCATCCGTAAATGAGCCGGCAACAATGAGCCAGAACGGAATAAGACAGACTATAGAAATCGCTGTAAGCAGCGTATATCCGATCACATTAAATGCAATGGTTGCTTTATCTGGCTTGATTTTGGTGCCCTTGTTCGTCTTTCGAACCATCGGCAGCTCTTCTGCTTGAACGTGCATGCTGCTCCCCCTCCTTTAGAACAATGCGTACTCCTCGCGGGTTTTCTTGATGATGTAGTTGACCGTCATGATCAGAACGAAGCCAAAGAAGGATTGGTACAATCCAGCAGCCGTTCCCATACCAATATCGAAATTGACTGTGAGTGACCGGAACACATACGTATCAATGATATCCGTCGCATCGTACAGTAAGCCGTTGTTGCCGATAATTTGATAGAACAAGTCGAATTGGCCCTTTAGAATGCCGCCCAGGCTGAACAAAATCAGCAGGATGAACGTCGGCTTAAGCAGCGGCAGCGTGATGCTTCTGATTTGCTGAAAAATATTCGCCCCGTCGATCTTGGCCGCTTCGTACAGCTCATCGCTGATGCCCATGATGGCCGCCAAATATATGATCGTTCCGTACCCGATGCCTTTCCATACGTTAAAAAAGACAATAATGTACTTCCACGGCGCTGCATTCAGATAGAAATCATACGGCTGCAGGCCGATCTGTTTGAGCAGCGTATTTACGACCCCCAGGTCGGAGAACATGTTGAACACGAACGCCCCAACTAGTACCCAGGACAGGAAGTACGGCAGGAACATCAATGACTGCGCCGTCTTCTTGAACCATTTGCTGGCTAGCTGAGCCAGGAAAATCGCGCTGATGATCTGCATGATATTGCCGATGATCAGGAACGCCAGGTTGTAAAGCACCGTATTCTTCGTCAGATTCCAGAGGATGCCTGACTTATACAGAAACTCGAAGTTTTTGAAGCCGACGAATTCACTTCCGAACAATCCGCCCTCAAAGTCAAAGTTCGTGAACGCGTAATACACGCCGATCATCGGAATATAGCTGAAGATAATAAAAAACAGCAGCGTAGGAGCAATCATCAGAAACAACGTCCTATTTTTGTTTAACTCTTTAAGAAAGCTGCGTTTTTCTGACATGGTTGCGGCCCCCTCCCTCTTTTTGTTTATCGAGCTGCGATCAGCTCTACTTGTATATCTCGCCGTGTATGTGGCCATATATCGCCGCAGCGGATCCGGCGTGCCTTGGTTGCATTGCCCATGTTAGGCCATCCCCCTTATATCTGACAACTAACTATCCCCGATATCGACTCACTTTTGCCTTCAAACGGGGACTATGCAATTCCGCGCTAACTTTCTTTTTCCGTCACAGTCCAGTCATATCAAGGGTTTTGGGTAAACAAAACTATATCGTTATCCGGCTCTTATTCATTTTGTTTGGATGACTTACTTAGCAAAATTAATGCATTTCATGTATCTATTTCATGGCAATGCTCTGATTTAGAGGGGAAAACTGCAAAACATGTATTTAAAACATAATTTTTCTTAGCGAGCTCTGTAACGGATTATTTTAAATACCACAAATGCATTCAAACCGATTCCTCTTATGAATTTGCAATAATTAATGACTACAAATGCAGTTAAAACTTCATAAATAGAAATACCTCCGCAACTAGCCGCGGAGGTTTGACTGGTTTAGTTATTAATACTGCTCTGATCAATATCCTATCTTAGGATACCGTACCGTGCCATTTGAAGGTCATGACGGATTTGCCCGGGATGTTATAGGTGAAGGCTTGTTTGCCCCATTGGATTTTAATGTTCTGATTCGAGGACTGCGGGTTATAGACGACAACGACTTTGGAGCCGTCCGGATTTTTGAATGCTACGTTCTTCATGTCCCCATAGGTATTGGATTCGACCCGGTACGAGCCGGGAACCACGAATTTGCTGAAATGCCCCAGCAGATAGTACTGCTTTTTGTAAGTGACGCTATTCTCCGGCCGATCGTTGCGGTTATCCGAATTCTGAATCGTGATCATGCCGCGGTTGCTGTTGTTCGGCGCAAGGAGTGTTGGGCCGCTTCGCTGATCCAGCGCAAGATTCCACGTAATGATCGATTTGGACCAGTTGCGGGTAATGTTGATGAATTCGTTCGCCATGTTATCGAAGCCGGAATGGGTGCCGTTCTCCGGATCATTCCACGTGCCAAAGCCGCCTTCGGTGAACCAGATGTCCTTATCCGGATGAGCATTATGAAGACTCGTCATTTGCGAGCCATCCCCGCTGTCATAGTGGTGGAAAGCGCTTCCAGAAACGAAGTGGCCTTTTCCGCCGTTTTTCAAATCGGTAATCACTTTGTTCGGGTAGTTCCAGTCCAGGTAGTTATGGTCAAACGTAATGATCTTTGTGTTCAGTCCGGCATTGCGGAAGGTTGGCCCGAT
Source organism: Paenibacillus sp. FSL W8-0186 (assembly GCF_037969765.1). NCBI lineage: Bacteria > Bacillati > Bacillota > Bacilli > Caryophanales > Paenibacillaceae > Paenibacillus > Paenibacillus sp. FSL W8-0186. The sequence continues at coordinate 382,969 of NZ_CP150207.1, read as the reverse complement.
AAAATCGCCGATCGCACCGACTTGATCCTGCTCGCTCATCTTCATCGAGGGATAGGCGCTCGTCTCATACATAGGCTCGTTCTGAACCGTAATCGCGTAAATCGGAATGCCTTCACTCTGATAGGCCTGCACGAATTTTTTCAAATAGTCGGCGAAGGTCTGGTAATGCTCGCCCTTCAGCTTGCCGCCATTTAAGGTATTGGAATATTTCATCCATGCCGGCGCGCTCCACGTAGAGGCGAATACTTTGATGTTCGGGTTCTTGGCCAAAGCCTGCTTCACCATCGGGACGATGTACGGCTTGTCCCTGCCGATGGAGAAATTGTTCAAATTGTTGTCGTTCGGGGTATCTGCATAAGTGTAGGCTTCCCAGTTAAAATCGGAGGCCCCGATCGGCTGGCGCAGCAGGCTCAGCCCGATGCCAGTCTGGCCGAACAATCGCTCCATGACCTCCGCGCGCTTGGAGGAATCCAGCTTGTAATTCAGCAGCCAGGCGGAAGCGTCGGTAATCGATACGCCGAAGCCGTCCATTTGCTGTCTGGTTGCATTCTCGTCGATGCGGATGCTGTACGTCACGCTGCCCGTATCGGCCCCAAAGGATACATCTCCTTTGCGTGAAAGTCTGGCGGAGGTGCTAAGACCCGAATCCGCTTGCGAAGGATCGGACGTGGAGATCCATACCTCTACCGTTTCCCCGGCCGCATGCGCCTGCGTTGATGCAAACAGGGAAGATAATGCGAGTCCACCTGCCAAAGCCATGCATAAGCTTCTTTTGACTACTTTCTTCGACAAAACCGCGATTGACATTTTACCAATTCCTCCCTTTGAAATCGATTTCATTTTGGATAATAGCATGTTTAATTCAGCATGAAAAGGAACAGAATTTCGGGTAGGCTAAATTGAGTCTAAACGACTAGTTTGGTTTTTCGCGATAAAAAAACGATACCCCTGGTCCGGAATGAACCAGAAGTATCGCTCTTGTTGTTCACTATTGCGACGATTAATACGCTCCGCGAATATGCTGCGCTACCTCGCTGCGGTAAAATGCTTGAAGGCGCTCCAGCTCCTCGGGTCCGAACGCCGGAACCTGCAGCGTTCCCAGGTTGTCCTCCACTTGACGGACATTCTTGAAGCCTGGAATGACGCAGGTAACTTCCGGGTGATCGAGAATCCAGCGCATGGAAGCCCGGGCCATATCCCCGCGTCCTTCCGCAATCCAGGACAGCTGGGAAGCCAGCTCCACGCCTTTAGCGAAAGGCAGACCCGCAAATGTCTCGCCTACATTGAATTGCTCCCCGTTCGCATTGAAATTCCGGTGGTCGTCCTCGCTAAACTTCGTATCCTTTGTAAATTTACCTGTCAGGAGACCGCTCGCCAGCGGCAATCTCGCCAGAATGCCGACTCCCGCCGCCCTGGCTTCCATAAATAATTGCTCCGCCGGCTTCTGGCGGAATATGTTAAAGATGACCTGAAGGGCTTTAACGCCGGGTACGCTCAGACAGAACAATCCTTCCTCCACCGTCTCTACGCTAACGCCGTAGTGGCGGATTTTGCCTTCCGCCTTCAGCTTGTCCAGCACCTCGAACACCTTGCCATCCTTCAGCACCGCAAGCGGCGGACAGTGAATCTGGTACAGGTCGATGCGCTCGCGCTGCAGCCGCTTCAGGCTGCCTTCGCAGTAGGCGCGAACCGATTCCTCGGAATACGTATTCAGATCGTGGATATCCCCCGCCCGGCAGAACTTGGTGGCAATATGGATTTCGTCCTCTTTGCCTTTTGTCGCTTTGGCCAGCAGCTCTTCCGCATGCCCTGAGCCGTACACATCCGCTGTATCAAAAAAATTAACGCCTTGCTCCATCGCCGTCGCCAGACCGCGCAGCGCCTCCTGGTCATCGGAATGCCCCCAGCTGCCGCCGATCGCCCATGTTCCGAAGCTCAGCTCGCTGACGCGTAATTCTGTATCTCCTAATTGCCGATAGTTCATATCCCATCCTCCTTAATACATACGACTCTCAATATGAGAATAGTCAAAAAAGCGCTTTCCCGCAACCTGTACGGCAGAAAAGTGCTGAATATTAAACGATTTTGTTATTATGTCCTCTAGTTACGAAAAAAACCATGAGGGGATTACTGCAATAGCAGTCTTCATCCCCTTAAATATGGATAATTTCATCGATTCAATATATGCATTCTTATATTTGTGTTTTGGTCGGGATGCTTTCGTAAAATTTGTCTCAGTTCTCGCACATATCACCGAATAAATCACTCACAAATTGAGGATTTTGCCCTCCAGAAGCTCAAGTAACCATTCTTTGATAAGTTAAGTGTATTCTATACATCTAGTTGAGCTCTTTTATCAAAAAAACCATGCGCTAAATGTAAAACATGCAGTTAGTTTGCCAGAATGGAGCTCATTCGTCGAAATCGCTCAAAACTAAATGTAGGTTTTACAGTTAGTCCCCTCTATCACGGCTAAAACCGATGAACTAACTGCATGAATTACATCTAGTTACTGACTATGACCATCTGCTGTGACCATCTGGGTATAGACATAAACCCGAGTTTAATTTATGGTGGGATAGACACTCCAGTTTCAGTTAGGAGATTGCTGCAAAAGTACATCATTTAATCCAGCATACGCCCTAAAAATTGATTTTACTGCGAAGATACAGCATTTATTTATGTAAAACCTAGCTTTGTCCTCATATGAGAGAAAATCCTGCACATTTACATCAATACAGCTGAAATGTAGCATAACGTGTGATAATTCCTGTACTATTGCATCATTCTTACAGCGGCGTTCCCAGTGCCCGGCCCGGTGTTTGGTGTCGCATGACGGTGACCAAGCACAGGGTCGTGGTCATGCACGCGATAGCAGTCTAGCACACGGTGGTGGTCAAGCGCACGACGGTACTCTAGCACACGATGGTGGTCAAGCGCACGACGGCACTCTAGCACACAACGGCGTCAACCATACGGTGGCGGCCAAGCATGATGGCCACCGCTCACACGCTAGGAACTCCTTCGTTCGGCAATCCCGCTCACAACGGCAACTGCTTGAACATCATGACCGCCGCACCAGTGGAAACGGCGTTTTCCTGGAGGACGCCTTTCGAGAACACAGGCTGATACTCCGGATAATAATAGATGTTCTTCTGAGCGACGGAAATGGCGGTATCGTAATACAGCCCGTGAGCGTTGATGAGCGCTCCCCCCAGGATTACCGTCTCCGGATGGAGGATGTTGATCAGATTAGCCAGACCGATCCCCATGTAAACGGCGGATTGGGTAAATAGCTCGCGGATAAAGGGGTCTCCCTCGTTCAGCGCTTCTACCAGCATATCGAAGTGAATGCCGTCCGGCTGAAAATTCTCCGCTCCGGCCAGCTGGCTCCGGCCCATTTTTCGCTGCTCTCTGACCTGCTTCTCCAAAGCCTGCACCGAAGCAAAAGCCTCCAGCGCTCCGTAATTCCCCTCATTGTGCAGTCTCGGCCCATCCGTCTGGATGATCATTTGGCCAATGGAGCCCTCCATATCCATCGCTCCATGAACGAGGGAACCGCCTGACATCATGGCGGACCGCAGCCCCGATCCGGCGTGGATGTACAGCATATGCTGAACCTTCTCGCCGCGTAAAGCCCAATGCTCGCCGATCAGAGCCGTATTCGCTCCATTCTCCAAGGTCGCAGGGATCCCCGTCTCCTTCTCCAGCTGCTCGCAAATCGGAACATGGGCCCAGCCCGCAGCGGCAAAGTACCGCGGCTCCAAAATAACCCCGCGATGCCTGTCCAGCGGCCCTACAGCCCCGACTCCAATTCCCGCCACCTTATCTTTGTCCAAGCCGTTCTCCTGCAGCATAACATCGATCTTCGCACTGACATGGCGCACCAGCTTCTCCGGCGTCATCGTCTCATCCATCGTCCAGCGGCAATAGGAAAGAGCCTTCATATTCAAATCAAACAGGCCCAGCGCAGAGTAAAGCCGGGATATTTCCAATCCGAAAATCACTTTATGTCTGGGATTGACCTGATACAGAATCGGCTTCCTGCCGCCGGTGGACTCCCCGAAGCCTGCTTCTGCCAGCCATCCCTCACTCGTTAGCTCATCTAACAATCTCGTCAGGCTGCTGCTGGTCAAACCAAATTCGCCCAACAGCTCGGCTTTGGAAACATGCTCCTGCCCGGCGATGCGCTCAAATACCGATTTTTTTGCGCTTAAGGCTGCTTGGCTTACTTTATTCATCAAGGTTCGCCTCGTTTTATTCATATTATTCTTATCGGATATCTATAGATCATTATATCTACTTGCTTGTAAATTTTCCAGTTCCAGACTTTTATCCAAATGGATAAAAAGATTTTAATACCCTATAGGATTACTATGAAAATAATGTCGATTTTTCACTTAATACTATTATATTACATCTGTCGAGATATTTTTTAGAGCAAATCATAAATAATCGAAAAACTTAATTCCATTTTGATAAAAAGTTGTTATAATTGAATTAGTTACAACGGATTCATCACAAGTATGCTGTGACATCAAGCAATTAGGGAGAGAATGAAGCATGCGAACCGGATTTATTGGCAAGTTGATCATACTGCGGGATTTGTTTTGGACATTTTTTAAAATCGGGCCTTCTACCTTTGGCGGGGGCTATGCGATGATTTCGACAATTGAACATGAAGTGGTGGAGCAGCGGCAGTGGATGGATGAACGGGAAATCAGCGATATTTTCTCCATTGCGGGATCGGCTCCCGGCGGGGTCGGCGTCAATTCCTCGGCCTTTATCGGCTACCGGCTGGGCAAAATTCCAGGAGCGGTAGCGGCAGTTCTGGGCATCACGCTGCCTACCTTTCTGATCTTGATCGGCTTAAGCGCGGGATATGCCCTGCTGCAAAATGAGCCGAAAATGATTGCCGCCTTCAAAGGCATCAACGGCGCCGTCATCGGCTTGATTGCTGTCGCTGCCTACAGAATGGGTAAAACCTCCCTGTTCGACCTTTCTACTAAGCTGGTAACCATCGCCTCGCTTCTGCTATTGTTGTTTACCGGCTTGAACCCGATTTTCCTAATTTTGATCGGACTCGCAGCAGGCAATGTCATCATGGGCGTGAAAAAAGCGCTGGGATTGCCGCTTCATACAGAAAAAGAATCCCGGGCCGCAGGCTCTGGGACGGAATTCATTGAGTATTATATTTAACCGTTCGTTCGCTTCGAACAGACCCGATGATTGAGGATGACTTATTACAAGAGGTGAATAACGTGCTGCTGTGGAAGTTGTTTCTTATTTTTATGAAAATTGGTTTTGCGTCTTTTGGAGGCGGCTATGCCGTCATCTCCATGATCCATTATGAAGTAAGCCAGTACGGCTGGATTACTCCAGAACGCTTTCAGCATATTGTCGCTCTGGCCGGCATGTCCCCCGGCTCCATTGCCGTCAATGCCGCGATGCTGATCGGCCTGGACACGGCTGGAATGCCGGGGGCGATTGCCGCTATTGTGGGGATTACTTTGCCATCGCTGATCATTATCGTGCTGGCGGCCAGATTTTTTTACAAGATTCATACCAAACCCTGGGTGCAATATTCGCTCTACGGCTTGCGTCCGATTATTATCGGGCTCATTATCTATGCCGCGATTCACCTCGGCTTCCCTGACCTAACGAGCAGCATATTCAATTGGACGACGCTTGCAACCCTGCTGATCGGTGGCGCCGCCTTCGCGTCGATCATAAGATACAAAGTCCACCCACTTATGGTGATCGGCTTGTCCGCCTGTGCAGGCATTGTGTTGTTTTGACATCAGTACGGTGTTGGGCTCAGGTCCGGCTATATCGTGTTTTCTCCACAGCAGTGCTTGTATTTTCTGGCGCTGCCACAGGCGCAGGGATCGTTTCGTCCCGGCAGTTTTCCTTTGAAGTAGAGCTTCAGGTTCCGTTCGAACAGCTGCTGTCTTAATTCGGCCCCAAGCTTCTTCATCCGCTCTTCCGCATACCCGTAAATCTGCTTGTAGCTCGCACAGAAATAATCGACCTCAGAAGCGCTTAAATCCTCTGTCCATTTGCGGTTGCGAGGGCAGCCCCCATGACACAGCCGCTGATATTCGCAGGTGCGGCACAACTCGGGAAGCGTAGGCTTCATATCGAGAAACTTATCGCGCAAGGGGTGAGACAGCAGCTCTTGAATGCTGTGCGTCGCCGCATTCCCCAGCTTCCAATCCTCGTGAATATAGAAATCGCAAGGATATGCATCCCCGTTCTGCTCCAGTACAAGCATCGTGCTACATCCAGCACTGAGAATGCAAAGCTCCGGGTCCCGGTACAGATAGGAGCTCAGCATATTATCGAAGAAGCGGATGGATGTACGCGGCTTCCCTTCGTTATACCAATAGTCAAATGCCTCGCACAGAAAATTGCCGTACTCTTCAGGCGTGATTTCATAGACACCTGGCATGCCGATCTGCTGGGAGCGGAAGGACATGCAGGGAATGAACTGGATGTACGCAAAACCCTGCTCCTCGTAAAACCGCATTAGCTCCTGCGCCTTGCCGACATTTCCTTGATGCACGACCGTAAGAATATTAAAATCAACATCATGCTCGCGCAAAACTCCGATCCCTTTCATCACGCGATCGAAGCTGCCCGCTCCCCGGGAATCCACTCTTCTAGCGTCATGAATCGGCTGCGGACCGTCCAGACTGACGCCAATCAGGAACTGGTATGTCTTAAAGAAGGCGGCCCACTTCTCATTGATCATCGTCCCGTTCGTTTGCAGAGAATTGCTGATTGAGGTGCGCGGTGGCGCATGCTTCACCTGCAGTTCTACCACCTCTTCAAAAAAAGACAGCCCTGCCAGCAATGGCTCGCCGCCCTGCCAAGTAAATGAAGCCCTTCCCTTGCTGATGCTCATATACTCCTGAATGAATTTCTCCAGAACGGAAGAATCTATTCTATTGATTTTAGGACCCGGCTTACCAGCGCAAGTACTGTAGTAGCAGTAGTCGCAGGCAAGATTGCAGTCCTCTGACACCGTCTTCCACATCACGCCGACATCGCCATAGGCTGCCGCTGCACAAGATTGATTCATCATGTCCTCCTTCACGGTATCCCGTTTCCATAGCAGTTATGCTAAGGCCAATATATAAAAATAGACCTGGAAACCGGCGGAATCGCCGATCTCCAAGCGAAATCATACTAATCGTCCTCTCTTTTCTCCAGCCCCAAGCGGAGGTATTGCTCTTCCGGCGCATCGGCCCGCTCCATCTCCGCCCGGAGCAAATCGATCATATGCTCTTCCACCGCCTCATTCTGCAGTGGATGCTGCTGGGCGTAATCCTCTTCGAGACTGAACAGCTGCGATTGCAGCACCCGTTGATTGCCCGTATAAGGCCTGCCTTCCGCCGTCAGCGGAATTTTGAATACCGGATAATCCGTACGCTCTAAATAACGTCCGCATTCGATCTCTTTTTCCATACCGCCGCCAAGAAACGAGCGGAACGTCGTCGGCATCGCCGTGTAGATATTGCAGGGATGATTATCTGCCGACTTAGGAGCGCGCATGTAAGTATGGCGTCCGTCTGTCACATTCACCGCCATGCCATGATATCCATAGATCGCCGCTTCGCGCACTTGATCCTCTCGACCTTCCAGCAGCCCTCGAAGGGAGTAGCCCCTCACATCTTCAGGAGCCTGGACGCCCATATAATCCAGAATCGTCGGCATCAAATCCACCGTTTGCGATAAAGCATGGATTCGCATGCCTTCTCTCTGACCGCCCGGCGGGCGGATCATCAACGGAATATGGGCCAATTCATTGTAGACATGCATCTGGTTCTTCCCGAGCAGCTCATGCTCCCCGAGCAAAAAGCCGTGATCGGTCGTAAAGATAAACAACGTATCCTCCCGTAACTCGAGACGATCCATCGTGTCCAGCAGCTTGCCGAACCAATGATCGATCATCGTCAGGTTGGCGGCATACCTTGCATTTAAGTGACGGAGAGCATCTTCCGGGACATCGGCATCCCCATAAATCGGCCAGTCAAACCTCGGTCCGTTATATGTGTCCTTATACTGCTCCAAATAATACGGCGGGCAATCAAACGGCTCATGAGGGTCGAAGGCCTCCACCCACAGGAAGTAGTTATCCTCATCCTTATTGCGCTCCAGCCAATCGCATGCCGCAGACAATGTCCGCGGTCCCGGATAATCTTCCTCTCGCTCAAAGCGGCTGCGGTTATGCTCATACTGATCCTCGATTCGGCCGTAATACTGCTCCGGCTTAGGCGGCTCGGCAATGACGGAATGCCAAGGATCGCCCTCCTGTCCACGATGGAAGTCCCAGGTGGAAAACGCCTGGCAGTAATTCTCCCCGCCCCGTGAGAAATAATGATAGTGATCGGTAATGATATGACTGAATATTCCGGCCTCGCGCAGCACCTCCGGCAAAGTCCGGTCAAACGGTTCGATGCCGCCCCAGCCTTTCTCCAGAAACGATGCCCGCCCCGTCAGCAGATCCCTTCTTGCCGGCATGCAAGGCAGCGATCCAGACCAATGCTGTCCGAATACGACGGACTTCTCCGCGGCACGGTCAATATTCGGCGTACTCGCCTCACCGCCATAGGCTGGAAGGCTGCGCCGATTCAGCGTATCCAACAATACCAGAATGGTCTTCATGCCAACCCCTCCTAAATTAAGCTTTTAACCCTGTCGTCACGATACCCTGTACAAAATATTTCTGCGCCGCCAAAAATAGCACTACAAGCGGCAGGACAACAAGAGTCGTCGCCGCCATCAGCAGGTTCCATTCCACGTTCGTCTCTCCGCGAAAAATCGTCAACCCGAGTTGAACCGTTCTCATTCCTTCGGTATTCGTCATAATCAGAGGCCACATATAATCATTCCAGGCCGAAGTCGTCTTAAAAATAGCCAGCGTTGCCAGAATCGGCTTGCTCAGCGGCAAATAAATTTGATAGAATACCCGGAACTTGGAGGCCCCGTCAATCTGCGAAGCTTCGTCCAAAGCTCTGGGGAAATTGAGGAAAAACTGCCGGCAGAGAAAAATCCCAAATGAGCCCGCGATAAACGGCAGGATCAGGCCTGTGTAACTGTTAATGAATCCGATTCCGTCTTGACCAAACAGATTATTGCCGCCCGCCAGCGGAAACTGCTTCATCATCAGAAAGGTAGGGATCATCGTCGTCTGGGCCGGCACCATAATTCCGATCAGTACCGAGAAGAACAAAATATCTCTTCCCGGGAATTTCAGCCGCGCGAAGGAGTATCCCGCCATCGAATTCAGCACCAGACTGACCACAACCGTAATGATCGTGACGACAAAGGAGTTATAGAAATACTTCAGCCAATCGCCCCGCGACAGCGCTTCGGCATAATTGTCAAAATGCCATACCTTCGGAAACAAAGAAAAGGTCGGTGACTGGATCTCTCCCATTGTTTTGAACGAGGTCAGCACCATGATCAAGAAAGGCGCCAGCATGACCAGCGATACCGCCAGCAAAACGACCGACATCACTACCAAGCCCATATTTCTGCTGCTCAATTTACCCACCCCCATCGATTAATCCACATCCAAATCATCCCCCTGATTGCCGTACTTGAAGTTAATCAAGGTAATGACCAGCGTGATGAGAAAGAGGACAATGGCCATTGCCGAAGCATATCCCATTTGGAAATCCTGGAAGCCGCGGAGGTAAATTTGATGCACGACGGTTGTCGTCGAGTTCAGCGGTCCGCCGGCCGTCATAATATTGACCTGTTCAAATACCATAAACGAGTTAATGCAGGACATGACCAGAATAAAAAAGGTCGTTGGCTTCAGCATCGGAATCGTAATCGAGAAAAATTGCCGGATCTTCGACGCCCCGTCCATATGCGCCGCCTCGTACAAGCTGGACGGAATCGACTGCAGGCCCGCGAGGTAAACGATCATCGTATAACCCAGCGATTTCCAGATACTCATAATGACTACGGCCATCATCGCCGTGTTCGGATTGTAGAGCCACTGAATGGGATCAATGCCAAACACCTTGATCATCCGATTCAAAATACCGAGGGCCGGGTCATAAATCCACAGCCAGATCATCGAAACAGCCACCATCGAGGTGACGTTAGGAATATAAATGCTAGCCCGGGAGAAGACGCGGCCAAAGAGCTTGCCATTCAACAGAACGGCTAGAATTAAGCCTAAGAACAATTGGGGCACAATCGTAAATAATGCATAGATGAACGTGTTGTACATCGCCTTGCCGAACAGCGCATCCTGCAGGAGCCGGGCATAATTCTGCAAGCCGATAAACTCCGGCGTACTGTAGAAGTTATAGTTCGTAAAGCTGTAATATACGCCGACGATCAGCGGTATGAAAATAAACAGAAAATAAATTAAATAGCCGGGCGCGATCATCGCATAGCCTACATAGTCGATGCTCAGCCGCTGCTTGGATCTAGTCTTCCCGTCCGTCTCCACAGAACGGGATAGCGTTGGTTTCATAAGTTAACCACCTCGCTGAAGTCTGGTTTTCTTCATCCTATACGAAACGCCTGTGCGTCATCGAAGCAAGCAGGCGTCTCGTTCTATAAACATTTCTCTATTTTCCAATCAGGTTAGGAAGCTCACGGTTCAACTGCTCCACGCCCTGCTTCATCGCTTCCTCAGCCGAAATCTTCCCGTAGAAGGCGCCCTCCAGGTTCTGGCTGATAATCTCGCTCAGCTTCCCGGCATAAGTGACCTTCGCTGCGCCTTTACCGTACGAGACTGCATCAAAGATCGCTTGGTTAATCTCCGGCTTGTCCTGGATATAATCCTGCTCCAGCGATTTCAGGACAACCGGGGTTCCCAGCTCCGTATAACGCTTCCATGTCTCTTCCTTGGACATAATGTGCTGAATAAACTCCGCAGCGAGCTCCTTATTCTTGCTCTGCGAGCTCATGAACAGCAAGCGCATGCCCGCGAAGGTAGCCTTCTCTTTCCTGGCGATCGGTCCGGACACGCCGATTTGTCCAACCAGTTCGGGATTCTCTTTCTGCAGGTTCGTGTAGGCTGCCGGACTGTCATAGGCGATCGCCGCCTTGCCGTTCGGGAACAGGTTCTCATTCGATTTGTCGGAATTGTTAGGAATCGTGATGCCATCTAATACAAGCTCCGCCAAATATTCTGTTGCTTCTATCGCTTCCGGCGAATCAAACAATGGCGTGTTCGTTTGCTCGTCGATGATCTGTCCGCCGTTTTGCAGAACAAAGGATTGCCACAGCGTCCATGCCGATGCTGTCGGAATCGCGAACCCAGCCAGTGTCGTAGTGTTGCCGTCCTTCTTCGTCAGCTTCCGGGCATAGTCCGCCAGCTCCTCCCAGCTTCCTGGCGGCTTCTCGGGATCCAGGCCCGCCTCTTTGAACAGGTCCTTCCGCCACAGCAGGACGCGCGGATCGGGGATAAAGCCCACACCGTACAGACTGCCGTTATACGTTCCGGTATCCAAAATATTCTCCATCATATCGCTTCTGCCGTCCCAAGTGGACAAATATCCATCAAGCGGCTCATACTGGCCTAAGCTCGCCCGCTGCGCAACCGAAGCCAGCGTATAGGACAGAACGTCAGGGGACGTGCCGCTGGCATAAGCCGCGTTCAGCTTCGTCTCCATGTCATTACCGAACGGCGCTTCGCTCAGCTCGATCTTGACGCCCGGATGACTGGCTTCAAATTCGCTGATCACCCGTTTCCAATACGCATTCTCCTGCGCATCGGTACCTGCTCTCCAGAAGGTCAGCGTCGTTGTTTCTCCACTGCCGTCCGCTTTCTTCTTGTTCAACTGCTCCGTGCCGCTGCTGCCTCCGCACGCGCTCAGCACGGAAGCGGCCAGAACGGTCACCAGCACGGTGGCCAGCCATTTCTTCTTCATGTTCAGACCTCCCTGTTTCATGTCTTCTTGTTGTTGCTGAATTCATTATAGAAAAAAGGCCTTATGGCCTAGTGATCGAAAATTCCGCTTTTTCTCCACAAAAAACGCCTTCTCTATTAATTTAAATAATCCGCTCTAAAAGGAGTAGCACAATATTACTGCCGCATAGCAAATTATTCGGATATAGGCAAAAAAACACCCCGCAAGGCGAGGTGTTCGAGTGTTTAGCGAGCCCGGAAGCTGCTATGCAATTCCATGTATTCGTAAGGAGAGACTCCGGCATATTTTTTGAACAGCTTGATAAAATAGCTTGGATTGGCGTAGCCCACCTGCTCTGCGACGTCGAAAATCCGCATATGCTGATGCTTGAGGATGTTCTTTGCCTGTTCCATGCGAACCTGCATCACGTATTCATTGAAGTTCAGGCCGGTCTCCTTCTTGAATAATTCACTGAAATACGTGCGGCTCAGATGAACATGTGTGGAAACTTCCTTCAGCGTAATTTCCCCGGCATAATTCAGGCGAATGTACTCGCACGCCCTTTCTACCGGCTCCGCGTACCGCGGGCGAGACGCCTCCAGCCAATCCATCAGCTCGCGAACCGCTCCGGTTGCCCAGGCGGCAAGCTGATGATAGCTCTCCTGCTGCACGATCTGTCCCGTGATCTCCGCCGATAACGCTTCAAGCCTGTCCCCCGGCAGCTGCAGGCTGCGGGCCCAATTGATCGCCGAGTAGATCAGCTCCAATACAATCGCTTTCATTTGTTTAGGGGAGAGCAACCTGTCCTCTCCCGCCTTTGTCAGCACATGGCCGAATTGCTGCAGCGCTTCTTGCGGCTTTCCTTCCCCCAATAAGCGGTGAAAGGAATCCATATGCGGCTTAAGCGAGGGAGTCCGCACATCCGAATGCAGGCTCATCATGTCCGAGTCCTGAAAGTACGCGACGCTCTTGTCGCCGTAGAATCTTTTTCGATCGAGCGCTTCCAGTGCCTCGCGCGCCTGCTCGGGAAGATAGGAGAGGCTGCTGTAGGTCATGCTGATGCCTATCGCCGACTCGACGCCAAGGAATCGCCTTGCATTCTCCGCCACCCGGCTCGCCGTCAGCAGAAGCAGCTCCCGCTGCGATTTCATGCCTGATGCCGAAGCGTTCACAAGCAGCATGTAAACCTCATTCATGTATAAAAAAGAACAGCCCCCGCCCGTCTCGGTCAACAGAGTTTCGTTGATAATATTAATCATGGCCTGCTGAAGCAGCTCGGGATCGCTGATCCTCTTATTCTTCACCGATCCGGGAATAATGCCGAAAGCCATCAGCGCGAGATTCTTCTCCTGCAGGGCAATGCCAAAGTAAGACATCTTGGACGCAAATTGCTGAGCGGCTTGTGCGCTGCCCTGAAGCAGCTCCCCAAAATAGGCTGTCCGCAGCACCTGCTCGTTCTGATTCAACACATGGCGCAAGGAATTCAGCTCAAGCGCCTTGCTTCGTTCCATTTCAATATCCCTTTTGATTTTCTGCAAAATGTCCTCAAGTCCAGGCAGGGTGATCTCGGCTTTGAGAATATATTCATTGGCCCCCAGCTTCAGAGCTTCGGCTGCAAAATGAAATTCGCTATAGGAGCTGAAAATCACCGAACGCACGCCCGGCTGCTCCTCCTTCAGCCGCTTGATTAGCTCCAGCCCGTCCATTCCCGGCATTTTCACATCGGTAACGACGAGATCCACCTGGTGCTGGCGGCAAAATGCCAGAGCTTCCTCCCCGCTGGCTGCCTCCCCAATGATCCGGCAGTCCCCGCCGAGCTTGTCCACCGTCATCCGAAACCACTCGCGGATAATCCGCTCGTCATCGACAATGAGAATATTCATAGCTGCTGTATGTCCTCCCGTTTGTAAAATGCCGGAATGCGCAGTGTGACCTTTGTTCCGGCATTTACCGCCGATTCCAGGGTCACCCCGTATTGCCGTCCGAAATGGAGCTGAATGCGCTCATGTACGTTCAACAATCCTCCGCCATGCGACAGGGCTGTCTGACCGATGGCCCCCTCCTCGGGCAAAGGCGGCACAGCACTTTGCTCCATCCCTACACCGTCGTCGATCACTTCAAAGAGGATGTCCCTGTCCTGAAGATACCCTTTGATTACGATCGTCCCTTGGCCTCTTTTCGGCTCAAGGCCATGAAAAATCGCATTTTCCACCAGAGGCTGCAAAATCAATTTAATCGTCCGGTAGGCCAGAATGTCTTCCTTAATCTCGTATCGCACCTCTAGCATATCACCCTGGCGGATTTGCTGAATATAGAGATAGTTCTTCAGAATATCCAGCTCCTCTTCGACAGGGATCCATTCATCTTCCTTGGAGATGGACTGCTTCAGCAGCCGAACGAGAGCCACGATAACGGAATCGACCGTCTCCTGCTTGTGCTTGTACAGCATGAACCGAATCGAGGCCAGCGTGTTGTACAGGAAATGCGGATTAATCTGGGATTGCAGCGTCTGAATTTCGGCTCGACGCTTATTTTGCTGCTCCCGCTTCACATCCTCCATCGAGGCTTTGAGCTTCTCCACCATCTGGTTGAACTTCTGGGTCAACAGACCGATTTCATCCTCGCTGTACACGGGCGACCGGACCGTCAGATCCCCCGCCTCGACGCGGCCGAAATCTTTAGACAAGCGCTTGATCGGGATCGCCAGGCGGCGGGCCATATAATAGGAAGCCGCGAATGAGAGCAGAACAACGATGGCAAACACGACGATAACTACCGTCTGAATTTTGTTAATGTTAGCAAGCACCGTTCGAGTTGGCGTATAGGAGACCAGCTTCCAGCCGGTTTTGCCTATGGTTTGGAACGCGATGAGCTGATCTGTGCCCATTTCGTGGTCCACAAAAAAACCGGATTCATATTGATCGATTTTCTCGTAATAGGCGCGAGTCTTGAGATCTTCGTTTGCGAGATCCGGGTTATTCGATGAAATGATTTTACCTTCATTTACGATGATGATCTCCTGATTCTCGTCCAAGGAACCCGCGTACAAATTTTTCAAGGAGGATTCATCGATACGGATAATGACCAGTCCGATCGGTGCCCAGCTCTCGAACCGATTGCTCGACCGCACCGCATAGACCGAACGATCGTCATGTCCCTTTGTTGCCAGACCCGGGATTGGCTCCGTGATCCACAGAATTTGTCCCTTGGCCTCCGTCGCCGTGTGGTACCAATCCTGCTGCTCCATGATTTGAATGCTCGGTTTGGTATCCAGCGGGTTCGTCGATAGCGTAAGGCCATTCAACCCTAGCAGGGTAATGTCGGGCTTCAAATTGGCGAAGGAATAAATCGAGCTCGTCAGCAGCCGGTCAAACTCGGAGCGGATTTGAACCTCTTCATAGCTGTTCGGGGAAATCGGCGCCGTAAAGCCATAGTTGACCTCTCTATTTAAATAAAACGTATTGGATAACGAGATGACGTCGTCCAGCAGCATGTCCGCTTTTTCGGAAATCTGCCCTAATATCCTTAAATTCAATTGGCTGACCTGCGATTCGATCGATTGCTTGGAGACCTGAAACGAGATGATCCCGAATAACCCCAGCGGAATAATAATCAGACACAGGGTCGAGAGCAGAAACTTATTCTGTATGCTGCTGTTGCGAATAAACCATTTCCGGAACATGCCCGCTCACATCCTCATGCTTAGAAACCTCCCGCTTTGCGGGGGAGATCATCAGGCCAAATTATTTTATCTATTATAGCTAGGATGGAATTCGTCTGTCCATGATTGTTGATGTACGGCATATTTTCAATTTGCAGAAAACCGTGTACATTAGTCGTGAGAGAGTTCCCTTACGGAGAGCGGAATGCTAATCCTTCAAGAAACCAGACTAAATTGACAATCGTTGGTAAAGTTATATAATATCTAAACTTAGTTTAATAAATGTTGTGAAAGGGGCAAATAGATGTCCACGTTTAATTTGAAATATGATCAAGGGCGAGTGAGGAAATACCATTACTTTATGTTATTGAGTTTAATACAGAAACATAAACAAATCTCAAGAACGCAATTAGCCAACTTAACCAAGATGAGCCATACAAGTATTGGCAAAATCATTAAAGAATTAATCAATGATGGACTAGTCATCGAGGTAGGGCAAATCGAAGGGGAGGTTGGAAGACGAGCGACTCTGTTAGAAATCAACTCCAATGGCTCCTACATCGTTGGGGTAGAAGTAGATTGGAATGCGATCAAAATTGGGATTGTCGCTTTAAACGGCAAAGTATTAGATAAAAAGTACTTGGAATTTGATGCTAAACAAGAAGCAGAAACTGTACTTGATCGAATTGCGGATGGCATCTCTGCATTAATAGAACAGATTGATCATGAGATTGCAGAGAAAATTATTGCGGTTGGGATCAGTATCCCCGGCCTGATTACCTGGCCAGACGGTGAAGCTCTGATTGTTCCTCAGTTTCACTGGGAAAAGGTTCAAATCAAAGCCTACTTGGAAAAAAAGATCGATTATATTGTGTATGTTGATAACCATGTTCGCACCGTACTATTGGCCGAAAGTTTATTTGGAAATATGACTGAATTTCATGACTCTGTCTGCATTTATATCGGAAGCGGAGTAGGCGGCGCTGTCATGATGAACGGTGAAATTTTACGCGGTCATCTCAATACGCTTGGAGAAATTGGACATATAACGATGGAACCAAATGGAGCGATGTGTGATTGCGGAAGATTGGGTTGTTTGCAGACCTATGTGTGTTCCTCTGAAATCGAAAAGCAATCGCAAAGACCGATTCAAGAGATTTTTTCCGCTTATGAAAGGAAGGAAAGCTGGGCTGTCACCCTGATTGACCGAGCTCGTCATTACCTGTGCCTAGCAATTGCCAATGTGATTTGTATGTATAATCCTAAAGGGGTTTTGCTGGCCGGCCCAATGGTTCAAGAATACCCCATACTAGTTAAGGATATTGAAGCAATCACAAGTAAATATGTCTGGTCCCCGCTGAATCAATCTTTTCACCTCATCCATCCCAGCATTGGCAAAGATAGTGGGGTAATTGGAGCAAGCGCTCTAGTGTTAAATGAATTTCTACGATTTACAAATGATGATATATAGATTATACGATCCGTCCCTTTGGATAAAACATCCAGTTATTTAATGTTCAAGTCATGGTTGTATATTAAATAACTGGGTGTTATAATGCAATTAATAAACTTAGTTTAATAAAGTAATTGAATTTAGTATTAAAGTCCTCCGAATCCATGTGTATTCGGTTTTATTATCCCCAATAATTAAACTAAGTTTAATATGTATGGAACAAAATACTTTATAAAGGAGAAATATCATGAGAATTATTCAAGTCAGAGATTATAAAGAATTATCCAAAGCCGCATTTGATGTCATTGCTGAAACTTTAAAGCAAAACGAAAACGCTAGCATTAACACGACAACGGGTGCAAGCTACGACGGCACATTTGAATTACTGGTTGAAGCCATCAATGCTGGTGAGCTTAATATTGCGAATTCCATTTTTACGAATCTAGATGAATACGTTGCCGAAAGAGACAAGCCTTTTACAGTATATACGTATATGCATAAAAAGTTTTATGACTTGATTAAAGTACATCCGAAATACATTGGTCTTATGGATGGAAGTGTCGAGGATGTAGAAGCGGAACTCAACCGTTATCGAAAGGTTCTCGACAAATATCCACGTGATTTGCAAATTGTCGGACTTGGAACGAATGCACATTTGGCTGCAAATGAACCAGGCATACCATTTAACTCTCGTTTATTTTTAGCAGACAGTGATCAATCTACAATTGACAGCACCATGGGCTACCATAACTTGACTGCTGAAGAGGCGCCGACGCAGATGCTGACGATGGGATTAGCCGATATTATGGAGGCAAAACATATTCTCGTGGCTTCATCTGGAGAGAGAAAGGCTGCAGCCGTGAAAGCTGCGCTGGAAGGGCCAATTCATGAGGACTGTCCTGCATCTATTCTGAGAACGCATCCAAATGTAACATTTATTATGGATGACGCAGCAGCTTCTTTATTGGATAAAAAATATTAATCATTTATAGCAATCTAGCAAGACATGAAAGCATCAGTGCCTAAAAGCAGGCCAGCTTTAGGCACTGGCTCATTAAATATAGATAGAATAAGGGTGACCTCAATGGGAGAAACCATTATAGGAATAGATATCGGAGGGACAACGGTCAAAATTGGCTTCCTGAACATGCAAGGAGATATCATTCACAAATGGGAAATAGATACAAATAGAGAGAAACAAGGATTATATATTGTTGATGAAATCTGGAATTCAGTTACTCGTAAAATATCTGAATTTCAAATGACAAATATTTTAGGTATAGGTGTCGGCGCACCAGGGTTTGTGGATAAAACAACGGGTCTTGTTTATGAGGCTGTAAACATTGGTTGGAAAGACTTTGAACTCGGAAAAGAATTAGAACAACGGTCTGGATTGCCCGTATATGTCGAAAACGATGTCAATTTAGTGGCCTTAGCCGAGAATTGGATAGGGGCTGGCAACAACGCGAAAGATCTTATTGCCATTACACTTGGAACAGGCGTAGGCAGTGGAGTTATCGCAAATGGCGAGATTTTAAATGGAATGAATGGTACAGCGGGAGAAATTGGTCATATTATTGCAGATCCAGAAGGATATCCTTGCAATTGTGGCCGTGCAGGCTGCTTAGATACGATTGCATCGGCCACCGGAATTGTAAAGCAAGCGATGGATAAAATTGCTGAACATCCTGAAAGCGGATTAGCGGCTCTGTATCGTACGAATGGAAAAATAGATGCTAAGGATGTTTTTGATTTAGCCGGCAAGGGCGACAGGATCAGCGAGGATGTGATTCAACGGACGGCTGATCTTCTGGGATTATTAATTGCTAATGCGGCTACGATGATTAATCCTTCTAAAATTATTATCGGTGGAGGCGTATCAAAGGCTGGAGAACAGCTGCTTCAACCCGTAAGGCGGGCTTTTCAAAAATATTCTCTGCCTAGAATCAGCCAAAATTGTCACATCGAAATTGCCAAACTAGGTAATGATGCCGGCATAATTGGGGCAGCCTACTTAGTTAAACAAGAAACACAAGAAACTTTACATGGGTAGGGGATTATTGTTTTCTCGATTTAAAGAAAGCGCTTAAACATTTAACTTATCGGAGATTTTATACAACAGCGGGAGTGTGAAGACCCATGGCTATGGAGCCGGTGTTACAAACTACGGGATATCAGCAATCTACTCAAAAGCTAAGCTTGAAAGAAAAAATCAGCTACGGTTATGGCGATATTGCTTCAAATTTTGTGTGGGGAATGGTCAATAGTTATCTCTTGTTCTTTTATACGGATGTGTTCGGAATTACGGCGGCGGCTGTCGGAACTTTATTTCTTATTACACGTATTTTTGATGCGCTGAATGACCCGATCATGGGAGTTCTTGTGGATAAAACAAATAGCAAGCACGGGAAGACGCGCCCGTACTTGTTATACGTTGCTATTCCGTTTGGGATCTTAAGTGTGATTACCTTTATCACTCCCGATTTTTCCGATACAGGTAAGTTAGTTTACGCTTATATTACGTATGGAATTTTGGGCATTGTTTATACAGCGATTAATATTCCTTATGGAGCCCTGATGCCGATGATGTCGAGGGATTCGAAGGAAAAGGGCGAATTAAACAGTTACCGGGCCATCGGCCGTTCGATTGGAGCCATTTTGGTGGCCTCGCTAACGCTGCCTCTGGTCAATTATCTTGGCGGCGGAAACCAGCAGTTGGGCTTTCCAATTGTTATGGCGATTTATTCCGTTATCGGAGTCATTTTATTCTGGCTTACCTTTAAGTATTGTAAAGAGCGCGTACAACCGCTGAAAGAAACGAAAACGGATACGAATGTAAAACGCTCTATTGGTCAAATGTTCAAAAATAAATATTGGGTGCTTACCTCATTAAACTCATTTCTATGGTTTGTAAGGCTAGGAATTATGAATGGTGTTCTCATCTATTATGTGAATTATGTATTGGAACAGCCTAATATGGTGCCTTATTACCTCACTTTATTAAACGTGGCTAATTTAGCTGGCGGTTTCTTCGCTCTTTCGATTTTAAGAAAATTCAGCAGCCGTAATTCAAGCATGCTGTTCTATGCGATTGCCGTAGTGCTGCTTGCTTCACTTTACTTTGTAGATGGTCAATCTGTCGTGTTGTTTTCTATTATTTTCTTTATTGCCAATGTCCTCATAGGATACGGAGATCCTGCGAATCTGACCATGCTTGGGGACACCATTGATTATCAGGAATATAAGTTTGGTGAACGTCCAGAAGGATTACTCGTATCCAGTTATAGTTTTTCTACAAAGTTCGGTGTAGCACTTGGTTCTTCTTTGCTAGCGTACGCTCTCGGATGGGCTGGATATAATCCGGCGGCAATCACAGACCAGGTGAAGAATATGATCCTCCTATTAATGTTAGGATTGCCGATTATCATCACCATTCTTCAAGTCGTCGTATTATTTTTCTATAAACTTGATAACGAACATGCTAATATTGTTAACGCTTTAAAACAAAAATAAGGGGGACATCAAAATGAAGGTTGTTGTAGGCTGCCTCTATCACGAAACAAACACATTTAATCCGATCCTGACAGACATTCATGATTTTGTACTAGCAGAAGGCGAAGATGCCGCTAGCCGCCTTGCTGGTACAGAAGTATTTAGGGAAAATGGAATTGAAGTCATCCCAAGTATTTACGCAACAGCATTATCATCGGGCATTGTAAAAAAAGAGGCCTACCGGTACTTTGCAGATAAATTGATTTCCTCATTGAAGCAGCACCCAGATATCGATGGAATTTGGCTACATCTGCACGGAGCGATGGTTGTAGAGGAAGTGGGTTCAGGTGAACTAGCACTCGTCAAAGAAATTCGTGAATGTGTCGGGCCGGATGTTCCAATCTCTCTAACCATGGATATTCACGGTAATATCGCACTAGACTATTATAAATACATCAACATTGTAAAGGCGTATCGAACCGTACCGCATGTTGACCAGCTTGAAGTCGAGAAAGAGACCGCTCAGCTATTAGTTGATTGTCTAAAAAATAATACGAAGATTAAACCCGCGTTTACTCGATTGCCGATGATTATTCCTGGTGAAAAAGCACTTGGGAAAAGCGAGCCGCTTCGTTCGATTTTTGAAAAATTATATGAGGTTGAGAAAATAAAAGGAATTTCAACGGCATCATTCTTTATTTGTCATGCATGGAGTGATTCGGAGAACACAGCCTCGTCCATCTTCGTCATTCCTGAATCGGAGGAATATGAAGAACTAGCTGAGAAGGTGAAGGATGAATTAGCCCATTATGTGTTCAGCAGACGCCATGAATTTGATTTTGATGCGGTTGTACTTGACCCAGAAGAATCTGTAGATAGAGCGTTGAATGAACAACTGAAACCCGTCTTTATCTCTGACTCTGGAGATAATACAACAGCAGGCGCAATTGGGATGAACACCCTGCTGCTGGATTTATTTAAAAATAAGGATTTAGGCCGCAAGAAGGTGTTAATTTCCGCTATTCATGATCCCATGGCCTACGAAAAACTGAAATCCTGCAGCATAGGAGAAGCTGTTACAGTTGAAGTGGGAACAAAAATAGATGAAAATAGCCAGCCCGTCTTGTTGGAGGGAACACTAACATCGAAAGGCGACCTTCTAGGGTACTTAAATGCAACAAGTGATAAAGTAGGAGATGTGTGCACAGTTTCTGTTGGCAGCTTGGACGTTGTAGTCGCCAATCGCGGGGAATCGTTTATTACGTTAAACCACTTTACCCGTGCTGGACTAAATTGGGAGGATTATGACATTATCGTAGTCAAACAGGGATACTTATTTAATGAGTTAAGTGCTGTTTCTAAGCTGGACATTCTCTCCATGACACCTGGTGCCACCTATCAGCGTATAGAGAATATCGATTATCGTCATGTTCCAAGACCCTTATTTCCTCTGGATACAGAATGATCTATATATGATCTAAAAAAACGAGGCAGTTCCCAAATGTGAGGGGAACTGTCTCTACTGAATTTAAACAGCTTTAGTATTTTGCTAGATTGGACTAAAGCTGTGTAATCATTCATCAACAAATTTCCGAACCACATTCCGACCAAATATTGTTGAGGTTGTAAATGGCTTTACACAAGCTATTTTATAGATTCATTTTCTATACTCTTAACTTCTACCACTTTTTGTTCAATCCACTTCATAACCATATCTGCCTCCTCTAGAGCAATCACTCCCCTCTCGCTTTTATATTTATAAGTTTCGTAAGCCCACAGTAATATAATTTTCACAAATTCAACTGTCTCTAATTTACAGATCGGTTCAATTTCATCCTTTTCCTCATCATAAAATGGATCTTCAATTATTGTATAGTCTTTATAAGATATAACGCTGGATGCATTTCCTCCATGTCTATATTCGGGTATATTTCCCCCAATTTGATATATAGGTATCTGTGTTATTGGTTGAATGATGGGTTCATTCGACACTGGGTGGGGTCCAACAACAGGCGATGAACTAAAGAATTTGTTCATCACAATTCAGGATCAAGTATATATCTTTTTTTTAATTTGTTTTGTTCATCAAACACATAGATGGTTTCACAATTAGGACAACGCCATACACTGTTTCTTGGGTTAGGTAAATCTATAATATCCGTAATATTCAGTTGTAATTTCATCCCATTCACGATCCGTATAAGCCCAAATAGTTACATCATCGGGTGCTTGGCTATTTGAAAGTACATATCCACATTTGCATTGAAAAGACGCCATTATTCCATCCCCTTTTATTTATTTTTAATAACAGATCCGTCATTTATCCAAATCTCTACATTTCCTTTCCCTCCTGTCTTTCTATTGATTATTTCTATAATCTGTTTTGCATCTTCAACTGTGTATCCAATTTTCCTACCGTCTATTACAACATTCTCTCCCTGTCTATTGATTGCCTCTATAGCTTTTTTAGATGTGGTATTCATATTTTTACTATTAGCTGTCTTTGCTTCAATAATCATTCCATCTACATTAAAGTCAGCACCTGGAATTAGGTTTCCATCCACTCCCTTAACATCAGCTAACTTGTCTACATTCTTACCTTCTTGGAGCCATTTATCAGCAATCGCAAATTCATCAGCGTTCTTAAACTCTTTTACACCTGATATATTTCCTGTCCATTTTTCAGGACTAATAACTCCATCACGTGCTCTTTGCATCAAAGTATTTTTTTAAAATTCACTCAAATGATCAAAAGACTTAATTATTTCCTTCTGTCTTTGAGTAATGCTTGCTGTCTCAACAGGATCCATCTTCCCGCTACTTGATCCCGAATCAGGCTTAGACTTAGAGAACTGTGGCTCCGTCTTCGGCATGTCCATATCCCGGACAGGGACTGTAAGGCCATCGGGTGTAGTCAAAGAGGCTTGCGGCCGCGTTTGCGCCGCTTCCTTCACATTCTTCACAAGTTCCTTTACGGTCTTGCCGGAGAATTTGGCTCCCGCTCTGGCGGCGCCTTCTACTACTGTCAAGGCGAAGAAGGCTTCTTAGATTCTACTCCATATTCAAACTCTTTCTTGTATAAGTTAAAATAAAACAGGCCAATCATGGTAGGCTTAACCATAATTGACCTGTTCAATACATATTAATCTTGATTGATATCTCTCGGATTTTTGTAGCACCATTCATCATCCTTGATCACGTAAGTGCCTAGTTCCGTAAATACTTGAACCTAGCCGTTCTCATCTATACAATCTTCAGCAGATTTAATGTCATCTGCTAAATCTATATTAGGATATTTATTTTCTAATCTCTTCAAACAGTCGATGAATGCTCTACTATTTACTTTGTAAGAAATATCTTCGAACACCTCACTTAACCAATAAATTTCTTCTTCAGTACAACTATCTAAAAATTCAATAGTTTGGTCAATATCTCTACTTAATAGCTCAGTAAATGCAGTCCAGTAGTCATATAATTTAGGATTATTCAACTCCAACTCCGAGCGTTCTTTCAAAAGGTCTTTAACGTGACTAACATTCAACAATTAATCACTCCCCATGGTACTGGTACAAAGTAGTCTACCCTACCCAATAAAAATCACTATCCCATCCCGATGAGTAAAAACCTTGGGCACTTCGGTCTCAATCAATGCGATTCTTTCAATTACTTTCCTTTTATCTTCCTCAGGTAATTTCTTCTTCGCCCACTCTTTTATTTCTAATAGTTCTTCTAAAACAAATGGAAAATCTTCTTTAACTAAATCAATACCAACGTGAAATACCCTCGTCCATTTTAGTCCTAACTCTTCGATTGCTGGCTCCCAGCATTTATTAAAGAAAGACTCAGCAGCTACAGGAATAAAAAATTTCTCTTCAAACTCATCTTGTGCATCTAAAACCATGGCACTAATAGACATCACTTTTTCCCTCCAAACAATGGATCAAACATGTTGTTTTGACCAATATTTGTTTATCCGTAAATTGTTGAGGTGCTTGAGCTAGAAGTCCAGTAATAGGATTGATGATGACATCAAACCCCTTTGCTGTTTTATCCTCATTTTAAATTATTTAAGATACGTAAAATTAACCATTTAAGTTTTTCTTCATTCATGTTTCTCATACCATAGCTTTTAACAAATTTCTGAACCACATTCCAATTATCCAGTTGAAGAATCTGCTCTAATTCGAATCTGATCTGTTGTCTATATTTCTGATTTTCAGATGAATTGAATTCATTTATTAGTCTATCCAATTCATCATAGTTGGCACTAACATTAAAATAACATTCAAGAAAATACTTAAACGTTTCAAAGTTCAATTCACCGTTCATGCTATCCCTCCCTATCACATCATTTAATGATTGGAAATAACAGCATCTTTTATACGTTTTGAACTTCAAGTCAACTATCTATTAAAATCCGTTAGTTTCACCATAAATAGTTCAATCATTTGTTCTATTTTTTTATTTGATAAATTTCTTCTACCATGTAAATAAACAAAGTCTTTTATCTCTTCCCAATTTCTAAGTTCGCTGATTTCCTTAATTTCTTGAACCAGACCATCTACATGTAATGATGACTCGCGCTCTTCATATTCCTCAATTAACTTACCTAAATCAGTATAATCCATACTCCAATTAAAATAACTTTCAATAAAATACTTTAAGTTTTCATATTTTTCTTGTTCATTAGTCAATATACTCTTCTCCTTATTCGAAAACTGGATATCCTGTAATAATTCTATAACCTGCAGGCATTGAAGGATCTTTAACCAAGTACAGCTGAGAGGTCGTTAAATTATCGGTCACTTGCTTCGAAGCAGAATTCCCCCCATTTTTAACATCTACGCCTCTCCCAACCGAATATTCATGCTTAACTTTAGTAATCAAATAGCCTCTTGAATTCGGGTTATTTAACCAATTGGAAATTTGCTCTGCATTTTTTCTGATGTTTTCTTGTGTTGCTTTTAATGCAGTACTCTTATTGTAAAAGGTAGTTGAAGGTACTCCTTCTTGAGCAGCACGCTTGAGTAAATCTTCATTGGTCTTACTTACATGTTTATCAAGTAAGTGGCCACCCTTAGACTCCATATCGTCTAGTAAATCGTTACTAACACTATTCCTTATAGTAGAAGCACTAGATTTACCGGCCCCCTCAACAGAATCCATCTTCCCGCCGCCCGATCCTGAATCAGGCTTGGACTTAGAGAACTGCGGCTCCGTCTTCGGCATGTCCATATCCCGGACAGGGATTGTAAAGCCATCGGGTGTAGTTAAAGAGGTTTGCGGCCGCGTTTGCGCCGCTTCCTTCACGGTCTTCACAAGTTCCTTCACGGTCTTGCCGGAGAATTTGGCTCCCGCTCTGGCGGCGCCTTCTACTACTGTCAAGGCGAAGAAGGCCTTCGTCACGGCTCGTCCGTATTTTACGCTCTCCTCATAGGTGGCTTTACCGGAAAGAACCTTCGGCTGCAGCTCGATGATATCCTGGAAAGGAACCACGAATTCCTCTGCCGCGGCGTCGCCGAGCAGCTTCCTCATATCATGGATCGTCAGCTCGCCGGTCGCTATCGCTTCCCCTATAGCGTAATATCCCGGCACGGTATCTGTCCAGAATCCCAGGGTTGCCGGATTGGAATTGACGGCGAACTCGGCCAGGTCCTTCACGTCTTCAAACAATTGACTGACGATGCCATCCCCTACGCCTACGATCGTTACGGCCGCCGTTAATCCGCCCGTGTTCAGGTTCGGATTGTTGCGCATGCCCGAGCTACTTTCCGCCCAAGCTAAGTCCAGCAGCTCCTTCGTGATCTTCCCGTCTACCTCGAACAGCTCCCAGCCGAACCACTCGCGCCGAACCGCCGCCATGGTGCTCACCGTGTTCGCGATATGTTGGTAGCCCGCTACGGCGATCAGGAATTCCTGATTATATTCGCCCGTAACCTCGCCTTGGTAGATGTTCATGTCCTTCAAATACTGCTGCATGTTGCGGATATCCTCCGCAGGAACCGCCTGATTGTATTCATCAAACAGCGCCTGCATTTCCCTGCGCCGCTCCGCCGCTTGACGCACCGCGGCCGCAATCGCGTCATAGTGAAGTCTCGCCCATTCCCGGTAGAGGGGATTAATCATACCGGCTGCGATCATCAAGCGCAGCTCGCTCTCTTTGGGCATCGCGGACAGATCCTGCTTCAGCGGGTTATATTCGCAGGCATCCAGCGGGGAGCCTTTATAGAACACGGCCAAGCTGACCCCGGACTTATACCATTCCTCAGCGACGCCGAGCTTCGCCAGCTGCTCCCTTTGCTGCTGGGCGGACCGGTGTGCGTATCCCATGTACAGCTCATTATCGTAGATGGCGTATATTTTATAGGCCGCTTGGTTGCGGGCAATTTCTTTGAAGCTAGAGGCAATGGCTTCGAGCTCCTCCCGCGCCCACGCCTGCTCCTTCGCCGTCCCGGTGTCCAAAATTTGCAGCAGAGAGGCGATCCGCTCGTCCTCCTTTACCGGGTCCAGACGCTGTACCAAAGAGGCGTCCTGAAGCTCCAGCAAGCTGCCCTTAATCCATTGCAGCAGCGATGGCCTTGACTCCGCAGACGAAGCCTCGCCTGGATCAGCGACATTCTGTCTCCCTTTCTCTAAGAAGCGCTGAAACCAGCTCTGAATCGTCCCCTTGAGGGTAAACGTCGCTGATTTTTTCACGCTGGTCGCCTTTGTTGAATTTTTCTCTACCTTTATGTATTCATTCTCCGCATAACGTAAGGCCTGAACCTTCTTCCTCATCTGCTCGTCAATCCGCTCGGCCAGCTTGCCGATTTCCCGCAGCAAGCCGCTGGCTTCACGCGCCGCGGAACGCACGTAGTGCTCGGACGGATCGGAATAGGCCGCCTCCACATCGCTTATTAGTCGGTTTAATTCCCTGGACATTCCCGTGATTCCGTTCTCCATCGTGCGCTCCAAACGCTCCAGGTCGCGTGCCAAGCCCCCGACTCGGCCAGGATCCACTTTATTCAAGCTTGTCCAACCTCATTTCAGGAAAATATTAGTGTCTGATATTTTACCAAAATGCCTACTTTTAAGGAATAAACCGGTATACCTATAAGGGACAGGATGGCAATAGGCTAATGAAATCTATATAAATCACTAATATGAAATAAATGGCAGAGGGGAGCCGCGAAAGGTGTCTTTAATCATAATCTGCCTATGAATTGCCTATGAACTGCCTATGAGCCCCCTATGAATATTTCCAACTCTAGGCCTTAAGAATTAGGCAATTCTACCAACCACAGACATGCCAAAGCCATGTTCAAGCCTCAGCAAAACTCCACCCCATGATCAACAGCAAGCCAGAATCAGCATCATTTCCTCGCAAGCTCCCGCACAAGTTTGATCCCTGACCTGATCCGGGGACGCCGCAGCTTCTTCCGTATGTAGCGATAGTCCACCATTTCTACTCGGGCATCCTGCATGGCATAAGCCAAGTCAGCATCAAACAGCAAACGAAACTCCCACACCCGCTTCTGCCAATCGGGAATATGCTCCATCATCCACGCATCCTCTCTCCCCGGGTGAAAATACATCTCGCTTACCCCGGACGGGAGCCTGTAGAGCTTGCCAATGATCGACTGCTTGAAGCTGTCGTACGTCTCCCCGGCCTGCAAGCCAAAGGGATGCGATAATAAATAGTCCGGAATCGGCACCCCCAGCGCATCCGCCAGCGCAGAGGCACGTGAGACAGGACGCTCAATGCCGGACAACGAACTTAGCAGCGGGTCATCAGGAACAATGCAGCGAAAGAACCGCGCCGGCACTTTCCACCGCGATGCCTTCCAGAACATGAGCGGCAGCAGACTGCGCCCCGTTGCTATGCCGTACAGGCTGCCCATGTGATTATCGATATGGCTGATCGTTATTCCGGCTTTCTGAACCCGCTCGTATTGGGCATCCAGTTCTTTGGCTACCGCTCTGGTTCGCGCCTTTTGCTCAAACTCCCTTACCGTCTTATGCATACGCCCGCTCTCATCCTGGAGCGAAATATCGCCGGTTAAGCTTCCCCAGGGCAGCGCCTCGAATTCGCTCGTCAATGTTAAGTGAAGGCCGATATTCGGCTGCCCCCGGCGCGCGCTCCAGGTTGCGGCTTCTGCAAAGCCGGGGGCTGCGACCATGATCGTCGCCGACGACACTTTGCCTTCCTCCAGCAGGTGCATGATCGCCTCATTCATAGCCGCGCTTTGTCCGAAATCGTCGCAGTTGATGATCAATTTTCTATTCATGGCTGCCACGGCTCCCTTCCGTATGATTTTCCCGAAAATCAAATTTTACCGTATAAGATATGATGACGGATATGAGCAGCAGGCATAGCGGTACGACGCTGATTAAGCATTGAAACGCCAGCGCCGGTTCAGGCCCCGGACGCTCTCCGCTCTCATACCCGAAAATAAGGCCCACCACGAAAAAAGCCAGCGCTGAGATCAGCCCGCTCGAACGCGTTATGAACCCGCTTACCGCGGTATAGATGCCTTCTCTCCTTAAGCCGGTTTTGGCGGCATCCTCATCAATGATCCGGCCTCCCACCAGTGCCGGGGTCACCAGGAAGCCTGCGAGCCCGAAGCCAAACACGATGCCCGCCAGCAGACCGCTGGCCAAATTATGGCCGAACCAAAGCGGGATGACGGATAAGCCGTACGCAATCAGCGACAGCCGCCAGGCTCTGACACCGTCCATGCTGCGAATGATCCAGTACCATAGGAACACCATCGGAATGACCGATACGAACACAGAAGCCAGCAGGATCGATACGGAAGCCTCTGGAATCCCTAGTACGTATTTGGCGTAGAAGGGAATGATCGAGCTGACCAGCCCGTTCACCGTTTGGGCAAAAGAATTGGCGATATTGAACACCCAGAACTTTGTATTCCGCAGCGTCTCCCGAAATGCGGCCAGCAGCCGCAGCGGCTCTCCTTCGCCCATTTCTCCCCGTTCCCGCACGCTCATCATGCAGAGGAGCATAAATACAGCGAATACGCCCGCATACAGAATAGCCATCTTGGAAAAGCCAACTGCTGTAAAAATAAGAGGCGTTAACGCCGTACCGACAAGCAGCGCCGCAACCTGGTAGCCCTGCTGAATTGCAGAGGCTTTGGCGCGGAGGCGGTCTCCGCGAAACAGCTCCGGGAACAGGGCCCCGTAGTTCACCCACAACACCGTAGCCACGGCCTCGAAGAGAACAAGCATAATAAGAAACCAGCTAAACAGCCCTCGCTCCGCGAGTCCATCTGGAGGGGAGAATAGGAGTACGAAGCACAGCATGAACAGAGGCATCGCCCCGAACACCCATGGCCTGCGGCGGCCGTAACGGGTATGCGTCCGGTCCGACCAGTACCCGAATAACGGATTATTGACGGCATCCCAGATAAGAAAAACCGTTCGCGCCAAAGTAGCCAGCCCAATGCCCAGCCCCAGCTTCTCCACATAGAAGTAGCTGTAAAACGAGCTGAAGGCCTGGCTCGGCACCATCATCGCGAACATCCCCAGCGCATAAGCATACGGAGAATTGATCCACTTTCCTTTGGCGCGCATGTCTCTCTCACACTCCCGCAGAGCAAATCGCCCCGTTAATTACACCTTGAGAAACCAATCAAGCGATCCTGAGGCAGGATCGCTTGATTGGTGAATGATTCCGTATGGAGTATGCTTCATATTTATGCGTGCCGTTTTATTTCCAGAACCGGACAATCCCATCAAATATCGTATAAAGGCACATGAGGGCTGGGCGGCTCCCCGTCATCCCGGGCCAATACCCGGTCAAGAATGATCTGTTCAAAATGGGCAAAGCCCGCATCCCGAGGGCGCGGCCGAGCCAGCGTAATTTGCAGGTCCAGCGCAATCTCCCCCTGCTCAATCAGAATGACCCGGTCCGCCAAAGCCACTGCCTCGCTCACATCATGCGTAACCATAACGGCCGTAAAGCCCCGCCGCTTCCATAAATGCTCAATCAGGCGCTGCATCTCGATACGTGTCAACGCGTCCAGCGCGCCAAGCGGTTCATCGAACAGCAGCAGGCGCGGATTCCCGACCAAGGCCCGGGCCAAAGCGACCCGCTGCCGCTGGCCCCCGGACAGGACGGACGGCCATTCCTCAGCCCGATCCGCCAGCCCGACCAGCTCAAGGGCTTCATAGGCTCGCCGCCGCGGATCGTTGGAACCCGAGCCGGTCAGACCCAGCTTCACGTTGTCCAGCACAGTATTCCAAGGCAGCAGCCGTGAATCCTGGAACATGAACCTCGTTGCAGGGTGAATGCCCTGAACCTCCTGCCCCTGCAGCCTCAAGGATCCGCCGCTCGCCTGATCGAGCCCCGATAGAAGGCGCAGCAGCGTGCTTTTGCCGCAGCCGCTCTGGCCGACGATGGCCACGAAGCTGCCGGGCTGCACCGACATTTGAATGTTCCGCAGCACCTGCTTGCTGCCGAATTGCTTGGACACCGCGTCCAGCTCAATCGATACGCCGTTAGTCGCAGTGTTATCCTGCGCAATTTGCTCCCGGTTCTCGTCCGCTTCGGCCTGCAGGGAGGGTTCCTTCGGCGGCGCATCGAGGTATGGCTCCCGAGGCGTATCCTTTCTTAGACGCTCTTGAATCGCGAGCCTTCTTTGGCGAAGTGCGGATGCCATCGCAGCCACCTCCTTTCAAACCCTTTGGCCATCAGATCTGATAATTTGCCAAGCAGTGCATACAGTAAAATACTAAGCACCACGACGTCCAGCTGGAAGAACTCCCGCGCATTCATTGCCATATATCCGATGCCGGAATTGGCCGCGATCGTCTCGGCCACGATTAGCGTCAGCCACATGATGCCGAGAGCGAAACGGAAGCCCACCAGAATCGACGGCAGCGCGCCTGGCAGTATAACGCGCCGGTACAACTCCCAATGGCGCAGCCCGTACACCTGTCCCATTTCAATCAGGCTTGGATCGACCGAGCGGATGCCATGCAGCGTATTAATATAAATCGGGAAAAATACGCCCAGCGCGACAAGAAAAATTCTACCCTCTTCCCCGATGCCAAACCAGGCGATCACGAGCGGAATCATCGCCAGATGCGGTACGTTTCGGATCATTTGGATCGTGGAATCCGTCAGCTTCTCCGCCAGCGGGATGACTCCATTCAATAATCCCAATACGAAACCCAGCAAGCCGCCGATGATAAAGCCGATCAGCGCCCTCCACGTGCTGATGCCGATTGCCGCCGCCAATTCCCCGTTCGTCGTGAGCTTCCAGCCGGCCTGGAACACCTCCACCGGCGACGGCAGCGTGCGTTCGGGCATCAGCCCCGTGCTGCCGAGCACCTGCCAGACGATCAGAATGAACAGGGGGATGTACCAAGGCAGGGCCTGTAAATGCCAGTTCTTCTTTCCCATTCGTATCGACTCCTCTTAATGTGCCGATGCCTTCGGCGTTGGCCGCACATTGTTTGCTATAAGCTCGCCAAACGGACTGATGGATGACGGCCCCGCCGCCTCGCTTCTTTGCTGCAGCGGCAGCAGCGGGAACAGCAGCTCCGCCACGCGGTAGGCCTCCTCCAAATGCGGATAACCCGAGAATATGAACGTCTCGATCCCGAGATCCGCATATTCCTGCATCCGCTCAGCGACGATGTCCGGACTGCCGACCAGCGCCGTGCCTGCGCCGCCGCGGACAAGGCCAATCCCTGCCCATAGATTCGGGCTGATCTCCAGCTGCTCCTTGCTGCCGCCATGCAGCGTGGACATCCGCTTC
Source organism: Paenibacillus sp. FSL W8-0186 (assembly GCF_037969765.1). NCBI lineage: Bacteria > Bacillati > Bacillota > Bacilli > Caryophanales > Paenibacillaceae > Paenibacillus > Paenibacillus sp. FSL W8-0186. Next base: position 350,713 of record NZ_CP150207.1, on the reverse strand, counting down.
TGCCCGACCGAATCGAAACGGGCAAAAATTTTCTGCGCCGCGGCGATCGTCTCCTCATCTAGATGCTTGATGAGATCATGGGCCGCAGCCCAGGCCTCGTCCTCCGTCTCGCGAACGATGACATGGAGGCGGATGCCGAACCGGATCGTGCGTCCCCGGGCTTCAGCCAGCCTGCGCATCTCGGCGATCTTCTTCGCTACTTCGGCCGGCGGCTCGCCCCAGGTCAAGTAGACGTCGACATGATCCGCAGCCACCTGCTGCGCCGCCTCCGACGAGCCGCCGAACCAGAGTGGCGGATAAGGCTGCTGAATGCCGGGATATAGAATATGCCCGCCTTCGACCCGCAGATGCTTCCCTTCATAATCAACGGTCTCCCCAGAGAGCTCCCGGCGCCAAATATCGAGAAATTCACTCGTCAGCTCATAACGCGCGGAATGATCCAGGAACAAGCCGTCCCCGGCCAGCTCCACGGGATCGCCTCCGGCCACGACGTTCAGCAGCAGCCTGCCGTCCGAAATACGATCCAATGTCGCGGCCATCCGCGCCGCAAGCGTCGGCGAGGTTAGCCCCGGCCGGAGCGCGACGAGGAACTTCAGACGCTGCGTAACAGGCACTAACGAAGAAGCGACTACCCACGGATCCTCGCAGGAGCTGCCCGTTGGAATCAATACACCCTCATAGCCGAGCCGGTCGGCCGCGACGGCAATCTGCTGCATATAATGAAGATCCACCGCACGCGCGCCTTGACTGGTACCTAAATAACGCCCATCTCCATGGGTCGGTATGAACCAAAAAACTTTCATCACTCTTCTCCTCCCTAATCCGTGTCTGTGCACATGTTATTTTAAAACCGCGTCATGGATGTCCAGCTTATCCGGGATCAATCCCAGCTCATAGAAGGTATCAGCAATCGACTGCTGGGCCTGGATCAGCTCCTCGTCGATCCGCTGAATGCCGTAGGCTCTGCGGCCTGCGGCCAGCTCCAGAGATTCGACATCAATTCCGAGCTGGGGCGACAGCTTTTCCGCAAGCTCTCGCGGATGGTCTTTGGACCAAGCGTCGATCTTATCCGCCTCTTCCAGCAGAATCTCTACGAGATCCGGATACTTCTCGGCAAATTCACGGGTGGCCAGGTAGAATTCATGATTGGAGACAACGCCCTCCCCATTGGCAATCACCCTGCCCCCCGTGGCGGTCTCCGCAGCGGCGAGGAATGGATCCCAGATGACCCAGGCATCCACGCTCCCTTTCTCGAATGCGGCGCGCGCATCGGCGGGCGGCAGGTATTTTACATCCACATCCTTATAAGCCACGCCGTTCTTCTCCAGCTGCTCCACCAGCAGATAATGAACATTGGAGCCCTTGTTGAGCACAACGGTTTTCCCTCTCAGCTCGGCAACGGATTGAAGCGGCGAATCCTTCGGCACGATAATCCCCTCGCTTCGGGGACTGGCCGGCTCATGGGCCAGATAGACGAGCTTGGCACCCGCAGCCTGAGCGAAAATCGGCGGCGCCTCTCCCGTATGCCCAACGTCGATGCTCCCTACGTTTAGCGCCTCAAGCAATTGCGGCCCACCCGGGAACTCCGTCCATTCGATTTTAATGTTGCGTTCTTCCTCCAGGCGGCGATCCAGCGCTCCGTCCGCTTTCAGAATATTGATCGTCCCGTATTTCTGATATCCGATGCGGATCGTAATATCCCTCGTCTCGGACGGCGCATCCGCTGTCGCTGCTTCTGATGAGGGCGTGGCTGCTGCTCCCCCCGAGGCCGAGCGGCCCTCCGCCTGGCCTCCGCTGCCGTTTGCACTGCAGGCGGACAATGCCACCGCCAGCAGCAAAGCCGAAGCCGCCGCGATAACTCCCTGTGCTGCCCGTTTGGACTTTCTCTTTTCCATATCAAGCTCCCCCTTCTCTTCCTTTCACCAATCCTCAAAAAGTCCCTAAGAAAACACAAAGGTCCCCCTGATCGAAAGGCATAATACATGCCACTGTTCGATAAGAGAGACCCTCCGGCGGTCCGGTGAAGTCGTTTTAATTCTGTTAATTCACATCAATTAACTTGGATTATTTTGTATAATATCATCAGGGTAGAATGGTGTCAAGAATTTTTACCGGATGACCGGTCCCTATGATGCAAACTGTTTTTAATATTATCCCCCTTTAAAAGCACGGGATTGATACCTGACCCATTCTTCAATCTCACTCTTTAAAAAGATATGAGTGCCGTTGGGAAGCTTCATGTAAGGCATAAATGAGTACGTATCATAAATCCCCCCACTGTATTGCTTCCTTTTCGCTGTATCTAAGCTAATTAAATGAGTGACCTCTTGAGCTGTAATTCCTAAGTATTGGGCCAGTCCGCTTTCCGTTAAAATAGTTTTATTACTAAGGACAGTTTGATTTGTACTCCCATCAGCATTCGCAGCCTCTCTAATTTCAGAACCATCCTCCTGGCTCTGAAATATAATGTAACATCCTCCAAGAAAAGCAATAGAAAGAATTATGCTGCAGAGAATATTGCTGTATTTGTCCATCAGACACACCCCTCACATTAAAATTAAATTTCAACCTATTCCCAAGTTTAAGTGATTAAGGAAAATAAATCATGATTCGATTTCATTTCATACTCCCGCACCACCTATGCGCAAATCCCATATTATACCTCTAAGGTGTGTGATTATAAATAAGTGAGGGATATCTTCCTATGATCTATACCGCTCTTGGCGATTCGATTACATTCGGGGAGAATGCCTCCTCTTTCGCAAAAGCCTATCCCCGAGTCGCCGCATCCCTAGTAAATGCTTCAGGCTCCCATAAGGTGATTGGATATGTTCTAGCACGCCCTGGGTGGAACACCTTGGATCTGCTGGATGCCGCGGTATGGCAGGGCTCCTCTGTGATCAGCCGATCAAATGTCGTATCCGTCTGGATTGGAGGCGTGGACTTGGCAAATGCAGCGCTGTCCGCCCTTGCCAGCAAACAAGTCTTAGACGCACAACGAATCGTAGCTCGTTATAAACAAAATTTGCACGCGATTCTGACTCAGATTAAAAATACCAGCCATGCTCGAATTCTCTGCTGTACGCAATATAATCCTTTTCCGAGCAGCCCGCTGGCCGCCAAAGCGATCAGCGGCTTGAATCAAACAACGAAAGAAGTCGCGCGAAGCTACAATGCGAAAGTCATCCCCACCCATCTTTGGTTCGAAGGCAAGCAAAGCCAACTGATATATGGCTATCGCAAAGGCAAGATTGAAGATGCCTTGAGCGGCTTCCTGCCCATCCATCCCAATGACCGGGGCCATCATGTGATTGCGAAGGGCTTGGCGCCTTATCTTGGGGCGGGGAAGTAATACGCCTAATGCCGACAATAAAATAGGGCACCAACCTAATTTTGGTTGGTGCCCTATTTAGATACAGCTAATGCAACAATAAAGTTACTTTAGTATATCCTCATGTAGCATCTAAGGCAGCTTCATGACCTGTACATAATCGAAATCAGGGAGCAATGTTCCTCCTGCATCTGACAACTGATGATCTTTAGTACCGTTCACTTTGGTATATTTAATTTGAATATCCGCACCCGATTCGATGGCATTTTTAATTTTACTCTCATAAGAGTCGTAAAGCGAAATTTCAAGGCTGTTCTTAATCCTCTCGCCATTAGCATACTGACTCCTTGGCGATACAATGAAACCTCTAAGTTTATACTCTACACCGTCCACTTTCAGCACTAACCCAGCTGCCAAGCTTCGGTCGCCAAGTTGAAACCCGTTTGCAAAATTGAGAATAATCCTCTTTTCTGTAATTGAATACGTCGCTGAGGGCAATCCAGGTAAAGATATTTGTTCTACTTTATCGGACATTAACTGATCTGGATAAGCGTCTTTGGCCCAGTTAGTTATACCTGATGTGTTAAATTGCATAACTGCCTCTCCTACGGGAAGAGGAACATCAAATTTTAAAGTATAAGTAATATGTTCGATTGAATATCGGTAACCAGCAACCACACTTGGTTTAAATTGCCCTTTTCCATCAATGTCAACCACAAAACGTGATCTCATCTCTTCTGAATTAAACCCTAGATTTACATTATCCTGTGGATTCCACCCTGGATTAATTTCAACAATCATAGATTGGCGATCCGAACTAATCATAACTTTACCAAACTCTTCCTGTATCGTTGTTACCTTCTCATTAGTATAGGTTGGAGCTTTATTCTTTGCATCTGAAAGATCCTGCAAAGCACTACCACTATAACCTACGGTAAGAACATCTTTATCTGCCTCCACGATTCCACTGACCATCAACTTGACATACGGCGGAACCTCTCCAAAACCACCGGTATAATTATAGATGGAGACGCCCTCTATTTGCCCGGAACTTAACGCAAAATCCTCCGCAGAAGGCACAGCGCCCGGATCAAGCATCTCGTTGTAATAAATATAAATTGTATCCAGTGCATTATTAATATATGTGCGACTAACACGCGGTGGTTCTGTATCCAAAGCAACAACGACAGCTTGATCAAATAAAATCGTAGTCACATTAGACGAAGTATAATTATTCTTTTCATCGACAATAACAAACTCGACTCTTGCTTCTCCATTACTATATCTGGAAATGTTCACTCCTGTATCAAAGTCCTGTACCTGATTAACCTCCAATTCACCTAATTGGAAGTACGGCCAGGTATCTACATATACGATCTGATAAGTTCCTGCGTGACCTTCAAGCACTGCTTTCACATCAGATTGCTGCCAGCCGTTCATAACATTGACAACCATATAAACCTCAGCAGGCTTATTAAGAGCATATCTCACGTGAATTGTCCCATTCTTGACATAGGCCTGCGGGTAACCATCTACAAAATAAGGATCAATAAACCCTTCTATTTCTACATTTTCTGTCCCCGCACTTCTGACAATAAGCTCATATGACCGTGCTCCCGCTGCTTTCCCGTTCAGAGTTGCGGTCAAAGTGACGAATAGATCTTCCTTTTCATGTCTAGTAACAATCCCGGTATTCGTTATCACTTGTTCGTCGCTGGAAGACCAGACAATGTTGACTCCCGGATATGCAGGTAGCGAAGTAGGCAAGACCAAGTTTGAGATGATGCTATTAGCGCTTGAATTACTTCCAAGATACTTCGCTTCAATCGCCGCAAATACATCATCTACACTTATCGGACTCTCTATTGGACCGAATGCTGGACTCAACGCCGTACCACTGACTTGAATTTCATCGGCTTTAACGCCAACTCTAATATATTTATTGCCATTCTCAGCCGTTAGCTCATAGACGGGGTTATTAGCTCCTGCAATAGCAGTATATACCCCATCTTCTGAATCTGCCTGATACCATTGATAGACAACGTTCTGGTTAACAGGTATGCCATCATAATTCAGAGCACCTGCTGTTAGTTGAGTTCCGATCACTGGCTGCCCGATGATTGCGCCGATCCCCTTAAGAGACACTGTTCCAACTGTTCTAAAAGTTATTGTAAGTGTTGTCTCTTCATAGCCTTCTCGCGCAAAGACAAGCTGGTATTGCTGAATCTTCTCCGGGCGATCTATATCTAGTTTCAGCACAAAGCTTCCCGCTTTAAATCCATCCGATAAGCCTTCGCCAAAACTAGCATTATACGGAGACCCGTTAAGAGTGACTTCTATTGTCGATGGTTCAACCGGATTTCCGCTATAGTCCACCAAAGA